>CAIXHE010000029.1 GCA_903919205.1 uncultured Opitutaceae bacterium | reverse complement strand
GTGCGACGCCCTGCTGATCAACACGAACAGCCGCACGGACACCTACCCGGCGATCACGGTGCGCGGCGACCGCCACGCCGTGCAGCACGAGGCGAGCGTATCCAAGGTGAGCGCCGAGCAGATCTTCTACATGCAGCAGCGTGGGCTCACCGAGGGCCAGGCCATGAGCCTGTCCGTGAACGGCTTCATCAACGACCTGGCAAGGCAGTTCCCGATGGAATACTCCGTCGAGCTCAAGCGCCTGATCGATCTCGAGATGGAAGGGAGCGTGGGTTGACCGATGGCCGCCCCCGCCCATTCCCCCGCCGCCCTGGCGAGCCCTGTCGGCGCCTTCACGCCCGACGCCCTTGAGGCGCACCTCGCCTCGCTTGCCGGCGCACCCGCCTGGTGGCTCGAGCGCAAGCGCTCGGCCTACGCCCGCTTCGAGGCGCTCGCCTTGCCCACGCGAAACGACGAGTCGTGGAGGTTCAGCACGATATCCGGGATCCGGCTCGAGGGATACGAGGCCGGCGCCCGGGCCACGGAGACGCCCGCAACGGGCGCCTTCGACCTCGCCTCGGCGGCCACGCTCACGTTCCTGAACGGCCGCCTGGTCGCGCGCACGGCGCTCCCCGCCGAACTCGCCTCGCGGGGCGTGGTCGTCTCCACGATCTCCGAGGCGCTGACGGCACACCCCGCCCTGCTGCGGGAGCACTTCATGGCCCAGCCCCAGAAGCTGGGATCGGCCAAGTTCGCCGCGCTGCACGAGGCCCTGGTCTGCGACGGCGCCTTCATCCACGTGCCCAAGGGGGTCGAGGTCGACCTTCCCATCGTGGTCGTGCACTCGGCGGCCGGCGCCGAAACGGCGGTGTTCCCCCACACGCTCGTGGTCGCGGACGAACGCTCAAAGGTGACGGTCGTCGACTACTTCGTCTCGCGCGGCGGCGGCAGGCACTTCGCATGCGGCGCCAACGACCTCTACGCGGGCCACGGCGCCAAGATCACCTACGCGGCCGCGCAGTGCTGGTCGCCCGAGACCCTCTCCCTGCAGTTCAACTCGACCGTGGTGCGCCGCGACTCGAGGGTGCAGTCGCTCAACCTCCACCTCGGGGGCAAGCAGGCCCGGCACGAGTCGCTCAGCCAGCTCCAGGCGCCGGGCGGATTCTCCGAGATGCTCGCTGTCACGATCGCCAAGGCTTCGAACGAGTACGACCAGCGCACGCTGCAGATCCACCAGGCGCCCAACACCAAGTCGGACCTGCTGTACAAGAACGCGCTCCTCGACTCCTCGCGCACGATCTTCTCGGGGCTCATCATCGTGGACCCGGACGCGCAGAAGACCGACGCTTACCAGAGCAACCGCAACCTGATGCTGAGCGACGACGCCGAGTCCAACTCCCTCCCGGGTCTTGAGATCCAGGCCAACGATGTGCGCTGCACCCACGGGGCGACGAGCGCGCGCATCGATGCCGAGCAGGAGTTCTACCTCAGGGCGCGGGGCATCCCGCCGAAGGCCGCCAACCAGCTTCTCATCTTCGGTTTCTTCGAAGAGGTGCTCTCGAGGCTGGAGAGCCAGCCGCTCCAAGAGGCCTTGAGGAAGCTGATCCGCGAGCAGCTCGCCCTCTGACCCGCCATGGCCCCTTTCAACCGCGAACGCCACCTGTCCAGGGAGGTCTCGGCCACGCAGATTCCCTCCGGGGACAAGGTATCCCTGCCCCTCGGAACCCGGATCCAGATCCACCAGACCCTGGGCGGCAGCTACACGGTGCAGACCGACCACGGGCTGTTCCGCATCGACGGCAAGGACGGCGACGCCATCGGCGAGGCGGCCGCGGACCACTCGGTCGACGCGGCCACGCTGGCCGACGGCGCCCCGGACCCGGCGGCCGTCTGGGACCAGCTCCGCAAGGTCTACGACCCCGAGATCCCCGTGAACATCGTCGACCTGGGCCTGGTGTACTCGATGGACATCGAGAAGAAGGCCGAGAGCACCTACAAGGTGAGCGTGGCGATGACGCTGACCGCCCCGGGCTGCGGCATGGGCCCGGCCATAGCCGAGGACGCGAAGGGCAAGGTGCTGCTCGTGCCCGGAGTCGGCGACGCCGACGTGAGGATCACGTGGGATCCGCCGTGGAACCAGTCGATGATCAGCGAGGAGGGGAAGATGAAGCTCGGCCTGGTGTGACGATTTACGAGCAGCTCGTGGCGCTCGAGACCGAGGGCGTGCCCTTCGTGCTCGTCACCCTCGTGGAGGCGCTCGGGAGCACCCCCCAGGACACGGGGGCGAAGCTCCTCGCGACCGCCGAGGGGCTCCATGCGGGAACGGTCGGCGGGGGCAAGGTGGAGGCCGCCGCGCTCAAGCTGGCTGCCGAGATCTTGTCCGAGCCGAGGCCCGCGCCGCGCTTCGTTTCATGGACCCTGAAGGGGGACGTAGGGATGACCTGCGGGGGCTCGGTCAAGTTCTACCTCGAGCCGCACGCGGGGTCGCGCGCCTGGAACATCGCGGTCTTCGGTGCGGGCCACATCGCCCAGGCGCTGCTGCCGGTGCTGCTGCCGCTGCCCTGCACGGTCACGTGCATCGACACGCGAGCGGAGTGGCTGGGCCGCCTGCCAAGGGCCCACAACGTGAAGGTGGTCCATGCAGAGGCTCCGGAGGCCGCCGTCGCCTCGCTGCCCGACGGAGCGTTCCTGGTCGTGATGACCAAGGGCCACGCGACCGACCGGCCGATCCTTGGGGCCGCGCTCGCCGGTACGCGCTTTCCGTTCATCGGCGTGATCGGCAGCGACTCCAAGGCGGAGATCCTGCGCAGGGAACTGCTGGCCGAGGGTCTGACCCAGAACCAGGTCTCCCGCTTCCACTGCCCCGTGGGCCTCGATTTCGGCAGCAACCATCCACACGAGATCGCGCTGAGCATCGCCGCCCAGCTGCTTACGGAGCGGGATCGCGTCGCAAGGGCCGTCTGAGGCGCCAGCGCGCTTCGAACTAGGCCCCCTGATGTAGGCGGCCGTTGATGGCCGCAAAGATGGCCTCGCCCGTGGCCGGCGACGGCAGCCGGATCTCTCCGCCCTTCGGACCAAAGGCTGCTATGGCATCCCGGACGGCCTCGCGCACCGAGAAGGCCAGCATGAAGGGGGGCTCCCCCGACGCCTTGCTCCCGTGGATCGTGCCCTCCTGGGCGGCCATCGGCAGCAGCGTGATGTTCATCTCGATCGGCGCGTCGCTCACGGCCGGTATCTGGTAGGTGCTCGCGCTGTGCGTGAGCAGCCGACCCATCTTGTCCCAGCGCAGCTCTTCGCGCGTCAGCCAGCCGATGCCCTGGACGATGCCGCCCTCGATCTGGCCGATGTCGATGCCCGGGTTGAGCGAGCTGCCCACATCCTCGACGACGTCGAGCCTGAGCACGCGGTGCATGCCGTTGTAGCCGTCCACCTCGACCTCGGCCACGGCGGCCCCGCACACGAAGTACTGGAAGGGCCGGCCCGAGGCGGTGGACCAGTCCCAGTGGATGCCCGGAGTCGCGTAGTAGCCCGAGACGGCCATGCTGATGCGGTCCAGGTGGGCCTGGCGGCACACGTCTGCAAGGTCGACCGAGACCTCGGTGCCGCGCACCGAGGCGCGGCCACCGGCAAACTCGACGTCAGCGGCGGTCAGGGTCCTGCCCGCCTTTGGGGAGAGCAGCGCAGCCGCGACGGGCAGCAGGCGCTCGCGCAGGATGATGCACGCATTTCTCACGGCGCCTCCGTTCAGGTCGGCGCCCGACGATGCCGCTGTGGGCGAGGTGTTGGGCACTTTGTCGGTGGAGGTTGGCATGAGCCGCACGCGCTCCTCGGGAAGGCCCAGCTCGCGCATCGCCACGCCCTGGACCTTCGTGTGCAGGCCCTGCCCCATCTCGGTCCCCCCGTGGTTCACCTGGGCCGTACCGTCCGCGTAGAGGAGGACGAGGGCGCCCGCCTGGTTGAAATGGGTCAGCGTGAAGGAGATGCCGAACTTGAGGGGCGTGATGGCGAGGCCCCGCTTGACCCGGTCGTGCGCGCGGTTCCAGTCGTCGACCGCCCGGCGGCGGTCCGCGAAGGCCGCCTTCTCACGGGCCATGGACCAGACTGTCTGGAGCCGGTTGTCACCGATCTCCTGGAGGTAGTGGGTCGTGTTGGTTTCGCCGGTTCCGTGGTAGAGGTTGCGCTCACGGACCACCTCGGGCGCAAGACCCAGCCTGCGGGCGATCCGGTCGACGATCTCCTCGATCACGATCATTCCCTGGGGGCCGCCGAACCCTCGGAAGGCGGTGTTCGAGACGGTGTTCGTCTTGGCGATCAGGCCCGTGAACCTCGCGGCCGGGATGTAATAGCTGTTGTCGAGGTGGAACAGGGCCCGGTCGAGCACCGGCTGCGACAGGTCGAGCGACCAGCCGCCGTCCGCGTACAGGTTGACGTCGGCGGCCAGGATCCGGCCCTCGCCGTCGTAGCCGACCGTGAAGCGCGAATAGAAGGGATGCCGCTTGCCCGTGATCGACATGTCGACATCCCGGTCCAACTGGATGCGCACGGGCTGTCCCGTCTTCACGGCCGCCAGGGCCACCATGGCCGCGAAGGCGTTGCCTTGGGTCTCCTTGCCGCCGAAGCCGCCGCCCATCCGGGGCGACTGGACCACCACCTTGTTGCGGGGCTGCCCCAGGACCTCCGCCACGATCGTCTGGATCTCGGAGGGATGCTGGGTCGAGGAGCTGACGAAGACCGATCCGGACTCACCCGCCTCGGCCCAGGCTGCCTGCGTCTCGAGGTAGAAATGCTCCTGACCGCCGTACTCGAAGTCACCCTCGAGACGGAGGGGCGCGCCCGCCATCTCCGCGGCGCAGTCACCCCGGGCGAGCGTGTGCGGGGGGCTGTGGAAGCTCGACTCGGCGATCGCCTGCTTTGCGCCGATCACCGGCGGAAGCGGCTCATAGTCGACCACCACGGCGGCGGCGGCGGCGCGGCAGGCGCGCTGCGACGTGCCGACGACGAGGGCGACCACCTGGCCGTGGAAGAGGATTTCGCTGTCGGCGAACATCGGCTCGTCATGGTGCGGCCCGACGTTGTTGACCCCGGGGATGTCCTCGGCGAGCAGCACAGCCACCACGCCGGGCATCGCGCGCGCAGCCGTCGCGTCCCGGCGAAGAATCCGCGCTCGCGCGTGGGGGGCGCACACCGGCCAGAGGTCGAGCATGGGGCGGCGCTGGGCCGTGTCGTCGGCGTACATCGCGCGGCCCGTCACGTGGCCGACGGCGCTCTCGTGGCGCAGGGACCTGGAGGAATCCGGCGAAACCAAGGTCGAGCCGCGGGCGAAATCGAGGTTGCCATCCTGGACGACGCTCGTGTCCCCCGACGCAAACTTCTGCCAGAGCGAGACGATGAGCCCCCGGCGGTACTCAGCCCCGGCCCGCACGTCGTCGATCGGCTTGAACTCCTGAGCGAGGACCGCGGACACGTCGGCCGAGGCCGCGGCGAGGGTGCGTCCCTCGAGGGCCGCCTCCGCGCGACGAGCGCGAACCGTGGTCGCCGCGACGCCCCCGTAGGCGAGGCGGGCGCGCCGCACGACGCCCCCGGCGTCGAGGTCGACCGCGAACGCCGCCGCGACGATGCTGATGTCGAGCTCGCGCCGCTTCGAGACCTTGAAGAAATCCGAGCGGCGCTCGAGCCCCGAGCCCCCGCGCAAGCGGGGAATCTCCACCCGGAGGATGATCTCTCCGGGCAGGAGCACGGTCCTTCGATAGCCGGTGAAGAAGTCGGCCAGGGCGACCGTCCTTCGACCGGCCTCCGAGGCGAGCACGAGCGAGGCGTCGAGCGAGAGGAGCACCGGGGCGCTGTCGCCGATGGGCGAAGCGGTGCCCAGGTTGCCGCCCAGGGTCGCCCGGTTGCGGATCTGCCGGGCGGCGAACACGCGCACCATCTTCGCGAAGGACGGAAACTCGGTGCCCAGCGCCTCGGCGACCGTCGTGAGGGTCGTGGACGCCCCGATGCTCCAGGAGGCGTCGGTGCACTCAACCCCGCTGAGTTCGGGGATCCCGTCCGTCGAGACGAGCAGCGGGAAGGTTGCAGCCTTCTTGGTGACGTCGACTCCGATCTCCGTGGCGCCCGCGACGAGCCTCGCCTTGGGGTGGTCCTTCAGGGCCGCAAAGAGCCCCTGGAGCGAGGCCGGCCGCACGAACCGCTCGCCCCCTGAAGCGTAGTCCAGCGGAGCGACGCCGGGTGCAGGCTGGCCGAGCCTATCCCGGAACGCGTCGGCTGCGGCTTCATCCCGGCGCCCGAGCGCCTCAAGCGCGGCGTCCCGGATCGGCCGGTAGCCCGTGCATCGGCAGAGGTTGCCGCTCAGTTGGTCGCTGATCTGGCAGGGCTCGTTGCAGTCGCCCCGATAGTAGCCCTCGAAGAGCGACATGACGAAGCCGGGTGTGCAGTACCCGCACTGGGAGCCGTAGTTGTCGACCATCGCCTTCTGCACCGGGTGCAGCGAGCCACCGGCGCCCGCCAGGGCCTCCACCGTCAGCACCTCGCGGCCGGCGAAGGTGGGCAGGAGCGCGATGCAGCTGTTGACGCCCCGGTAGGTCGTCTGCCCCGAGGCGTTCCGCTCGACGACGGCGACCGTGCAGGCGCCGCAGTCGCCCTCGGCGCAGCCCTGCTTGGTCCCCGTAAGCCCGCTCGACCGAAGGTACTCGAGCAGGGTCGTGGTCGGCGCAGCACCGTCGACCCTGACCGTCTTTCCGTTGATCGTGAAGTCGAAGCCCATGTCCTTATGCGGAGAGCCTCGCCATCGTGTGCGCGAGCACCTCGGCGCCCGAGGCGATATGCTCGATCGTGGAGAATTCCTCCGGGCGGTGGCTCCAGCCGTTCAGGCAGGGGATGAAGATCATGGTCGTGGGGCTCACCCGCGCCATGAACAGCGAGTCGTGGTATGCCCGGCTCACCATCCTCAGGGACTTGAGTCCCAGCTCAGAGCACACCTGCTCGGCGATCGCGATCGTCTTCTGGTCGCCGGGTGCCGGGGGATCGGCGTTGATCTCCTCGAACTCCAGGTGGATGCCGCGGCGCGAGCAGACCTCGTCTGCGGCCGCGCGGATCTCCTCGAAGGCCTTGGTGCGCGTGTCCATGCGCGAGTCCCTCAGGTCGATCTCGAGGTAAGCCCTGAAGGGCACGCTGTTGACGGCCCCGGGCTCGATCCGGAACACCCCCACGGTGCCGACCGTGTCGGGGCTGCCGCTCGACTTGGCAGCGCGCTCGACGGCGAGGGCGATCTCGGCGCCGGCGAGCATCGCGTCGTGGCGCTCGGGCATCAGCACGGCGCCGGCGTGGCCGCCCTCGCCGAGGAGCTTGACCCGGTAGCTGCTAGGGCCCGCGATGTGGCCGACGATCCCGATGGGGATCCCCTCGCGCTCGAGAACCGGACCCTGCTCGATGTGGAGCTCGACAAAGGAGTGGTAGTAGCCCGAGGGAAGGCGGACAGACTCGAGCGGGCCCGAGTAGCCCGCCGCGGCGCGCAGCTCGTCGAGCGAGCGCCCCTCGCGGTCGCGAAGGCTTGAGGCCTTCTCGACGGAGATGGTGCCCGCCATCAGGCGGCTGCCGAGGCAACCCAAGCCGAAGCGGGTCGGCTCCTCGGCCGTGAACATCACCACCTCGAGCGAGCGCCTCGGCTTGAAGCCGGATCGCTTCAGGGCGGCCAGCGCCTCGAAGGCGCCGAGGACCCCGACCACGCCGTCATAGCGGCCGGCGTTCGGGATCGCGTCGGTGTGCGAGCCCGACCCGACCGCCGGCAGGTCCGGCTCGGAGCCCACCCAGCGGGCAAAGATGTTGCCCACGGCGTCCTCTCGCAGGGTGAGCCCGGCGTCGCGCGCCGCTCGCCTCACGTATTCGCGGCCCCGGCGATCGGCCTCGGAAAAGAGCACCCGCGTGACCACCGGGGCCGGAGCCTCGGAGATGAGCGCCAGCTCGTCGATGCGGCGCTGCAGTCCTACCCGGTCGATCGTGATGTGTGTCAGCTCGGAGCTCATAGGGGGGCGCGGTTCACGTCCTTGTAGTAGAGGTAGCGGGCGGGGACCTTGCCCATGGCGACGAACCACTGGGGGCAGTAGGGGCCCATCCAGATCGCGTCGCCCGCTCGCACGGGATACCAGGAGTCCTCCAGTCGGTAGACGCCCTCGCCCGAGAGCATGACCAGCCCGTGCTCCATGAGGTGGATCTCCACGAAGGGAAGGTGGCCGCCCGGCTTGTACGCGAAGATGTTGACCGCCATGTCGAAGGCGGGGATGTCGGGAAGGAGCACCTGGAGGTTGGCAGCGGGGTCGCCCAGGAACGGGGTCCCGGCGACGTCCTTCTGGTCGCCCAGGATAGCTCGGGGGGCCTCCTCTCCTGGCAGCGGAACGTACTTTTTCTGGAATAGCGTGACCTGGGTCCCCTTCTTGGGGGACGTGAGGCTCCAGTCGGAGCCGGCCGGGCAGTAGAAGAAGCCCCCGTCCCCGAGGCGCGCCCGCTCGTCGCCCACGGAGGCCAAGGCGCCGCCTCCCATCACGAACCCGAAGGTCTGCAGGTCGCTGGCGGCCACATGGGCCGAGCCGCCCTGCTGGAACGTGATCTGGGTCTGCACCACCCGGGCGCCCATGGCCGGGCTCACCAGGACCACCGTGGTGGCGCCGGTGATGCCGGGCACCGAGCTGTTGACGTGGTTGTCGGGGGTGATCAGCGCATGGCGCGTACCCACGTGGGCCCGGGTGTGTCCGAAAAGTTCAGGCATGGTGAGGGGGAGTTCGAGGGCTTAGGAGGACGGTTTCGGGGTGATAAGGTGGCCCGAGGGGGCGCCCGGCGCAATCCGTCCATGGGCAAAAACCGTGCGGCCCCGCACGATCGTGCGCGAGATCCGAACCGTGGCGCGGCGCCCGTCGTAGGGACCCTGCCGGTGGCGGTAGAGGAGGTCCGCGTTGGAGAGGACGTGCTCGTGGCCCAGCTTGAGAAGGGTCAGGTCGGCGTCCAGCCCCTCGGCCAGCCGGCCCTTCACGTGGTCCACCCTGAACCTGCGCGCCACGTTCGCAGAGAGCAGGCGCGTGAGCATCGGCAGGGCGACCTCGGGCGGACGCCGCTCAAGCGCCTCGGACACCAGGAGCTCCAGGCCGTGCTGGCAGCCGGACACCCCGCCCCAGATCTTGAAGAAATCCTGCGAGCGCTTCATGTCCGGCGGCGCCGGCGAGTGGTCGGAGCCGATCGTGTCGATGCTGCCCGACTCGAGCTCGGACCACAGGCCCAGCCGAACGGCATCGGAGCGCAGGGGCGGGAAGCACTTCGCGGGGGCGCCGACGCGCACCACGTCCTCCTCGGTGAGCAGCAGGTAGTGGTGGCACGTCTCGACGGTGACGTTGACGCCCTTGGCCTTCGCCTCGCGGATCAGGGCCACGCCCTCGGGGCTGCTCACGTGGACCACGTGGAGCGCGCACCCGGTCTCCCCGGAGATGTCGAGGGCGGTCCTGATGGCGGCGAGCTCGAGCTCGACCGGCCTCGACTTGAGCCACGTGCGGACGTCCGTGCCCTTGGCGTGCTGCTCCTCGGTGATGCGCCGGGCGAGGTCGTCGTCCTCGGCGTGCACGGCCACGAGGGCGCCCAGCTCCGCCGCGCGCTTCATGCCGATGCGCAGCGTGCGCGCGTCCACGTTCGGGAAGTCGTCGATCCCGCTGTTGCACATGAAGGCCTTGAAGCCCACGACGCCCGAGTCCCTCAGCCCCTCCATCTGGTCCGCGTTTCCGGGGACAAGGCCGCCCCAGATCCCGAAGTCCGTGCGCGCGCTGCGCAGGGCGGCCTCGTACTTCAGCTTGAAACTCGCCGCGTCCGTCACCGGGGGGTGCGAGTTGAGCGGCATGTCGAAGAAGGACGTCGCCCCTCCCGCCGCGAGCGAGTTGGACCCGGTCTCGATGCCCTCCCAGTGGGTGCGCCCCGGCTCGTTGAAGTGGACGTGCGAGTCGATGATTCCGGCCAGAACGTGGAGCCCGCGGGCCTCCACGACGTCGGCCGCCGAGTCTCCGAGGTCCGGGCCGATCTTCGCGATCCGGCCGTCGACGACGGCGATGTCGCCCCGGCTCGTTCCCTTCTCGGTGACGAGGGTGGCTCCCCGGATCAGGATGTCGTAGGCGTTGCTCATGCAGAGGTGCGCGCGGCCAGACGCTCAAGGAAGTCGACGACGATGCCAAGTGCGGCCTTGAGGTCGCTTTTCTTCACGAACTCGTCGGGATGGTGGCTCAAGCCCCGGCGGCAGCGCACGAAGAGCATCGCGACCGGCGTGAGCGAAGAGACGATCACGGCGTCGTGGCCGGCGCCGCTCGGCAGGGAGAGCGTCGAGCCCTGGCGGGCCCGCACGCTCTCGCCCAGCAGGGCGGAGAGCTCGCGCGAGCAGGCCACCGCGCCGTTGTCCTGGGTGATCGCGAGCGAGAAGCCGAGGCGCCTGCGGCGCGCGATCGAGCGGCCCGCGCCAAGGAGGTGGCGCAGCGCGGCGCGGCGCGGCGCGTCGGCGGGGTGTCGCACGTCGAGGGTGAGCTCGGCGGACCCTGCGATCACGTTCGAGGCGCCCGGGTGTGCGGCGATCCGCCCCACGGTCGCCACAAGCGGCGTGCGGGTGCGGGCGTAGGCCTCGACCTCCATGATGAATTCCGCGGCGCCGGCCAGAGCGTCGCGGCGAAGCCCCATGGGGGTGGCACCCGCATGCCCTGCCTCGCCCGTGAAGACCACCTTGCCGCGGGTCTGACCCGCGATGGCGGAGACGACACCCGCCGGAAGGCCCCGGTCCTCGAGCACCGGACCCTGCTCAATGTGCACCTCAAGGTAGCCGAGCAGGTCGCTCGGCGCGTGCGCCGCGGCCGGCAGCGCCGCCGGGAAGCCGAGCACCTTGAGCGCCTCGGCCACCGTGACCCCCTCGGGATCGCTGAGGGTGAGGTCTGACTTCCGCAGGCGCCCCGTGTAGCCCTTGCTTCCCAGGTAGGCGCTCGAGAAGCGGACCCCCTCCTCCTCGGAGAAGCCGAGGACCTCGACCGCGAACGGCAGCGACAGGCCCCGGCCGCGCAGCACGTCCAGGGCCGCGAGCGGCAGGAGCACCCCGAGGGTGCCGTCGAAGCGACCCGCGTCCTTGACCGTGTCCAGGTGCGAGCCGAGAAGCAGGGTCTTCACCCCCGCGCTCTGCGGCTGGGTCCGGCCAATCAGGTTGCCGACGGCGTCCTCGCGAACGTCGAGGCCCGATTCCCGCATCCATCCGCCCACCAGGGCGTTTGCGCGGCGCATGGCGGGCGAGAGGAAGGTGCGCGTGGTGGCTCCCGCGTCGTCGGACACCTTCGAAAGCGCGTCCAGGCGGCGCGAGAGCGCGGCCGCGGCCTGGGCCAGGGAGGACGTGGGCATGCGGGGGGCCACCTTCAGCTTCCCCGGTAGGTGTTGTAGGCCCAGGGGGTGACCAGCAGGGGCACGTGGTACGAGGCGCCCGGGTCGGAGATCTTGAAGCGGATGGGCACCACGTCGAGGAAGGCGGGAACCGCGGCGCCACCCGGCTGGCCGGCATAATAGGCCCCCACCTGGAACTCGATCTGGTAGGTGCCCGCGGCCATCTCGGCGGGGCCCAGGAGCGGCGCGTCGGTCCTTCCGTCGGAATTGGTGGTGACCGACTTCAGGTGGGCGGGCTCGGGCGCAAGGCGGTGAAGCTCGATCCGCAGGCCCGCGGCCGGCCGGCCGGCCGTCAGGTCTAGGACGTGGGTGCTCAGTTTGGCGGGCATGTCAGGAGGAGGCCGCCAGGGCCTCGTTCAGCCGAAGCCCCGCGATCTTGGCGATCTCATCGAGCGCCGTCGACAGCTCGAGCTCGGGGGCCTGCGTCACGCGGCGGCGCATCGCCGCCAGGATCGCCTCCTTGGCGTTCAGGCGGGCGCAGATGATGAAGGGGAAGCCGAAGCGCGCCTTGTAGGCCTCGTTCAGGCGCTCGATCTCCGCGGACTCGGCCGCCGCAAGCCGGTCAAGCCCCGCGTGCGCCTGCTCCCGGGCCGAGGCGGCCGTAAGCTCGCCGGCCCGGGCGAGGCGGCCGGCAAGGTCCGGGTGCGCCCGGATGAGGGCCAGCTGCCGGTCGCGGGGGGCGCTGCGCATGGCGCCGCAGAGGCCGGCCAGCAGGGCCGCCGCGTCCGGATAGGGCCTACCCTGCGCCGCCTCCTCCGCCACCCAGGGGGAGTGCTCGAAGAGGTGGCCCAGGGCGGCCACGAACGCGGCGCGGTCGCATGCGTTGAGCGCTTCTAGCGTGTGAGGCATGGGAGACCTCAGCCTAGCAGCTGGTATGCCGGGAGGGTGAGGAACTCGTCGAGGCGAGACGCCTTGACCATTTCGGTGAAGAGGTGTGCGGCGACCCGAAAGTGCCCGTTGGAATAGCGCTCTTCGCCCACCTCGGCCTTGATCTTGGCGATCGCCTCCCCGAGCAGGAAGTCGTAGTGCTCGGGAGTCACGGTCTTGCCGTTGTCGAGCTTGGCCCCGCGGTGGAGCCACTGCCAGAGCTGGGCGCGGGAGATCTCCGCGGTCGCAGCGTCCTCCATCAGGTTGTAGAGGGGAACGCAGCCCGAGCCGCCGAGCCAGGCCTCCAGGTACTGGATGCCCACGGCGAAGTTCATGCGGATGCCGGCGTCGGTGATGGTGCCCGAGGGGGCGGCCAGCAGCTCCGCCGCCGTCACGTGCACGTCCTCCCTCTGCCGGCTCACCTGGTTGGGTCCCGGCATGTGCTTGTCAAAGGCCTTAAGCGCGACCGGCACGAGGCCCGGGTGCGCGACCCAGGTGCCGTCGTGGCCGTCGGTGGCCTCGCGCTCCTTGTCGGCGAGCACCTTGGCGAGCGCCTCTTCATTGGCGGCCGGGTTGCCCTTGATCGGGATCTGGGCGGCCATGCCGCCCATCGCGTGCGCGCCACGCCGGTGGCAGACCTTGATCACGTACAGGCAGTAGGCGCGCATGAAGGGCGCCGTCATCGTCACCTGCGTGCGGTCCGGGAATATGTAGTCGGTTCGGGCCTGCAGCTTCTTGATGCAGCTGAAGATGTAGTCCCAGCGCCCGCAGTTGAGGCCCGAGGCGTGGTCGCGGAGCTCGTAGAGGATCTCCTCGGCCTCGAAGGTGGCGAGGATGGTCTCGATCAGGGCCGTCGCCCGGATCGAGCCCTGGGGAACCCCGAGGGCGGCCTGTGCGTGGACGAACACATCGTTCCAGAGGCGGGCCTCGAGGTGGCCCTCCATCTTGGGCAGGTAGAAGTACGGTCCCGTGCCGCGGGCTAGCGCTTCCTTGGCGTTGTGGAAGAAGTAGAGCCCGAAGTCGAAGAGGCTGCCCGACACGGGCTGGCCGTCCAGGAGCACGTGCTTCTCGGGCAGGTGCCAGCCGCGGGGGCGCACGAGCAGGGTGGCCGTCTTCTCATTGAGCTTGTAGGCCTTGCCCTCGGGGCTTGTGAAGGTGATGGAGCGGCGCACGGCGTCGCGCAGGTTGATGTGGCCGTCGACCAGGTTCTCCCAGGTGGGCGACGTCGCGTCCTCGAAGTCCGCCATGAAGACCTTGGCGCCGGAGTTGAGGGCATTGATGACCATCTTGCGGTCCACGGGACCGGTGATCTCGGTGCGGCGGTCGAGCAGGTCGGCCGGCGCCGGGGCCACCTTCCACGTGCCCTCGCGCACAGCGCGCGTCGACGGCAGGAAGTCGGGCATGACGCCCGCATCCAGCTCCTTCTGGCGCTCCACGCGGCTGCGCAGGATCTCCTGCCGGCGCGGCTCGAAGGCGCGGAAGAGTCCCGCCAGGAAGGCGCAGGCCTCCGGGGTCAGGATTTCAGCGAAGGCTGGGGTGAGGGGGCCGCGGATCTCGAGCCCGGAGAGGTGGATGGATGGCATGGAGGGTGGAGCGTTAACCTCCAGAAATAACTTCCTCGTTGAAACCTGTCACCTCCTTTGTACCGTCCCCACCTCGTGCTCGGCCGGCACCCGCCCGAGGCCCCTCCCCCAATGAACCACGAACAGCACATGCGCGAAGCGATCCAACTCTCCCAGGACGGCCTGCGCTCGGGGCGCGGCGGCCCCTTCGGCTGCGTCGTCGTGCGCGGGGGCCAGGTGGTCGGGCGCGGGAGCAACCAGGTCACCTCCACCTTCGACCCCACGGCGCACGCAGAGGTGGTCGCGATCCGCGACGCCTGCAAGGCGCTGGGGACGTTCCAGCTGGACGACTGCGTCCTCTACGCGAGTTGCGAGCCGTGCCCGATGTGCCTCTCGGCTATCTACTGGGCGCGCATCCCAGAGGTCTATTTCGGGAACACGCGTCAGGATGCGGCATCGATCGGCTTCGACGACGACCTGATCTACCGCGAGATCCCGCTGCCGGTCGACAAGCGCCGCGTGGCGATGAAGTCCCTCCTGCATGCCGAGGCGCTGCCCGTGTTCAAGGAGTGGGCGGAGAAGACGGACAAGACACGGTACTAGGGAGCTGGACCGTGGACGCCCTCAGGCCGGCTTGGTGAGGATCACGCTGCCGTAGTGATCCGGCATTTCGGTCAAGGAATAGGGATGGTCCTTCAGGAAATCGTCCACCGCGCGCCGCGCGCCCTCGTTCCACGAGCCGGTGTTGTTGTAGTCGTGCACCACCATGACGCCGCCCGGGCTGAGCAAGGGGTCGAAGTACCCCAGGGCGGCGCGGATGGGCTTCTCCAAGTCGAGGTCGATGTGCACCAATGCGAACCGGCGACCCAGGTCGAGCCCCCTGGCGCTCTCGGGAAAGTACCCCTCGTAGTAGGTGCAGCCGGACATGCCGACGCGCTTCTGGACTGAAGCGAGGTCGGTATCGCTGAAGGTGCCCGGGGAGCCATCCGCGTCCCGTGAGTCGAATCCGGTGAAGGTGTCGAAGAGGTGGAGGTGTCGCGGGCTCATCACGCGGATGAACTCGGCCGTGTTGCCGCGGTACACGCCGAGCTCGGCCACGTCGCCGGCGATGCCCAAGCGCTCGATGCGCTGGAGGGCCAGCAAAAGGAATTGGAGCCGAACGACGTCGTCGCGGTCGTCGTTTCGAGCCGAATTGGCGTAATCGTAAAAACCGCTCCAGGGGGCCTGATCCGACTTGCGAGCCCATTGGGCCTGCGTGGAGCGGGACTGGAGGACAAAGTAACGGTTTAGGAACCGGAACGGCCCTGAATAGAAGGCGTGGACCACGAACGACCGAAGCGATTTCCTGAGATTCATGGGTTTCGTTTTCTTCGGCGTGGATTGGCGAGTGCGACGGCGCCGATGTGTTAATGGAGGCCGGGGGATAGACAACCTCCAAGCTTGGCTACTTGGGGATACGGGTGACCGAGGCACCCCGCAGCCCGTCCCCGGGACATGCCTCGAGCACGGGGGCGTTGGGGCGGCGAGAAGGCATGTCGCACCCGCGCGCTGGCTTGCCAAAATGTCGGTTTGCCCCAAGATTTCGACACGATGCACTTTGAAAACCTCCAGCCTGGCCTGAGCGCTCCCCTCCCCCGCCTTGACGACGAGGATGAGGACGATGATGTGAAGGATGCGCCCTCCTCGAAGAAGGATTCCCACGTATCCCTGCTGATACAGAAGCGCTTCCTCGACCAAAGAAAGCTGTTCCTCTGGGGCCCTGTGACCGACGAGTCCGCCAAGGACCTGAGCGAGAAGCTCCTGTACCTGGAGTCCACGGGCCCGGGCAAGGACATCACCTTCTACATGAACACCCCCGGCGGCTCCATCACGGCCGGCATGGCGGTGTTCGACACGATGCGGCTCATCTCCTCACCCATCACGATCGTCGTGACCGGCATGGCCGCGTCGATGGGGTCCATCCTGCTCTGCGCCGCGGCCAAGGGCCGGCGCCTGATCTACCCCCACGCCCGCGTGCTGATCCACCAGCCTCTGATCTCGGGGCGGTTCATCGGACCGGCCACGGACATCAACATCCAGGCGCAGGAGATGGAGAAGCTGCGCTCCGAGCTGAACCAGATCCTGGCCGACGCCTCCGGCCAGCCGATCGACAAGATCACGCACGACAGCGACCGCGACTTCTACCTGAACGCGAAGGAGGCGGTGGCCTACGGCCTCGCCGACCAGATCGTCGACAAGCTCTGAGGCGTCAGCGGCCGCCGGACCCACCGACCCACGCGGCACGCAGCGCCTCGGGCAGCGCCGGATCCTCCGCCAGCTTCCGACTGACCGCTCGCACGGCGTCCGTGCGCCCCCCGGTTTCGAGGTAGACCGACGCCTCGTGCAGGAGTGACCAGGTGTCCGGTGCCGAGGGGGCTCCAGCCGAGGCATGCTCCACCAGGTCTAGGGCTTCGTCGCCGCGACCGGCGGCGTCGAGCCCACGCGCCGTGAAGAGGGCAAGCGGGAGGTTCGGCGCCTCGCGCATGCCGGCGAGCCCGGCCTGAAGCGCAGCAGCGGGCTGACCGGCGGCCTCCAGGCGGAGCATCGCCCTCACGACCGCGTAGCCGGCGAGGGACGGCGGAAGCTCGCCCAGCCGCCCCAGCTGGTCGTCCAAGGGTCTCGCGAAGGGCCTGTAGAGGGGGTCCCCGACGAGGACACTCTGCCAACTGAGGACCGGCAGGGAGTAGAAGGCCGCGTCAACCAGTGAGTGGCCGCGTAGCAGCGCCTGGACCAGAAGGTCCGGACGGTGGGTCAGCTCCAGGTAGGGCTCGTACACGTTGCCCAGCGTGGCAGTCGCACCGCGTGCGAGCAGCGGGCCGCACCAGGCCTCGCTCGGGGAGCGCAGCGTGTGTGCGGAGAAGCTGTGGATATGCAGGGCGATGGCTCCCGGGGGGGACCGAAAGCCGGCCGGCGCGAAAGGGCCGTTCAGGTCCGGGGCATACCAACCGAAGTAGAGCGCCGGCGCGTCGATCCGGGCACGAGCCGCCAGCGTCGACGGGCCCCGGCTGACGGAGGTATCGAAGCCCGCGGCCGCGAGGGAGGCGGCCACCGACTCGAGCCATTTGTTTCCCGCGGGCACGGGCCCCGCGATGTCCACGTAGGCCCGGCCAAGGAGGCCGTCCCGCTCCGCCTGCATCGCACGGTCTACCAGGTGCAGCGCGTCCTCGACCGTGGGCCCGTCGAGCCGCGAAACCTTGACCACCTGGGCGAGAGCCGTGAAGCCGGGGGTGTCCTGCCCGAAGAGGGGGTTCGGGACGCTCGCGTTGATCGGATAGCCCGGCTGGGCGAGCAGGCTCAGCTCAGAGTCGACCGCGCCTTGGTTCGTGCGGAACTCGGCGTGCCGCGTCAGCACCCCGACCTCCCGGTACAGGGCCGGGTCGTTCTCGACGCGCAGCGGGACCCCGCGGCACGTGATGAGCGCCGCGATATGGTGGCCCGCGGTCACATAGACGCGCCGTCCGATCGGGTCGTAGAGGTCCATCGCGACCGCGTCGATCCACCCGCGCCGCACGAGCTCGGCCTCGAGAGGGTTCCATATCTTGGCGATGAACGCCTTCCAGCCGACGGTCTCCGTGTCCGGCATCTCGAGCACGATCACGTTGGCCTCCGGTACGCCGCGCGCCCGCGCATAGTGCCGGGCGATCTCCTCGGAGCCGGGCACCGCCGAGTTGGCCACGATCACCACCCGCTGCGCCGCGGCCTCGCCACGGGCGCCCGAGGCCGCAAGGAGGGCGGCCAGCGCGATCCACGGACGGAGCCATCCCATGGGGAATCGATTCAGCACGTTGCGTTTCACCGGGAACGTCCCCTACTCTCCCGCCCGATGCGCGGGAGAGCAACAGCCTTTGGATCCCGGAATTACGGGCGGGCCCCATGACCTGGGTCGGCTGGGCCCTGCTTTCGGCGGCGTTCGCGGGGGCCACAGCGGTGCTCGCGAAGGTGGGCGTCGAGGGCGTGAACTCCCATTTTGCGACCGCGCTGCGCACCACGGTCATCTTGATGATCACCTGGGCGATCGCGCTCGCCTTCGCGCCGCGGGCCTCGCTCGTGCTGCCCGGTCGGCGGACCCTCGTCTTCCTCGCCCTGTCGGCCGTGGCGACCGGCCTGTCATGGGTGTGCTACTTCCGAGCGCTCCAGCTCGGCGAGGCCTCGAGGGTCGCGCCGATCGACAAGCTGAGCGTCGTGTTCGCGATCGTCCTGGCGGCGGTGTTCCTGCGCGAGCGCGTGACGCTCCAGACGCTGGTGGGCGCCGCGCTGATTGTCGCCGGAAGCCTCGTGATCGCCTGGAAGGCGACCTAAGGCCCCGCGTCGGCGAATCTCCAGGCCGGCTTAAAGTCCTTGGGCGGCTTCGCGCCCTTCAGGCGCGCGCGCACCAGTTCGATCGGCATCGGCCCTCCCTTCAGGATCGCATCGTGGAACTGACGGTTCGTCATGCCGCCCGGCACCACGAGCTCGCGGTGGAGCTCGCGAAGCTGCAGGGCCCCGAGCATGTAGCCCGCCTGGTACATGGGCGGGTACGTGCCGATGAAGGAGCGGCGCACCTCGCCCGCGGCGCTGGCGCGCTCGTGGCCCACCCGGTCGACCAGGAAGTCGATGCACTGCTCGGGCGTCCAATTGCCCATGTGGAAGTTGAGCGAGAAGATGATGCGCGCGCACCGGTGGGCCCGCCAGAAGAGCATGCCCAGGCGGTCCTCGGGCGACCTCGGGAAGCCCAGGTCCCAGAACTGGAACTCCCACCACACCGACCAGCCCTCCACCCAGAACGGCGTCGTGAAGAGCTGGCGCTGGGGGTTGTAGCGCTCCTCGTAGTAGTACTGGAGGTGGTGGCCCGGCACGAGCTCGTGGAACACCGTCGCCCGCGCGAAGTGGATATTGTTGGCCCGGAGGCTCTGGAGCTTGTCGTCGTAGTCCATGGCGCTCGTCGGGAACGCCACCAGGATGTCGGGACCCCCGAGGAAGAACGGGGCCACCTTCTGCTGGGCGGGCCCCATCATCTTGATCCGCCAGAAGTCCGCCGCGAGCGGGGGGATCGTGACCAGGTCGCGGTCCTCGACGAAGCGGATCGCCTCCAGGGCCAGGTCGCGCACGAGGCCCGGCTGGCTGCCGGGGGCCAGGTGGTCCTGCTTCACGCGCTCCATGGCGGCCTTCCAGTCGTCCCCGAGGCCCATCTCCCGCGAGGCCTTCCTTAGCTCGGCGTCGCACCACGCGAACTCGTGGTTCGCGATCGCGAGGAGCTCCTCCGGGGAGTAGGCGATCAGCTCGTGGCGAAGCTCGGCCTCGAGGCCCGCGCGCCCGATCGGATCCCCGACGATGGGGTCGTCCTTGCCCTTCTCGAAGCCGACCAATTTCTCGCGCATGAACTTGACGTAGCCGTCCAGCGCCTCGTTCAGGCTGTCGTGGGAGGAGCGCACCCACCAGCTGAACGCGGGGTCGTACCCGTCGTAGAACTTGTACCAGTCCTCGAGCGACTCGCGAAGGTCCGAGAGGTCCGTCACCGCCCGGTACGCGATCACGCGGGTGGTCGTGAGCGGGTGCACGGCGGGGGCGTCCTTGCCCTCCTTGGAGCCGGTCTCCCTGAGGCCGGCCTGGAGCGCGGCCTGGAGATCCCCGACCTGCTTCGCGATGCGGTTCAAGGTGGCGGCCGCGGCCTGCGGGTCGACCGGCTGCATCCCGCGGCGGTCCTCCTGGAGCCGGGCGATGTCCTCGGCGAACGGGACGAGCGGCGCGCGCTCGAGGGACTTGGCGTCGCGGCGGTCGAGGAGCCCCTGCTGGTACTCGATGTAGCGCGAGAGGAGGATCCAGTCCACGCGGCCCTCGGTGCCGAGGCCCTCGTAGGGCATCGCAGCCAGGCGCCCCGTCCACGCCGCGTAGAACTCCCTCAGGCGCCGGGTCTGCAGGGCCGAACCCTTGACGTCGTAGAAACGCTCGAGCTCGTCGCGGTCGGAGACGAACCGCTCCACGAGCTCGCGCAGCTCGCTCGAGCGCGGGCCGGTGAGGCCCGAGATCTCCGCGGGCACGTAGTCCTCGGTCGGTCGGACCGAGGCCGGCGACGGCGGCGTGCTGCAGAGGGCGAGGGAGGGGGCTAGGGTGAGCAGGGCCAGGAGCCTTCGGCGCATGGCCGGAGGCAAGACCCGTCCCCGCTCCCCGTCAAACCCTGCCTCAGAGCTTCCAGTCGACCTCGCCGAAGGCCCCCGCCCCGTTGGCCGGGTAGCCGTTCACGGGCTGGTACTTCTTGTCGAGGAGGTTCTCGACGCGGGCCCTGAGGGCGAGCCTCGGGCTCGCGCGCCACTCGCCGTAAATCCTGGCGACCATGTAGTCGGGGTCGTTCACGTCGAGGTAGGTGAGCGCGTCGACGTCGGCGACGCCGGCGACCACGTGGAGCCCGACGCCCGCACTCCAGCCCCGACCGAGGTCGCGCCAAAGGTCGGCGCTCCCGCTGTTCCTCGGGCGCCGCAGGAGGCGCGTCGCGTTGGTGACGTCATCGGACTCAAGGTAGGTGTAGGCAACCCGCAGCTGCGTGGACGCCCCGATCGCCAGCTTGGTGGACAGCTCCAGGCCCTCGGTGACGGCCCGGCCCACGTTCACCGTCGTGCCCGGGTACACGTTGAAATTGTAGTCGATCAGGTTGCTGAAGTCGTTGTGGAACCAGGTGGCGCTCAGGACCCCGAGCTTGGCCGGCAGGAACCAGTCGGCCCCCGCGTCATAACCGCGGGAGCGCTCGGGACTCAGGTCGGGGTTTCCCTGGTAGCCGCTTGAGACGCCGTACAGCTCGAGGAAGCTGGGAGCGTTGAAGCCGGTCCCGTAGCTTGCGCGCACCTTGAACTGCCGGTCGGCCGACAGCCAAGCCGCCGTGACGCGGCCGGTCAGGGCGTGGCCGAACGTGTCGAAGTCGTCGTAGCGCAGGCCACCGGTCAGGTAGAGGGGCGCGAGCGGGTGCCACTCGTCCTCGGCAAAGGCGCCGAAGAGGGTCTGACGCCGGTCGATGTCGCCGTAGCCGTTGTCGAAGGTCGTCTCGTCCTCCGCAGTGAAGCCCGCGGTCAGTTTCTGGGCCGCGAAGCCCGCGTACGTGGCCTGGGCGTCGAGGACGCCCCGGCGGTTCTGCACCGTGGTGGTCGAGGTGAACACGCCCGGGGACTCGTCGAACGAGACGTAGCGGCGGTCCTGGCCGCCGACCGTGACATGCGCCGTCCACTCGGGCGTGAACTTCAGGTCCGCGAACACCGTGGCGAGCCAGTTCTCCTCGGTCTCATGGGCGTAGGGGTCGTTCGTATAGATGTCGCCCGGGTCGCCGTACCGGCCGGAGTAGCCGCGCAGCGTCGTCCCGAGGGCAACCGAGTCGCTGAGCGCCCGGTCGAGGCGCAGGATCACGTTTCCGCTGTCGAAGGCGTTGTTCGCGCGCTCGTTGTCCGTATGCAGACCGGAGGCCGAGAACGACCAGGCCCACGGGCCCCGGGCACCCTGCGCACTCAGCAAGCCCGCCACCGTGCCGAAGCTGCCCGCCTCCACGGTCGCCTCCGAGGAGGGCTCGCCGGAGCCCTTCTGCGCCTGGATCGAGACCACGCCGCCCACCGCCTCGCTGCCGTAGAGCGTGCTCTGGGGGCCCCGCACCACCTCCACGGAGTCTGTGGCGCCCAGGCGGGCGCCGCCGAGGTACACCGCGTAGTCCGTGTTGGAATCATTGAGCCGGAGCCCGTCCACGAGGAAGAGCACCTGGTCGGAGTTGGCCCCGCGCAGGAACACCGAGACATCGGACCCTGGGCCGCCGTTGGCGGCCACCGGGGAGCCGGGGACGGCCCCCAGGGCATCGGCGACCGAGAAGAGCTGCTGGCGGGATAGGTCGGCCGCGGTGGTGGCGTCCACCGCGGAGCCTAGGGTCTGGAGGTCCGCCGGCGTGCGGGTGGCCACGACGACCACGGGGTCCAGCTCGAGGGCCGGAACGGATTGGGAACGCGCGGAGAGCCCCCACAGGAGGGAGGCTGCGACCGCAAGGAGCCGGCACGCGAGGCGCGCAGGCACGATGTGTGTAGGCATGGGGATATCCAACTTCACTATTGCGATGAAGGATTCGCTTCCGGTGCGCGCAATCGCACCGGGCGAACGTGTGAAGCCGGGCCAGATATTCGGACTCCGCATGTGTCTCCCGTCGGTCCGTGGTCGGAGCCGGGGTTTTTCCTCGCCCCTCGCCTTCACCGGGGTGAGAGCCCCGATTGGCTTTGCCCGGGCCCGTGGGGCCCGGTGATGGGTCTGTGATGCGTTACCGCAGCGCAACTGTGGCCGATTCCAACGGCCTTTCCTGTTTACCGGCTGGGGAGCAAAGAACGACGGGCACCGAAGGTCATGGGATAGCGAGGCCCACAAGCAACCACAATCATATCAAAGAATACGTATTTATTGATATGATGTCTTGCAAAGGGGGTTGTGCTGCGTTGAGATTGCACGTCCGGAGGATCTCCTCCTGCGTCTCAATGCCCATGCCCTCCTCTGAAGCCCCCTCCTCCTCGGCTGCGCTCGAACAGCTGTTCGCGTCCCGGATCGCCGTCCTGGACGGGGCGATGGGAACGATGATCCAGGGGTATGGCCTCGAGGAGGCGGACTTCAGGGGAACGCGCTTCGGGGACCATCCGAAGGACCTAAAGGGCAACAACGACCTGCTCTCGATCACCCGCCCGGACGTGATCGAGGAGATCCACTCGAAGTACTTCCAGGCGGGGGCCGACATCGTCGAGACCAACACCTTCAACTCCACCGCGATCTCGCAGACCGACTACGGCACCGAGTCCCTCGTGCCGGAGCTCAACGCCGCCGCCGTCGCGGCCGCCCGTCGGGCCGCCGAGAAGGCGGAGAGGGCGGAACCCGGGCGAAGGCGCTTTGTGGCCGGCGCCATCGGGCCGCTCAACCGCACTCTCTCGATGTCCCCCGATGTGAACAGGCCCGACTACCGTGCGGTGACCTGGGACCAGGTCGTGAACGCCTACCTGGAGCAGGCACGCGCGCTCGCGAAGGCCGGCGTCGACGCGCTCCTCGTGGAGACGATCTTCGACACGCTCAACGCCAAGGCCGCGCTGTTCGCGACCGAGCTCCTCTTTGACGAGCTCGGCAGGCGCCTGCCCGTCATGATCTCGGTCACCATCACGGACGCCTCCGGGCGCACCCTCTCGGGCCAGACGATCGGCGCCTTCTACGCGAGCGTGGCGCATGCCAGGCCGTTCTCGGTCGGCATCAACTGCGCGCTGGGAGGCCGCCAGATGAGGCCGTACGTCGAGGAGCTCTCCGCGATCGCGGGCTGCCACACCACCTGCTACCCGAACGCGGGGCTTCCCAACGCCTTCGGGGGCTACGACGAGTCGCCCGAGGACATGGCCGCAATCCTGGGGGAATTCGCCTCGAACGGATGGGTGAACATGGTCGGCGGCTGCTGCGGCTCCACGCCCGCGCATATCGCCGCGATCGCCCGCGCCGTCGGCGCCTACCCCCCGCGTCGGCGTCCCGTGCCGGCCCCCGCGATGCGCCTGAGCGGCCTCGAGCCGCTGGTGATCGCCTGAGCCCGCCGAAGCCACGATGTCCAACGAATCAAGGGCCTCGGCCTCCCAGTTCATCGTCATCGGCGAGCGCACGAACATCACGGGCTCGCCGAAATTCGCCCGCTCGATCAAGTCGGGCGACTGGGACGCCTGCCTCGCCATCGCGCGCCAGCAGGTCGAGAGCGGCGCCAACGTGATCGACATCAACGTCGACGAGGCGCTGATCGACGGCGAGGCGACGATGGTGAAGTTCCTGAACCTGATCGCGGCCGAGCCCGAGATCTCGCGGGTGCCGGTGATGATCGACTCGTCCAAGTGGACCGTGATCGAGGCCGGGCTCAAGTGCGTGCAGGGCAAGTGCATCGTCAATTCGATCTCGCTGAAGGACGGCGAGGCGGAGTTCCTGCGCAGGGCCCGCCTGATCCTTCGCTACGGGGCCGCCGCTGTCGTGATGGCCTTCGACGAGGCCGGGCAGGCCGCGACCCGAGACGAGAAGGTGCGCATCTGCACCCGCGCCTACAACCTGCTGACGCGCGAGGCGGGCTTCCCGCCCGAGGACATCATCTTCGACCCGAACATCCTCACTGTCGCCACGGGCATCGAGGAGCACAACAACTACGCCGTGGACTTCTTCGAGGCCACGCGCGTCATCAAGGAGACGCTGCCGGGGGCCAAGGTGTCGGGCGGCGTCTCGAACGTGTCGTTCTCGTTCCGGGGAAACAACCCGGTGCGCGAGGCGATCCACACGGTCTTCCTCTTTCACGCGATCCGCTCGGGGCTCGACATGGCGATCGTGAACGCCGGCATGCTCGGCGTCTACGAGGAGATCCCCAAGGACCTGCTCGAGAGGGTCGAGGACGTGATCCTCAACCGCCGCCCGGATGCGACCGAGCGGCTGGTGGCCCTGGCCGACAGTCTGAAGGCCTCGCAGGGCGGGGCGTCGAAGACCGAGGTCAAGGAGGACCTCTCATGGAGGGACGCCCCGGTCGAGCAGCGCCTCGCGCACGCCCTCGTTAAGGGCATCGACGCCTTCGTCGAGCAGGACACTGAGGAGGCGCGCCAGAATGAGGCCAAGTACCCGCGGCCGCTCAACATCATCGAGGGTCCGCTGATGGACGGCATGAGGATCGTCGGCGACCTCTTCGGGGCCGGGAAGATGTTCCTGCCGCAGGTGGTGAAGTCCGCCCGCGTCATGAAGAAGTCGGTCGCCTACCTGACGCCTTTCATGGAGGAGGAGAAGCGCCGCTTCGTCGCCGCCGGAGGGGTCGCGCGCACCCAGGGCCGAATCGTGCTGGCGACCGTCAAGGGCGACGTCCACGACATCGGCAAGAACATCGTGGGCGTGGTCCTGGCCTGCAACAACTACGAGGTGATCGACCTGGGCGTCATGGTGCCGTGCGATAAGATCCTCGCGGCAGCCGCGGAGAAGCGGGCCGACGTGATCGGGCTCTCGGGTCTCATCACGCCGTCGCTCGACGAGATGGTGCACGTCTCGAAGGAGATGCGCCGCACGGGCAGCACGGTCCCCCTCTTGATCGGCGGGGCGACCACCAGCGCGGCCCACACGGCGGTCAAGATCGCGCCCGAGTACGCGCACGGCGTGATCCACGTGCTCGACGCCTCGCGCGTCGTGAACGTGGTCAGCTCCCTCCTCTCCCCCGAGAACAAGCCGGCCTTCATCTCCGAGGTGGAGTCCCGGCAGCAGAAGCAGCGCGAGGAGTTCGCCGCACGCAGGGCGCGCAAGCCGCTGCTCTCGCTGGCGACGGCGCGGGCCCGCCGGCAGGCTTTCGACTGGGCCGGCGTGGACATCCCCAGGCCGACCTTTCTCGGGGCTCGCACGTTCCGCGACGTACCCCTGGCGGAGATCGTCCCGTTCATCGACTGGGGCCCGTTCTTCAGCGCTTGGGAGCTTCACGGGCGCTTCCCCGACATCCTGAAGGACGAGGTGGTCGGCGCGGAGGCGACCAAGCTCTACGCCGACGCCCAGGCGCTCCTCGACCGGATCGTGCGGGAGCGCCGGTTCACCGCCAACGCCGTCATCGGCTTCTGGCCCTGCAACGCGGTCGGCGACGACATCGAGGTGTACGCAGACGAGGAACGGTCCTCGGTCGTGACCCGGTTCCACATGCTACGGCAGCAGCTCGAGAAGCCCGAGGGGCAGTTCAACCACAGCCTCGCCGACTACGTGGCGCCGAGGGAGAGCGGGCGCATCGACTACCTGGGCGGATTCGCGGTCACCGCGGGCCACGGCGTCGACACCTTTGCCGAGGCCTTCAGGAAGGCCACCGACGACTACAGCGCCATCATGAGCCAGGCGCTCGGTGACCGCCTCGCCGAGGCCATGGCCGAGATGTTCCACAAGCGGGCTCGCGAGGCCTGCGGCTACGGTCTCACCGAGAACCTGAGCCACCAGGACCTGATCCGCGAGCGCTACCGCGGGATCCGCCCGGCACCGGGTTACCCGGCCTGTCCGGACCACACCGAGAAGCCGATCCTCTTCGAGCTGCTCGGGGCCGAGGAAGCCACGGGCATCCGCCTGACCGAGAGCTGCGCCATGTCGCCCGCCAGCAGCGTGAGCGGATGGTACTGCAACCACCCTGATGCCAAGTATTTCGGCGTGGGAAAGGTGGGACGGGACCAGGTGGACGATTACGCGCGCCGCAAGGGCTGGACCGTGGCGGAGGCCGAGAAGTGGCTCGGGCCCTACCTTGACTACGACCCGGGCTGAGCGATTTTGGAACATCGCCAGGCGCGCTGCGTCTCACCCCAACGATGAACATCTCCCGCATGAGGCCACGCGCCATCCTTACGGCGATTGCCCTTGGGGCGGCGTGCCTCTCAGCCGCATCGC
The DNA here is from genome assembly GCA_903919205.1 of uncultured Opitutaceae bacterium. GTDB lineage: Bacteria > Verrucomicrobiota > Verrucomicrobiia > Opitutales > Opitutaceae > Palsa-1447. The sequence goes on along the minus strand of CAIXHE010000029.1, from coordinate 390 downwards.
TGCGCGCTGCGGATGCAGGGTTCGTGGAATCCCTTTCAAAGGAGCAGGCGTCCGCGCTGGAGTCGTCCAGGCTCACGCAGCCCCAGGTCGCGGCTCTTGACGCCCTGGTGGCCCGGGACGTGACGCTCGCTCGCCAAGGCGGCGTGACCGGCTTCGCCGTCGCGTTCAGCGCCCGCCATACGGCAAAGGAGCTCTCGCAGGCCGGCGTGGACCGTCTGTCCGACGCCGGTCGCTCGACTCTGGACCGGCTCGTATCGCAGGCGATCGCGGTGGGCCCGTCGCCCGTTCAGGCATTCACGTATGACCGCCCGGCACCCACCGCGCCGGTAAAGGAAATCGACGTAACGCCGCCGCACATGGAGGTGCACGGGGACGTGTCGCTCACGGTCG
>CAIXHE010000028.1 GCA_903919205.1 uncultured Opitutaceae bacterium | reverse complement strand
CTCGGCCTCGACCGAGCCCTCGGGGCCGGGCGTCCAGCGGGCGAGCCCGGGGAGCGAGGCGTCCGCGGGATCCGGGGCCTCGCCGGAGGCGAGGAGCACCGCGGGCCGGTCCGCCTCCCCCAGCCCGTCGGCGATCAGGTCCGAGAGCACCTGCCGGCGCCCGGAGCCCGAGGCGCCGAGGACCAGGTACACGAGGGGGCCGTCATGCTCGGGGCTCAAAACTTGAAGACCTTGTTCTGCGCCGCGTGGCGCATCCAGTGGTCGACGACGACGAGGGCCGCCATGGCCTCGACGATCGGGACCGCCCGAGGCAGGACGCACGGGTCATGGCGGCCGCGGCCCGTCAGCTCCGCCGGCCGGCCCTCCGGGTCCACCGTCTGCTGGGACTTCATGATCGTCGCCGTGGGCTTGAAGGCCACGTTGAAGTAGATCTCCTCGCCGTTGCTGATGCCGCCCTGGATCCCCCCGGAGCGGTTGGTCAGGGTGCCGACCGTGCCGCCCTTCGGCACGTAGGCGTCGTTGTGCTCGCTGCCCCGGAGATAGGTGCCGGCGAAGCCGCTGCCGATCTCGAAGCCCTTCGTGGCCGGCAGCGAGAGCATCGCCTTGGCGAGGTCCGCCTCCAGGCGGTCGAAGACCGGCTCGCCGAGGCCCGGGGGCACCCCGCGCACGCGGCAGCGGATCACCCCGCCGACCGAGTCGCCCTGCGCTCGCACCTCCTCGATCCGGCGGATCATGGCGGCGGCGGTCTCGGGATGGGGGCAGCGGACGGGGGTCTGCTCGACGTCGGTGAGCGACGGGAAGGCGAGGTCGGCCCCGTCCGGGATCGCCAGGTCCTGCACGCGGGTCACGTAGGCGCGGATCTCGACCGGCCCCGCGAAGGCGAGGATCTTCTTCGCGATGGCGCCGGCCGCCACCCGCCCGGTGGTCTCCCGGGCCGAGCTGCGGCCGCCTCCGCGGTGGTCCCTCAGGCCGAACTTGGTCTGGTAGGTGAAGTCGGCGTGGGACGGCCGGAACTTCTCGCGCATCTCGTCGTAGGCGCCGGGCCGGGCGTCGGCGTTGCGGACGAGGAGCGAGATCGGGGTGCCGGTCGTTCGGCCCTCGAAGACCCCGGAGAGGATCTCGACCCCGTCGGCCTCCTTGCGGGGGGTGACCAGGGCGCTCTGCCCGGGCCTGCGCCGGTCCAGGTCCGGCTGGATGTCGCTGATGTCCAGGGGCAAGCCCGGCGGGCAGCCGTCGACGACGACGCCCACCGCCGGCCCGTGGCTCTCGCCCCAGGTCGAGACCGTGAAGATCTTTCCGAAGGAATTGGGCATCGTTCTTGGGCTCGCAACGTGGAGCCCGAAAACTGGCCCCGCAAGCGGCAAATCGAGCAGAAAGAGGCAACCTTCGTCACAAACGGCCGTCATAGCAGCACACCCTTTACAATCCCGGCGTGTTGCGCCTTACTCCCCGTTCCCTCTCCGTATGATCCTGCGCTCCGCACGCTTGTGGCTCTGCCCGGGCCTCCTGGTTGCCTCGACGGGCCTCCTGGCGCAGGCGCCCTCGCCGGTGGCGGTGCGCGCGGCGCAGCCGGTCATCCTGCCCGCCCGCCCGAACCCCGCCGACACCATGGTCGACTCGTTCAAGCTGAGCGACGGCGACATCGACGCGGTGCTGAGCGCGCTCGAGACCTTCACGGGGAGGACGGTCGTGCGCCCCGGCCAGCTGCCGACGGCCACCTACTCGCTTCGGATCGGCCGGCCGATCCCCCGGCAGGAGCTGATCACGGCGCTCGAGACCCTGCTCGAGCTGAACGGCGTCTCCGTGGCCCCCATGGGGGAGCGCTTCCTCAAGGTGACGGCGCTCGCCCAGGCGAAGAGCGAGGCGCCCGAGATGATCACGGGCTCGTCGCTCGACCTGCCGCCGAGCGGCCGCATCGTCAGCAAGGTCTTCGAGCTCAACTTCCTGCGGGTCTCGGAGTTCGTGCCGCAGATCCAGCCGTTCATGACGGCCGGCATCGGCGGCGGCATCGTCCAGTTGGAGAAGTCGAACGTGGCGATGATCACCGACACGCTCGAGAACGTGCAGAAGGTCGAGCGGCTTCTGAACCAGGTGGACCAGCCCCGGGCGAACAGCCTGACGCCCAAGTTCTACCAGCTGCACAACGCCAAGGCGAGCGACCTGGTGACCAAGATCCACACGATGCTCTCCGGCCCCGCCGGCAACCAGCTGCGCTCGACGACGACCTACACGGCCGACGACCGCACGGGCCAGGTGGTCGTGATCGCCGACCCGCGCGAGTACCCCCTCTTCGACTCCCTGATCAGCCGCCTGGACATCACGGCGGACCTGAACACCCACAACGAGGTCATCTACCTCAAGCACGCCGACGCGAAGGACGTCTCGACCCTGCTCTCGCAGCTGATCACCGGCCAGAACAGCGCCGCGCAGAAGGCGGGCACCCAGGTCGTGAAGACGACCGCGAACGGCGCCCCGCCGGCCGCGGGCGCGGCCCCCGCCGCCCCGGTGGCCACCACGGCCAGCGACGCGCTCCTCGGCGGCTCGACGGAGTTCAGCACGTTCATCACAATCCAGCCCGACGAGCGCACCAACGCGGTCGTGGTCTCGGGCACGGTGGACGACATCCGGCTCATCAAGTCGATCGTCGACAAGATCGACATCCTGCTCGCCCAGGTGCGCATCGAGGTCGTGATCGCCGAGGTGACCTTCTCGGACACGAGCGACAGCGGCATCAACACCTCGTCCTCGAGCGGCCCGTCGGTGGCGATCGGCAGCGGCGGCAACGTGCTCGGCGCCACCGGCTCGGTGGCCGGCCTCTCGCTCAACTCGCTGACGGCCCTCGCCTCCGCCGCGAACCCCACGGCCGCGGTCACCGGATCGGCCACGCTCACCCAGACCCAGCTGGCCGGCGCGGCCGGCTTCAGCACCTTCAATCCCGTCAACATCGTCGCCTCCCTCTCGAGCCTGGGCGCGATCAGCAAGACCAAGATCCTGCAGGAGAGCACGATCGTGACGACGCACAACAAGGAGGCCGAGCTCACGGTCACCGACCAGTTGCCGGTCATCACCGGCACGACGGCGACCCCGCTCGCCACGGCCTCGACGACCGCCACCTCGTCCTTCGCGCAGAGCTCGTCCGTCACCTACAAGGACATCGGCATCACGCTCAAGGTGACGCCGCTGATCGGCGACGACGGCAGCATCCAGATGAAGGTCGACCAGACCGTCGACGACCAGGGCACCCCGGTCATCATCAACGGCAACAGCCAGCCGCAGATCAACCACCGCGAGGCCACGTCCTTCGTGAACGTGATGAACGACGAGCTGGTGGTCCTCGGCGGCTTCCAGAGCAGCTCGAAGCAGATCAGCCGCCAGCGCTTCGGCATCCTCTACGAGATCCCGATCCTCTCGAACCTGCTCGGCTACCGCACGAACGACACGCAGCGCACCGAGCTCCTGCTCTTCCTCAGGCCGCACGTGGTCAAGGAGCAGGAGGGCACCCGGGACACGAAGCGCGCGGTCGACGGCATGGGCAACAAGGACCAGATCAACCACTACCTGCAGGATCCCTCGCGCATCCCCGACGCCCAGATGGACCCGAAGGAGCGCTGGAAGTAGTCCCGGGAGGCCCGCCATGGCGATCCTTGTGAACGAGCCGATCCCCGGACCGCTGGCCTCCAGGCTGACGGAGGACCAGCAGCGCGCCGTGCTGGAGGCGCCGCGCGGCGAGCGCCTGGCGGCCGTCGGCGCGGCCCTGGGGCTCGACGAGAACGCCTCGCTGCAGCTCCTCTCCGGGGCCACGGGCCTCGACATCGCGACCAACCTGGAGACCGACCCGGGGGCGCGCGGGCTCCTGCCCGCGCGCCTGGTGCACGACTTCCAGATCATCCCGATCCGCCACGGGGCCGACCCGGAGGCGGAGCCGACCGCGTCGACGCCGCTGCATCTCGCCTCGGCGTGGGCCCCCGACGCCTCGATGGCCGACTGGCTGCGCACCTTCACGCCGCGGCCGCTCGCCTGGCACCTGGCCGTGCCCGAGCGCGTGCGCCAGCTCATCATCGAAAACTTCGGCGTCGGCTCCGGCGCCCTCGAGGACAGCGACGAGGGCTACGTGGCGCCCGAGGCCCAGCAGGACGGCGAGGGCGACGTGGACGAGGACGCGGCCGTGGTGCGCTTCGTCACCGACGTGATCACCCAGGCCGTCGAGGACCAGGCGACGGACATCCACTTCGAACCCCAGGAGGGCCAGCTGCGCATCCGCTACCGGGTGGACGGCCTCCTCGTCCCGGTCTCGGTCCCGGAGAACCTCCTGCGCTTCCAGGACGCCATCATCTCGCGCGTGAAGATCATGGCGCGGCTCAACATCTCCGAGCGCCGCCTGCCGCAGGACGGCAGGATCAACTTCAAGGCCGGCGGGACGACGCT
>CAIXHE010000027.1 GCA_903919205.1 uncultured Opitutaceae bacterium | reverse complement strand
CCACGCGCGGGCAACGCTTCTCCGGGACGGATCCGTGCTAACCTTGGCCCCGGCCGGACGACGCTTTCCAGAGGGACAGGAGCTGCGCCTCCCGCTCGATGGACAGCCCGACCGTCTTCGCCCCTTGGGAGCGTGGCCCGGCCAGCCAGCGCGCGGTGTCCAAGACGGTCTCGCCCAACGCCCGCAGCCTCAACCCAGACGCAAACGCGGCGTCCCCGTTGATCCTGAACATCGCTCGGAATTTCGGATGGCCCGAGGGGAGGTACAGCGGAAGCTGGGACCAATCGTCCGCATTTTGCCCGGCGGGGAAATCATCGCCCACCCACGTGAACGTCGCCCTCGATCCGAGTGCTTCCGTGGCGGTCTCCATAAGGCCGCCCCAGGTCAGGGGTTCTCGCGGCCCGATGGCATTGAAGGTTCCTGAGGTGCGCGCCTCCGACCTTTCCACCATCCACCCACCCAGGTCGCGCGCGTCGATCACCTGGATGGGCGCATCGGGGCGGCCGGGAGCGAGCACCTCGCCCCCGGCCGCGACCCGTCGGACCCAGTAGCTGAACCGCCCGGTGGGGTCATTGGGTCCCACGATGATGCCCGGCCGCACGATGAGCGTCGCGGCGACCTTCCCTCCCCGGGCCGCCTCCTCGCACATGACCTTGAAGGGGCCGTAGGTCTCCGGGGTCACCGTCTCGGAGGCCCCGTCGATGCGAGCGAGAAGCGGGCTGCCTTCGTCGATGGCCGCACGGGTCAGGTCCGCGTAGACGGAAATGGAGGACACGAGGAGGTAGTGGCCGGAGCGTCCGCCGAGCGCCCGGAGCAGCCCGTCCACCTGGCGTGGAAAATAGGCGCAGGTGTCGATCACGGCATCCCATGATCGCCCGCCCAGGGCGCCCAGGTCACCGTCCCGATCCCCTCGGATCCACTCCACGCCGGCCGGCACTTCCAGCGTGGTCCTCCCCCGGTTGAACAGCGTGACCCGATGGCCACGGGCAATCGCCTCCTCGGCAACGGCCCGCCCGACGAATTTTCCCCCGCCAACCACGAGCAGGTTCATGGCTGGCATCGATCAGGGCTTGCCCGGGTGCGTGAGGGGTCGCATCGGGCATCAGCGGCCGAAACCGACGTGCATCGCATTGAGGGGTGCATCGTCGGATCCATTGTCATGGGGCGAATACAGGATCCCGTGGCCCTCGACGAGCTTCACGGTCTTGGGCTTCTTCGCCCCTACCAAAAGAACCTCGAGGACGATCTTGTCCCCCTTCTTCCGCCCGAGTAGCTTCTTGCCGAGCTCGCTGCCCACGTTGAAGTCCGGCGCGAACTCTGCGATGTCCCGGCCATCGATGCGCAGGATCCGGGTCAGCGGGCCGAGTCCCTGCCGGTCGGCATCGGATTTCGGGATCACATCGAGGATGGTCATCTCCACCACGTGGCTGAACGTGGCGTCCCCCTGCGCCTTGACGCTGATCCCGAAGCAGCTGACGGGCTTGTCGGAGACTGTGAAGGCCCCCATGCTTGTCGCGGGCGCGCTCGCGGCGCCTGTGGGGGCAGCGGCGTCCGCGGCACGCGCGCGGACTCCCGAAAGCAGCAACCCCGCGACCAGCAGCGTCCGATTCAGCCCCGGGAACGTCGCCGTTTGCGCCCTCATGTTGGGGATGAGCTCATCACGGGGGCCTTCCTAGCGCAAAGTGGAGCCGAGGTCTCGTTGTTTTTTTGCCGGTCAAGCGCCCGAGCCTTGAGGGAGTGCTCGATCGGACTCCACGAGGAATGGATCTGGCGTGCAAGGGAGGGCCCAAACCGCGCTCAAACTTTGAGTTTTGCGGACCCCTGACCGAGGCCGTGCAACTCGGAGCCGTGTGCATCCGGAACGGCGGCAAGAAGCGGGTCTGGGACAGTGCCAATCTCAGGATTGCGAACGATGCCGCCGCGAACCCGTACCTCCACTATGCCTATCGCAGAGGGCGGTCGCTGTAGGTAGGTCACCGCGCCGGGCCGCGAGGCCGAGGTCGCGCAGTCGGCCGGCACGATCGGCGGGATCTAGGCGTGCCCCGATGGGCCGGCGGGACCGGGTGGCGTGGCAGCGGCTAAGGTGCCGACGGAATGGACTCGAGATACCGCACGCTGGGCGGAATGTTTCCCGCGGGATCCGCAGACTCGTCCTCGATGAAGCTATACTCGATTCCGACCTTCCGGCCCTCCCCCAGCACGGCGGGCCAGTTCACCTGGCCGGTTCCGATGGCGACGAAATCGCCGATGGGTGCCCGCCCGGTGAAGATTCCCGTGGGTGCGCCCCTCCTGAGATCCTTCAAGTGGAACATTTTCCAGCGGCCTGGGTATTTCGCGAGGACGCTGACCGGGTCCTGGCCCGCGTAGACCACCCAGAACACGTCCATTTCAAAAAAGACCAGATGCGGGTCCGTCTCCCTCATCAGCACGTCGAACCCGTTGCCGCCTCCGGGGAGCGGCTGGTACTCACCGCCATGGGGATGATATAGGAACCGGATTCCTGCGCCCTTGAGAACGCGGGCCCACGCGTTGAAATCCGCCGCCGTCCTCCTCGCCACCTCCTCGGTGAAGACCCCCTCATGGGGGATGTTGGGCACGACGACATTGGTGCTGCCGAGGGCCTTCGCGTCCGCAATCACCTTGGGAAGGTCCTTCTGGAGGGCTTCGTAACTGAAATGCGCGCTCACGGCCCGCAGGCCGTGCGCGTCGAGCTGGGCCCTGAACTGTTGGGGCGTGAGCTTATAGGTGCCCGCGGTCTCCACGATGGTGAATCCATCCGCCTTGACCTTGTCGAGGCCGCTCGGCACGTCGGCTCCAAGCGCGATCTTGTAGCTCTCCAGCTGCAGGCCGAGGGGCGCGGCGCCAGCGGCCGCGAGGGATGATGCGGATAGGGCCAGGAATACCGTCAGCAGTCTGGGTGTGTTCATGATGTTCTTGGGCCTCTCGTTGGAATGCGCGGTTGTCACGGGAATCGGAACCGCGCGGTGAGGGTGGAGGGCGGCCCCGATGCCGCGGACCACCGATGGCTCGTTGCGTTCATGCCTTCGGCGGCCGGGGTAGATCGGTCCTTTCCAGGAAGGCCTTCACCTTAGCCGCGTCCGTGGGCAGTTCGGGACTCCCATCGAAGGCCACCTGCCAAACGCCGCCCGCATTGCGCTTCCAGATGGTGAGGTAGATTCCGGTGTCCACCGATTCCTTGCCGTCCTTCCCGCGCGTGGTGAGGTCAAAGCGGCCCCATGTGTAGCCGAGCGTCCCGTCCCGGGACACGTCGACCTTGTAGGGAGCCCACACCAGCTTGAAGTCGGGATCCGGGCCGGGCTTTCGTGGACCGGCGGCCTTCTCGCGGGCCGCCTTCACCTTGGAGTCAAACTCCGCGCGGGTGAGGCTCAGCCGGTACGGCACGAAGCAGTCGTCCGCCATGTTTGCGAGGAAGGCGTCGTCGAAGCCCATTGCGGCCGTCTGCTCGCAAAAGGACTTCTCGGCCTTCGCGAGCTCCGCACAGTCCTTCTCGTGATCGGAAGCGCGCGCGCAGGGAATCAAGGCCAGGGCGAGGAGAAGAAGCCGGATGGATTTCATGGAGGACCGGGGGAGCGCAAATTCCTGTCGTGCAGGGTGCAAACGGGGCGCAGGCACCCAAACCGAGGCCCCCGGACAACGCAATGCCGCATCGCCGGGTCCCCATCCGGCCGTCACGAGCAGGTTGACAGGGTGGGGTGGTTTCAGGAGAGGATCCCCGGCGTCCCGCTCGGCCCCCGGCCCGAGAGTCCCTGCAGACAGTCCTTCCCACCCGATGAAACGTCCCCTGATCGCGATTGCCTGCTGCCTCGCGACCACGCTGCACGCGGAGCCGGAGGATCCGGTCACGGCCCTGATCCGGGCCCAGACGGACCTCGCCTCCCACGCCGGACAGGAGGGCGACCAGGCGACCGTCGATCGGCTGACCGACGAGCAGGTGCTGTTCTCCGCCGGGGACGGTACCGTGCAGCGCGACCCGAGCTTCGATTCGAGCGATGCCGTGTCGCTGGAACTGAAGGCGAGCACGGCGGCCTTCCATGCCGGGGACGGCGAAGCGTCCCGCCGCGCCGCGGATCACTCCGCGATGTTCATCGACCAGACCGGCGCCGCGAACCCGGTCAGCGACGTCGCGGGCCGCTCCGGCGCCGTCGGCAACTGGGTCCTTCACCACGCCGCGGACGTGGCCGTGGCGAGCTTCACCCTGCAGACAGGCCCGTCCCGAGTCCTCGCTGTCGAGATCTGGCATCGCGGGGACGGAGGATGGCGGCTGATCGGCGGCCAAACGATCCCGCTCTACGTGGATCCGGCCGCCGCCGCCCTCCCAAGGGAGGCCCTCGACGGCTTTGTGGGCGCCTACTCGGCGGGTCCGGGATCCGTCGTGGTCATCGCTCGCTCCGGGGACTCCCTGACCGCAAATGCCGGAGGGGGACACACGGCCTCGATGGTTCCTCAGTCGCTCGACCTGTTTTTCACTCCCGGGCTTCCCGCCGGCTACCCGCGGCCCCTCTATGCCTTCAGGAGGGACCCGATGGGGCATGTCTGCGGCTACACGAGGAACGGCGTCGTCTACAGCCGGGTGGACCCGGCTGCGGCGGGCGCGCCGGCTGCCGCCCCGCCACCCGGGATCCTCACGCTCAGGGAGTTCAGGGTGCTCCACGTCGGAGACGTCGCGGTCGCGGCGTTCTACCATGACCGCGATACGCCCTTCTTTGGCCAGAACCTGCACCAGACGTTCCGCTCCATGGAAACCTGGATCCAGCGGGGCGATTCATGGAAAATGATCTCGAGCCAGGGGCGGCAGATGTAGGATCGACTGATCCCCGACTTGGCCCAACTTAGCCACCGATGAACTCGGACAAACCGAAGCCCCCGGGCGTGCTGGTCGTGGTCGCCTACCGGCCCAGGCCCGGGAAGGAGTCGCTGCTCCTCCAGCTGACCCGCGAGCACGTCCCGATCCTCCGCTCGCAGGGCCTCGCCTCGGATCGTCCGCCGTATGCCATGCGTGCCAGGGATGGGACGATCGTCGAGGTCTTCGAATGGGCGTCGCAGGCGGCGATCGAGAGCGCCCACACGAACCCCGAGGTGGGCCGGCTCTGGGTCCGCTACGCCGAGGCCTGCGAGTACGTGCCGCTGGCGCAGGTGCCCGAGGCCTCCGATCTCTTTGCGGGGTTCGAGCCGATCGACCTGGGCTAGGCCCGCTCAGCAGGGCGGCGGCGCAGGTTGTCGCATACGATTCCCGCGGCCACCGCGGCGTTCAGCGACTCGGCGCCCCCGATGCGCGGGATCGTGACCGCGTACGAAAGAAGCCCCCGCACGCCCTCGGAAAGCCCTCGGCCCTCGCTGCCGACCACGACCACGACGTCGACGAGCCCGGGCAGCCCGTGGACGTCCCTGCCCTCGAGGGCGCACCCGACGACGGGCGCCCGCAGCCCGCGAAGGGCCGCGCCCAGGTCGGCGACCACCGTGCGCACCCGGGCGAAGGAGCCCATGCTCGCCTGGATCACCTTCTGTGAGTGGAGGTCGGCGCACCCCGGCGAGAGCAGCACGCGGTCCGCGCCGAACCAGTCCGCAATGCGCAGGATCGTGCCCACGTTGCCCGGGTCCTGCACCCCGTCGAGGGCCAGGGTGAGCCCGCGATCGAGCTCCCCGGGTTCGAGCTCGGGCCGCCGGATCCGGCCGACTGCCAGCACCGGCGACGGGGTGGGGAAGTGGCTCGCCCGCTCCATGTCCGACTCGCTGATATCGTGGGTCTTGCGGCCTGCCCAGGCCGGAGTCCCGTAGATCTGCTCGAAGGGGTGGCCCGCGGCGAGCAGCTCGGAGACGATCTTCTCCCCCTCGACCGCAAAGAGCCCGAGCTCCTCGCGGTGCTTCTTGTCGCGCAGGGACCGGATCAGGGTCAGTTCCGAGCGGGAGATCATCGCGCAGCATGTCCGCCCGGGGGCCGGTTTTTCAATTGTTTTGCGGCGCGAGGGGGGCGATAGTCGAGCGATGCTGCCCCGCGATACCCTTGCCGCCCACGCGCGCCTCCTGGACGAGGTGGGCCGCGTGGACCAGGTCGGCGTGGAGGAGCGGGTGGCCAAGTTCACGACCCGCAGCGTGAAGAAGACCGCCAAGCTCTGGGGCCTGAGGACGGCGGTCTCGATGACCGACCTGACGACCCTCGAGGGCAAGGACACCCCGGGCAAGATCGAGTCGCTCTGCCGCAAGGCCCTCCGGCCCCACGACGACCCGTCGGTCCCGCCGGTGGCCGCCGTGTGCGTCTACCCCTCGATGGTGCGGCACGCCAAGTCCCTCGTCGGAGGCTCCACGGTCAAGGTGGCCTCGGTCGCGACGGCCTTCCCCTCGGGGCAGACCCACTTCAAGACGCGGCTCGCCGAGGTGCGCGGCGCCGTCGCCGACGGAGCGGACGAGATCGACATGGTGATCAACCGCGGGGCGTTCCTCTCGGGCGACTTCGCCCGGGTCGAGGACGAGATCGCCGGCGTCGTCGAGGCCTGCGGGGCGGCGGCCCTCAAGGTGATCCTGGAGGTGAGCGAGCTCGAGACCTACGACAACATCCGCAAGGCCTCCTTCATCGCGATGGGGGCGCTCAGGCCCGGGGACTTCATCAAGACGAGCACCGGCAAGACGAACCTGAACGCCACCCTTGCCAACAACCAGGTGATGATCGAGGCGATCCGGGACTTCTACCTGGACACCGGCATCGCGATCGGCATGAAGCCCGCGGGCGGCATCAAGACGGCGAAGCAGTCGCTGCATTTCCTGATAGCCGTGAAGGAGACGCTCGGGGACGCCTGGCTCACCCGCAAGCGCTACCGCTTCGGGGCGAGCTCGCTGCTGAACGACCTGCTCCGCCAGCTCGAGAAGGAGCGCACCGGCGCCTACCAGGCGCCCTACCACTTCAGCGACGCTACCGAGAGCTACTGACATGCCCTCCAGGAGAACCTCACCGCCCAGGCCCCGCGCCTCCCTGATCTTCGGCGACCTCTGGGAGTTCGACCCGGCGCCCGAGACCGCGGACCCGAAGCTCAAGCCCCGCTACGACCTCTTCATCGGCGGCCGCTTCGTGGCCCCGCGGACGGGCCGCTACTTCGACTCGGTGAACCCCGCGAACGAGCGGAAGATCGCGGAGATCGCGCTCGCGGGAGAGGCCGACGTCGACGCGGCCTACGCGGCGGCGGCCCGAGCCTTCGGCCCGTGGTCGGCCCTCCCGGGCCGGGAGCGGGGCAAGTACCTCTACCGAATCGCCCGGCTCCTCCAGGACCGGGCCCGCGAGTTCGCGGTCGCCGAGACGATCGACGGCGGCAAGCCGATCCGCGAGTCGCGCGACTTTGACGTGCCGATGGCCGCGGCGCATTTTTTCTACCACGCAGGCTGGGCCGACAAGCTGGCCTACGTGGCCCCCGGGGCTGCGGTGTCCCCCCTCGGGGTCGTCGGCCAGGTGATCCCCTGGAACTTCCCGCTGCTGATGCTGGCCTGGAAACTCGCCCCCGCCCTCGCCATGGGCAACTGCGTGGTGCTCAAGCCCGCCGAGACGACGTCCATCACCGCCCTCAAGCTGGCCGAGATCCTGCAGGACGCGGGCCTGCCCCCCGGGGTCGTGAACTTCGTGACGGGCGCGGCCGACACCGGGGCCGCCGTGATGGGGCACCCGGGTGCGGCCAAGGTCGCCTTCACCGGCTCGACCGAGGTCGGCAAGCGCATCATGCGGCAATTGGCCGGCACCGACACGCGCATGACGATGGAGCTCGGCGGCAAGGCCGCCAACATCGTCTTCGACGACGCCCCCATCGAGCAGGCGGTCGAGGGCATCGTGAACGGCATCTTCTTCAACCAGGGCCACGTCTGCTGCGCCGGCTCGCGCCTGCTGGTCCACGAGCCGGTGGCGGACGCGGTGATCGCCAAGCTGAAGAACCGCCTGCGGGTCCTGCGGGTCGGCGACCCGCTGGACAAGAACACCGACCTCGGGGCGATCAACTCCGCCGAGCAGCTCTCGCGGATCCGCCGCCTGGTGGCGGCGGGCGTGCGCGAGGGCGCCGTCCTCTACCAGCCCCCGTGCAGCCTTCCCGGGAAGGGGTTCTACTTTCCCCCCACGCTCTTCACCCGGGTCACCCAGAGCCACCGGATCGCCCGGGAGGAGATCTTCGGCCCGGTGCTCTCGATCCTCACGTTCCGCACGGTCGACGAGGCGATCGAGAAGGCCAACAACACGCCCTACGGCTTGAGCGCCGGCGTCTGGACCGACAAGGGCTCGAGGATCCTTCGCATGTCCACCGAGCTGAAGGCCGGCGTGGTGTGGGCGAACACCTTCAACCGATTCGACCCGGCGTCGCCCTTCGGCGGCTACAAGGAGAGCGGGTTCGGCCGCGAGGGCGGCCGCCAGGGCCTCCTCGACTACGCACGCCTCTCATGAGCGCCGCACGCACCCAGGTCCGGATCCCGGTCACCAAGACCCCGAAGGTCTACATCGGCGGCGCCTTCGTCCGCTCGGAGAGCGCACGGACCTTCAAGGTGAGCGACCGCTCCGGCGCCTTCTTCGGCAACATCCCGCAGTGCACCCGCAAGGACCTGCGCAACGCGGTCGAGGCGGCGGCCAAGGCGGGCCCGGGCTGGGCGCGCCGAACGCCGTACAACCGCGCGCAGATCCTCTACCGGCTTGCGGAGATGATCGAGGCGAGGAGCCTCGAGCTCGTGGACGCGCTCGCGCGCTTCGGGGAACGGGCGAGCGACGCCGAGAGGGGCGTCTCGGTCAGCGTCGACCGCCTGATCCACTACGCGGGCTGGGCCGACAAGTACGAGCAGCTGCTCGCCTCCGTGAACCCGGTGGCCTCGCCCCACTTCAACTTCACGGTGACCGAGCCCATGGGCGTCGTGGGCGTGATCGCCCCGGACAGGTCCCCCCTCCTGGCACTGGTGTCGATGGTGGCCCCGGTCGTCGCCTCCGGAAACACGGTCGTGGCGCTCGCCTCGGAGACGGCCCCGTATCCCGCGATCCTGCTGGGGGAGATGCTGGCCACGAGCGACCTGCCGGGCGGCGTCGTCAACCTGCTGACGGGCTTCCGCAGGGAGATGCTGCCCACCTTCGCCACGCACGCCCACCTGCGGGCCGTCTACGCCGACGTGAAGGGCGAGGACCGGCGGGCGCTTCGAGCCGGGGCGGCGGACAGCGTGAAGCGGGTGCGCTTCGTCGAAGGGGCCGCCGGCGACTGGCTGTCGGACTCGGCCCAGGGCCTCGAGTTCATCCGTGCCTTCGTGGAGCTGAAGACCACCTGGCACCCGATCGGATCCTGAGGCCGCTCAACCGGCAGGAAAACCGCTCGTCCAAAGATTGCGGTCGCTGGGCGGCGGCCCTGTAGTCTTGTCCGCCATGGGTGTTTCCGCCGATATTTCCGTCCCCTCCCGCGCGGATGACAAGCGCGCGGGCGCCAAGATGAAGCTGTACGTCCTGCTGCAGTCCATGGGCTGGGGCGCCTTCTTCGTCGTTCAGGCCTGGGTGTCGTACACGTTCGCGGATTCGGGCAAGCCGCACACGGTCATAGAGTCCGCCTGCTTCCCCGTGTTCCTCGTCGGGGTCGGATTGCTGATCAGCCACGTGGGGCGCCAGCTCGTCACACGCTGGGGTTGGAAGCAGATTGGCTGGAAGGCACTCTTCCCCCGCATCCTCGGGATGGCGTTTCTTTCCGGCACCGCTTGGGCCCTGATCGTGTACCTGTGGTCCCTCTGGGCGATGCCCGCGCCCGAATCCCACAAGATCTCGGTGCTTGGGATCATCATCCTGTACTCGTTCGACTGCTCGATCGTGCTGAGCGCCTGGTTCAGCCTGTACTTCTTCTACCACCTCTTCGACCGGCTCAACCGCTCCGAGGTCGACCGGTTCCAGATGATCACGAGCGTCAAGGAGTCGGAGCTGCGGGCACTCAAGTCGCAGGTGAACCCCCACTTCATCTTCAACTCGCTCAACTCGCTGCGCGCGCTGATCGACGAGGATCCGGCGCGCGCCCGCAAGGCCGTGACCCAGCTCGCGAACCTGCTGCGCTACTCCCTGCAGAGCAGCCAGCTTGAGACCGTCCCCTTCGAGGACGAGCTCGGCGTCGTGAACGACTACCTCGCCCTCGAGCAGGTGAGGTTCGAGGAGCGCCTGCGCCTGAAGCTCGACATCGCCGCGAACACCCTCGAGCTGCGGATCCCGCCGATGCTCCTGCAGACGCTGGTCGAGAACGCGGTCAAGTACGGCATCTCGTCCCGACCCGAGGGCGGGGAGATCTCCATCATCGCCCGCAACGAGGACGGCCTGCTTCGCATCCGCGTGTCGAACCCGGGCGAGATCCGCGAGAACGATCCCGTTCGCTCGACCGGCGTCGGCCTGCGCAACGCGGCGGAGCGCCTGCGGCTGATCTTCGGCGAGGGCGCGACCCTCCGCCTCAAGTCCGAGCCGCCCGCTCGCGTCGTCGCCGAGGCCGTGATCCCGATCCCCTCGCACGCATGAAGGCGCTCCTGGTCGATGACGAGAGGCTGGCGAGGAGCGAGCTCCGGCGGCTGCTGGGCGCGTTCCCGGAGATCGAGATCGCGGGCGAGGCGTCGAACCCCCGCCAGGCCCGCGAGAAGCTGGGCGAGCTCAAGCCCGACCTCCTGTTCCTCGACGTCCAGATGCCGGGCGAGACCGGGATCGAGCTCCTCCAGTCGCTGGCCCCCCCGGTTCCCCACGTCATCTTCACGACGGCCTACGACGAGTTCGCGGTGAAGGCGTTCGAGCTGAACGCGCTCGACTACCTGCTGAAGCCGGTGGATCCCTCCCGCCTGGCCGCCGCGGTGGGCCGGCTTCCCCAGGTCAGGCGCGAGGCCGCCTCCAAGGCCAGCGCCGGGTTCCTCCAGACCACGGACAAGGTGTTCGTGCGCGAGGGCGAGAAGTGCTGGTTCGTGGAGGTGGGCCAGATCCGGATGCTCGAGAGCGAGGGCAACTACACGCGGGTGCACTTCGGCGACGCGCAGCCGCAGCTCTTCCGCTCGCTCAACTCGATGGAGGAGCGCCTGGACCCCAAGGTCTTCTTCCGCGCGAACCGCCGCCAGATCATCAACATCTCCTGCATAAGCCGCATCGAGCCCTGGTTCAGCAGCGGGCTGCTGGTGGAGCTCAAGGGCGGAGCGAAGGTCGAGCTCAGCCGCAGGCAGGCCCAGGAGTTCCGCGAGCGCATGAGCCTCTGAGGCGCGCAAACCCAACGCACCCATGATCGAAGCCCACCTGCTCACCAAGACGTTCCACGACCGGCGCAAGAAGAGTATCCTCGGCGCGGACGCGGTCTCCTTCCGCGTCGAGCCCGGCCGGATCTACGGGCTCCTTGGCGCGAACGGCGCCGGCAAGACCACCACCCTGCGCATGATCGCCACCCTCCTCTCCCCGACCAGCGGCAGCGCGACCGTGGCGGGCTTCGACGTCGTGCGCGATCCGGACAAGGTGCGGGCGAACGTGGGCTTTCTCGCGGCGAGCACCGCCCTCTACGCCCGCCTGACGGCCCGCGAGATGATCACCTACTTCGGCAAGCTGAACGGCCTCGCCGACGGCCCGCTTCGCGAGCGCGTGGTGCGCCTGGCCGACGAGCTCGACATGCACGAGTTCCTCGACCGCCGCTGCGACAAGCTCTCCACCGGCATGAAGCAGAAGACCTCGATCGCGCGCATGCTGGTGCACGACCCGCAGGTCATGATCTTCGACGAGCCCACGCTCGGCCTCGACGTCATGTCGGCCCGCGCGATCGTGCGCTTCGTGCGCGAGTGCCGCGACCGGGGCAAGACGGTTGTGTACTCGACCCACGTGATGAGCGAGGCCCAGAAGCTCTGCGACGTGATCGGGATCATCCACGGGGGGCGCCTGCGGGCCGAGGGCACGCTGGCCGACCTGCTGGCCCGGACCGGCGAGACCGACCTCGAGGAGTGCTTCGTGAAGCTGGTGTCGCAGGAGGATCCCCGATGAGCTGGTCCAACATCGCCACGATCTATCGCAAGGAGCTCAGGGACTCCCTGCGCGACCGCAGGACGCTGATGTCGACCTTCGTGCTCCCGACGCTCATGATGCCGATCCTCATGATCGGCGTCGGCAAGGTGGCCACGACGGTCGTGTCGCAGGCCAAGAAGGAGATCCCTCACGTCATGGTGATCGGCGGGGAGGACTCGCCCCGGATCCGCGAGGGCCTGGAGAAGTCCGGGCGCTTCAAGGTCGAGACGGCGTCCGCGGACTGGAAGGCCCTCATTTCCGAGAAGAAGGTCCGGGCGGCGGTCGAGATACCTCCCGGCTTCCAGAAGAGCCTCGATTCGGGGTCGGCCCCCGCCGTCACCCTCTACGACTACCAGGGGGAGCTCAAGTCCGGCCTGGCGATGGACCAGCTCGACGACTACTTCGGCAAGCTGCGCACCGAGGCGACCGCGCGGCTCCTCGGCGAGCGCGGCCTGCCCGCGTCGCTGGCCCATCCCTTCGAGGTCAAGCACACCAACGTGGCGCCCCCCGAGAAGGTCGGCGGCAACATCCTGGGCGGGATCATCCCCTACGTGATCATCCTGCTGTGCTTCACCGGGGCCATGAACCCCGCCATGGACCTGACGGCCGGCGAGAAGGAGCGCGGCACCATGGAGACGCTGCTGTGCTGCCCGGCCGGCCGCACCGACATCGTGATCGGCAAGTTCCTGATGGTGCTCACCGGCTCGCTCGCGGCCGTCGCGTGCTCGCTGGTGTCGCTCGGGGTCACGATCGGCGCGGTGGGCGCGGGCCTCATGTCGGAGGGCGGCCATGGTGGGTCGCAGGCGATGGCGGCCTCGATCGACCCGGATGGGATCCTCGGCGTGATGGGGATCGTGCTGCCGGTGGCCGTGCTCTTTTCCGCCGTCCTCTTCACGGTGTCCCTCTTCGCCAAGAGCTTCAAGGAGGCGCAGAGCTACCTGGCGCCCCTCATCTTCGTCGTGATCGCCCCCCTCGTGATCGGGATGCTTCCCGGGATCGAGCTCAACTACCGGCTCGCCCTTTTACCGATCCTAAACATCTCGCTCGTCTGCAAGGAAATGCTCTCAGGGGTGTGGCACTGGGGCTACATCGCGGTGATCTTCGGCTCCACCGCCCTGTACGCGGGGATCGCGCTCGCGGTGGCCGTGCGCATGTTCCGCCGCGAGGACGTGATCTTCAGGGCCTGATTGTAAAAGGCTGCCGAAAGCCGGGCCCTAAACTGTAAACGGCTGGTAAAACCCGGCCCGACCCCTAGTAAGCTGAAACCGCATATGGTCTAATGGGCGTCAGTAGAAGCAACAGGAACACCCACGCCCATGAACTCAAAAGACCAATCAAAGACGCCCGGCCGCCGGGAGCTGGTCATCAGGCGCCGTGACAACACGCCTTCCGAGCAATCCGATGTAGACAGCCGCAGCCCCTTTGAGCGCGAGATTCATGCGGACCCCCACGGGCCGTCGGCGCTGCAGGCCGCATGGGACAAGCTCTACCGGGCCCGCTCCATCCTCGAGGCCGAGCAGACCCACCTGCGCGATGACCGCATCGCGATCCAGGGGGCGATCGAGGAGCTCGAGCGCCGCGAGGTGGCCGTCCGGGCGCGCGAGGAGAGGATCCGCGTCGCCGAGCTCCAGGCCGAGCTCAGCCGGCAGGAGGCCGAGGACGCCCGGGCGGAGGAGTCGGCGATCAGCCGCATCACCCGGGCCCCGTTCGCGATGGCCAAGTCGGTCTTCACGCCGCGGAAGTGATTTGTCGTGCCTCTTGCGCGTTCCCCCCGTAGGGGAGGCGTGCAATGTCGACCCCGCATTTTCCGCAGCACGTAATCGCCCGCAAGCGCGACGGGGCCGAGCTCGTTCGGGAGGAGATCGAGGCGTTCGCAAGGGGGGCCACCGACGGCTCCTGGGCGGATTACCAGCTGAGCGCCTTCCTGATGGCGTGCTACCTGCGGGGACTCACGCCCCGTGAGACCGGCTTCCTGACCGAGGCGATGCTGCGCTCGGGCGTCGTCGTGGACCTGTCCGAGATCCCGGCGCGCAAGGCGGACAAGCACTCGACGGGGGGGGTGGGCGACAAGGTCTCGCTGCACCTGGCCCCTATGGTGGCCGCCTGCGGCGTGGCCGTGCCGATGATCAGCGGCCGCGGCCTCGGCCACACGGGGGGCACGCTCGACAAGCTTGAGTCGATCCCGGGCTTCCGCGTGGGGCTCTCGATCCCCGAGTACCGCGCCCAGCTCGGGCGGATCGGCCTCTCCCTGATCGGCCAGACGGCCGAGCTGGCGCCCGCCGACCGCAAGCTCTACGCCCTGCGCGACGTGACGGCCACGGTGGAGTGCATCCCGCTCATCTGCGCCAGCATCCTCAGCAAGAAGCTCGCCGAGGGCATCGACGTCCTCGTGCTGGACGTGAAGTTCGGGCGAGGCGCCTTCATGAAGGACAGGGCGAGGGCCCTTGAGCTCGCTCAGACCCTGACCACCGTGTCGAAGGCGATGGGCAAGCCGGCGCGGGCGCTTTTGACCTCCATGGAGGAGCCGCTCGGCCACGCCGTCGGCAACGCGGTCGAGGTGGAGGAGTCGATCGCCTTCCTGCGCGGCGCATCCTCGCGCGACCTCTCCGAGGTCACGTACGCGCTCGGCGAGCAGATGCTGCTGCTGGCCGGGACCGCGCGCGACCTGGCGGACGCCCGGGCCCGGCTCAAGGCCGGCATCGACTCCGGGGCCGCCCTCTCCAAGTTCCGGGCCATGGTGGAGGCGCAGGGCGGCGACCCGCGGGTCGTCGACGACCCGCTTCGCCTCCCGCAGGCCTCGCTGCGCCGCGCGCTGGGGAGCCCGCGGGCGGGCTTCGTGCAGGACGTCGACCCGATGGGCGTCGCCCTGGCCGCGCTGCGCCTCGGGGCGGGCCGCGCCCGCGCCGAGGACCCGGTGGATCCCGCCGTGGGCGTGACCTCGCTTGTCAAGGTGGGCGACCGGGTCGCCGAGGGCGGCGCGCTCTGCCAGGTCCTGGCCAACGACGGCCGGGCGCTCGAGGAGGCCCTCGGGCTGCTTCGCGGGGCGTTCGTCGTCGGCGACCAGGCCCCGGCCCCGCGGGTCTTCATCGACGGGCGGGTGGGCTAGGGCCTCAGTCCGCCTTCTCGAGGGCGGCGAGCTCGCCGGCCGCCTTCTCCCAGGCGGCCGTGGCCGCCGTCAGCTCGTCGACCACGGAGCTGAGCTCGCGGTTCAGGTGCAGGGCGCGTCCCGGCTCGGTGTAGGTCTCCGGGGCCTCCAGGGCCGCGGTGAGCTCGTTCTGCTTGGACTCGAGCTTGGACACGGCCTCCTCCAGGTGCCCCACCTCGATCCGCAGCTTCTTGACGGCCGCGGGGTTGGGCTTGGGCGCGCTGGGCGCCGATTTCCTGGAGCCCTGGGGGGTCGCATTCTGGAGCGGCCTGCCGTCGGTGAACCCCGCCGTCAACGCCGCGCGCTCGTTCTTGGCCTTGGACTTCTCCAGGTAGTAGTCGTAGTTGCCCGCGTAGGGGGTCAGGCGCCCGGAGTGCACGTGCAGGACGTTCTGGGCGAGCGCGCGGATGAAGTAGACGTCGTGGCTGATGAAGATGAAGGTCCCGTCGAACTCCTTGAGCGCGCCGACGAGGGCGTCGATGGACGCGATGTCCAAGTGGGTGGTGGGCTCGTCCATCAGGAGCAGGTTTGGCGGCTTCACGAGCAGGCGCGCGAGCGCGAGGCGGGACTTCTCCCCGCCGGAGAGGACCGTGACCTTCTTGTGCACGTCGTCCTTCCTGAACAGGAACGCCCCGAGGATCGCCCGGGCCTGCTGCTCGGTCAGCTGGTTCTCGTTCGTGCGCAGCTCCATCACGTTCTCGAAGACGGTCGCGTCGGCCCGGAGGTTGTCCAAGCGGTTCTGGGCGAAGTAGCCGGTGACGACGTTGCTGCCGAGCTCGACCGTGCCCCCCTGGACCGGCACGACGCCGGCCAGGATCTTCAGGAGCGTCGACTTGCCGGCGCCGTTCGGCCCGACGAGAACGATCTTCTGGCCGCGCTCCGCGGTGAAGTTCAGGTCCCGGTAGACGACGTGGTCGCCGTAGGCCTGCTGCACGTGCTCGATGTCGACGACCTTGAGGCCGGAGCGGGGCGGCTTCGGGAACTTGAAGTGGATGCGTTTCAGGTCGTCCTGGGGCTCGTCCACCGCCACCGCCTCCAGGCGCTCGATCTGCTTCTCCTTCGACTTGGCGCGCGAGGCCATCGACGCCTTGGCGCCGAAGCGGTCTACGAACTTCTGCAGGTGGGCGATCTCCCGCTGCTGGTTCTTGAACGCCGCGGCCTGCTGCTCCTTGCGGGCCTCCTTCTCGAGGAGGTAGTCGTCGTAGTTGCCCGTGTAGCGGTTGAGGGTGCCGCCGCGCAGCTCCAGGATCCCCGTGCACAGCGCGTTCAGGAAGGCGCGGTCGTGCGAGATGACGACCAGTCCGCCCGGGTAGCGCGTCAGGTAGTCCTGGAACCAGAGCAGGGCCTCGAGGTCCAGGTGGTTCGTGGGCTCGTCGAGGAGCAGGAGCGCGGGCTCGGCCACGAGCAGCCGCGCCAGGTGGGCGCGCATCACCCAGCCTCCGGAGAAGGTCTTCGCCTGCTTGTCGCTGTCGCCCTCGCGGAAGCCGAGGCCGGCCAGGATCTTCTTGGCGCGGGGCTCGAGCGTCCAGTCGATGTCGTAGTCGTCGTCCGTCTCCGGAACGAGCTTCTTGCCGCTGGTCGCGATCTGCAGGATCGTCTCGTCGGCGACCGGCGCGCTCTCCTGCGGCAGGAACCCGAAGTCCGCCCCGCGCTCCCACTCGATCGTGCCCTCGTCCGGGGCCTCCTCGCCCAGGATCAGGTTGAAAAGCGTGGTCTTGCCCGCGCCGTTGGGGCCCACGAGTCCGAAGCGGTCGCTGCGCGCGATGAAGAGCGACACGTCCGAGAAGAGGGTGCGTGTGCCGTAGGACTTGGAGACGTCGGCGATCGTGAGCATGAAAACCGGGCATCAAACACGTTGATGCGGGGGCACGTCAATCATCGGGATTGGCACGGTCCCCACCCAAACTCCCCTCACTTTCTGTGTTCGTTTTTCGCTCCTGCGGCGGTTAGAGGGTGTAAACGATGCTCGACGACGCCCAGCTCCTCAGGGAATACGCCGAAAATCGCTCCCAGCAGGCCTTTGCGGAGCTCGTGCACCGCCATGTCGGGCTGGTCTATCATGCGGCGCTGCGCCTCTGCGGCGACGGCCACCGGGCGGAGGATGTGGCCCAGGCGGTGTTTGCGGACCTCGCACGCAAGGCCGGGCAGCTTGCGTCCAGGCCGGTGATCACGGGATGGCTCCACACCAGCACACGCTACGCGGCGCTGCAGGTGCTCAGGTCAGAGCGCCGCAGGCAGGCCCGCGAGCGCGAGGCTGAGAGCCTTCGGGAGATCAACGGGGGCGCCGGCGCTGCCGAGTCATGGCTTCGTCTCAGGCAGGTGATCGACGACGTCCTGGCCGACATGGACGGGCGCGACTGCGAGGCCGTGCTCCTTCGCTACTTCGAGGAGCTCCCGTTCTCGGAGATCGGCGCGCGCCTGGCCGTCTCGGAGGACGCTGCCCGGATGCGCGTAGACCGTGCACTTGGCCGTATGCGGGAGGCACTCGGCCGGCGGGGGGTAACCTCCACTACGGCGGCGCTGGCGGAGGTGCTCGCCGTTCCTGCCGGAGCGTCGGTTCCTGCGGGCTTGGCCGCGCAGCTAGCGGGTGGCGCAGCGGCCGCTTCGTCCGCCACGGTCCTTTCCACCATGAGCATGAGCAAAGTATACTTGGTAGCCGTATTGGCCATTGGCGGGGTGGGGGCTACGGGCCTCCTCCTGCAGCACCGATCCTTGGTCCGGCTCAAGGCCGAGGCTGACGAGGTTCGCAGCCTGGCGGAGGACAACGCCCGCCTGCGCCGCCAGATCTCGGCGCTCGCACCGGTCCCGACGGCCCCGACAGCCGCACCCGGGCGGGCCCCCGAGCCTGCACCGGGCGCCAGCGCCGGTGGCAGGCCGGCCGTCCCTCTGGCGCGTGGGCTCCTCTCGGTCGCGGACCTCGGTAACTCCGGCCGTTCCACGCCCCGCGCTGCCTTCGCGACCCAGTTGTGGGCGGCCCGCACCGGTGACGTGGCTCTCGAGGCCTCCACCCTTGCATTCGGTCCGGAAGCCCGTGCGCGGCTGGAGGCCCTGGAGGCCGTGCTGCCTGCGGACCTGCGTGCCGAATACGACACGCCGGAAAAGCTCATGGCCTTCATGCTCGCGGGAAGCCCCCACCCGGTCGGCGGCATGCAGGTCCTGAGTGAGACGCCGCTTGGCAATGGCGACGTGTCGCTCGAGACCGAGTGGCAGCACGTCGACGATTCGATGGTTCACCACAATGACGTGACTCTCCAGTCCTCGCCAGACGGCTGGAAGCTTCTGGTCCCGCTCAGTTTGGTCGACCGCGCCTCGGCCTACTTGGAGAGATCTCTGACGTCCGGATCGGGTTCAGTCCCTGTAAAAAATTGAACGGAAATGGCTTAGGATTGTAAGACCCCACAGTATTCGGGTCCGCGAACGGGGTTCGTTCCGGCGTCGGGAAAGGCGGGTTTTGGGTGGCAACGCAAGGGGTGGGTGCCTACCGTGGTTCCCCTCCCTCTTCGTCATGAGCGCCAAAAAACAGATCCAACTGCCCGAAGTGCTCAACGAGCGCCTTGCCCGCTCCAAGGGCCCGGTTTCGAAGTTCATCGCCAGGCACTACCGCCATTTCAACGCGGCCGCGCTCCTCGACGCCGCGAAGGGATACGAGGCGCACCTGAAGGCGGGGGGCAAGATGCTGGTGACCCTCGCGGGGGCCATGTCGACCGCCGAGCTCGGCATCTCGCTCGCCGAGATGATCCGCAGGGACAAGGTCCACGCCATCGTGTGCACGGGGGCCAACCTGGAGGAGGACGTCTTTAACCTCGTGGCCCACAACTACTATGAGCGCGTGCCGGGTTACCGCCACCTGACGGCGGACGACGAGAACGCCCTCCTCAAGCGGCACATGAACCGGGTCACGGACACCTGCATCCCGGAGATGGAGGCCATGCGACGGATCGAGAAGGTCGTGCTCGAGGAATGGGTCGCGGCGGACCGAGCGGGGGAGCGCTACTTCCCGCATGAGTTCATGTACAAGATTCTCAGGGGTGGGAAGCTGGCCAAGTCGTTCCAGATCGACCCCAGGAACTCGTGGCTCCTGGCCGCCTGCGAGAAGAACCTCCCGATCATCGTGCCGGGATGGGAGGACGCGACCCTCGGCAACATGTACGCGGGCCACGTCATCTCGGGTGACGTGAAGAACGTCCACACGGTGCGGACAGGCATCGAGTACATGACCGAGCTGGCCGAGTGGTACACCGACACGGCCAAGACGCTGCGCACCGGGGAGGGCTCGATCGGCTTCTTCCAGATCGGCGGCGGCATCGCCGGGGACTTCCCCATCTGCGTCGTCCCGATGCTCCACCAGGACCTCCAGCGCACCGGCGTCCCGCTCTGGGGCTACTTCTGCCAGGTGAGCGATTCGACGACCAGCTACGGCAGCTACTCGGGCGCGGTGCCGAACGAGAAGATCACCTGGGGCAAGCTCGCCGCCTCCACGCCGAAGTTCATCGTGGAGTCGGACGCCACGATCGTGGCGCCGCTCATCTTCTCCTGGGTCCTCGGGGAGTAAGGCATGCCCAACCGGCTCGCGGGCGCTTCCTCGCCCTACCTCCTCCAGCACGCGAACAACCCGGTCGACTGGTACCCCTGGGGCGACGAGGCCTTCGAGGCCGCGCGCCGGCTCGACCGCCCCATCTTCCTCTCGGTGGGCTACTCGACGTGCCACTGGTGCCACGTGATGGCGCACGAGTCCTTCGAGGACCCCGCCGTCGCGGAGCTGCTGCGCGCCGACTTTGTCGCGGTCAAGCTCGACCGCGAGGAACGCCCGGACGTCGACCGGGTCTACATGGCGTACCTCCAGGCGCTCGTGGGCCAGGGCGGCTGGCCGCTCAGCGTCTGGCT
>CAIXHE010000026.1 GCA_903919205.1 uncultured Opitutaceae bacterium | reverse complement strand
GGCGACAACAGCATCGCGCTCGCGATCAGCAACCTCGCGACGAAGCAGTTCTCGACGGCCGGGGGCGACCAGATCAACGGCACCCTGAGCAACTTCTACAACAACGCCGTTACGGGCCTCGGCCAGACCCTCGCCGGCGTGAACGACCAGGTCACCAACGAGACCAACATCCAGACGCTCGTGTCGACCCAGCGAAGCTCGGTCAGCGGCGTCTCCCTGGACGAGGAGATGGCCAACCTCCTCATGTACCAGCGCTCCTACCAGGCGTCCTCCCAGGTGTTCCAGACGGTGGACAGCCTGCTCGACACCACGGTCAACAGCCTGGGCACCATCACCACCTAACCAAGCCATGCGCATCACCAACCTCACGACAGCCAACTCGATCATCGGCTCGATCGACTCGCTCAGCAGCCAGCAGTCGACGCTCCAGGCGGAGGTGGCCTCCGGCCAGAAGGTCACGAACCCCGACGACAACCCGACGGGCTTCAACACCGCGCTCAACCTCCAGGAGGACCTGAGCCAGGTCACGCAGTATGCGAGCAACGCGAGCCAGGCGCTGACGGTGGCCCAGGCCTCGAGCTCGGGGCTCCAGAGCCTGAACTCCATCTCGGACCGGGCCGGCCAGCTCGCCACCCTCGGCACGGGCACGCTCGGCGCCAGCGCCATGCAGTCGTACGGCGCCGAGGTGGACCAGCTGATCCAGCAGGCCGTCCAGGCCGGGAACACGAGCTTCAACGGGGCCTATCTCTACGGGGGCACCGCGGACGGCTCGCCGCCCTTCTCGACGACGACCAACGCCAGCGGGCAGATCACCGGCGTCACCTACAACGGCAACGCCTCGCAGACCAACATCCCCCTCTCGTCCAGCACCACCGTCGCGCCGACCACCGACGGGACGACCAACGCGGGCATCGCCACCTTCATCAACAACCTGATCAGCCTGCGCGACGCGCTCAACAGCGGCAGCACGACGGCGGTCTCGGCCACCCAGTCGGGCCTGACGACCGGCGAGGACCTGATCACCTCCGCGATCGCCAGCAACGGCGGCGCACAGACCATGATCCAGGCCGCCCAGGCGGACCAGACGAGCAAGACCCAGAGCCTGCAGAGCGACCTCTCGTCCATCGTCGACGCGGACCTGCCCACGACGACCGTGCAGCTCAGCCAGACCCAGACAGCCTACCAGGCCGCGCTCCAGTCCGCAGTCAGCACGATGCAGCTGTCGATCCTCAATTACATCCACTAGAACCCATGAACGCCATCCACGAAGCCAGCACGGCCGTGCTCGAGACCCCCAACGCGAACGAGCTCATCCTCCCGCAGGGGCTGATCGGGTTCCCGGACCACCACCGCGCCGAGCTGCTCTACTCGCCCGAACACCTGCCCTTTGTCTGGATGCGCCTCTACGGGCCGGACACGCTCCACTTTGTCGTCATCGAGGCCGGGCAGGTCGTCTCCGACTACCTCCCCGAGATCTTCGGCGAGGACGCGGCGCAGCTCGAGATCGCCGACACGGCCGACGCGCTCGTCCTGAACATCGTCACCCTGCGCGGGGCGGGCGCGCGTGGCGCCGTCGTCAACCTGATCGGGCCCCTGATCGTGAACCGAAGGACCCGGGTCGCGCGCCAGAGGGTGATCGCTAACCACGCGCGCTACAGCGCGCAGCACCCGCTACCCTTCAAGCAGGCCCCCTACGCCAACGCCCGCTCAAGCTGAGGCCGCCATGCTCATCCTCACCCGCAAGGTCAACGAGTCGATTCTCATCGGGGACTCGGTCGAGATCCGCATTACGCGCATCGACGGGGACACCGTGAAAATCGGCATCCAGGCGCCCCGCGAGATCGCGATCTTCCGCAAGGAGGTCCTCTCCGACATCGCCTCCAACAACCAGGCGGCCGCCGTGCGCGACCAGCGCCCGGGCTCGCTGCCCCGGTTTTCCCCGGAGGCCTCCCAGCCGGCCGACGCCGCCCTGGTGCCCCCCGCAACCTGAGCCCCGAATCCCCCCGATCCGTGAACACCAGTGTACAGACGATGAACGACGCGCTGCTGCTTGACCGCACGCAGGGCCTCTACGGCCAGACGATCGAGGAGCTTTCCTCGGGCTCGAAGATCCTCCCCGGGGGCTCCAACGCGTCGGCCCAGGCCGGCGTCGATTCGCTCGGCGCCACCAACGACCGGCTCGGCGCCGCGAGCACGAACGTGCAGGACGCGCTCTCGTACGCCCAGGCCGGCTCGAGCGACCTCTCCACCATCTCCAATATCCTCACGCGCATGTCCGAGCTGGCGCAGGACTCCCAGGACCCGACGAAGGGCGCCTCCGACAAGGCTGCCTACGAGAGCGAGTTCAGCGGCCTGCAGACGCAGCTGCGGACGATCATCGGGGGCTCCGCGGCCCAGATCGGGGGCACCGGCGTGGCGTCCCCGTCCGCCTCGTTCGAGGGCAACACGCTCTTCGGCTCGACGGCGAGCGGGGGGATCTCCTTTGGCATCGGATCCAGTCCCTCGGACCAGATGACGATCGGGGACATCAACCTCCAGTCCGGCGCCACGCTGGCCGTCATGCAGCAGGACGCCAGCGGCAACTTCACGATGAGCGCCTCCGACAGCACCGCCGTCGCCTCCCTGAACGCGGCGGTCGTTCAGGTTGCCGACGGCCAGGCGACCCTCGGCGGCGTCCAGTCGCGGCTCAACATGGTGGCCACCAACCTCCAGTCCCAGGAGGCGGACAACACCTCGACCATCTCGAGCCTGAGCGACGTGGACATCGCCCAGCAGTCCACGCAGCTCGCGGCCTACAACATCCAGCTGCAGGCCACCGCCGCCATGCTCGCCCAGGCGAACATGGACCCCCAGGCCGTGCTGAAGCTGCTGAAGGCCTAGGCGCCCGGGTGCAGCGCCCGGTAGACGCTGAAGGCCAGCTCGTTGCCCGTGAACGGCTTGGATAGCAGCTTCACCGGGCCGAGCTCGTCGAGCGCGCGGGAGGGGATCTTGGCGAAGTACCCCGACATGATGACGACCGGCAGGCCTGTGCAGACCGCCCGCGCGGCCGAGGCGAGCTCGGTGCCCTGCATCCCGGGCATCGTCTGGTCCGTGATCAGGACGTCGCAGGCGGACGGGTTCGCGCGCAGGTAGTCGAGGAAGGTCTCCGCCGAGCTGAAGATCGAGACGCGGTAGCCCTTCTTCTCGAGGGCGACCTTCGTCGAGCGCACGACGATCTCCTCGTCGTCCACGATGCAGACGCGCTCGCCCCGGCCGTTCGGGGCCTGCGCGAAGCCGACCTCGGCCGCGGCCTTCTTCTCGGCCACGGCGGGCAGGTAGATGTGGAACTTGGAGCCCACGCCCACGGTGCTCTCGACGTGGATCGCCCCTCGGTGGGCGCGGATGATCCCGTGGACGACCGCGAGCCCGAGGCCGCTGCCCTCGCGCGTGCTCTTGGTCGTGAAGAACGGGTCGAAGATCCGCTGCATCGTCGCCTCGTCCATCCCGTGGCCGGTGTCCGCCACCGTCAGGTGCAGGTAGGTGCCCGGCGCCAGGCCGCCGAGCGCGGCGCCGCGGTCGGGGTCGACCTCGCCCTTGCTCAGGCCGATCGTGAGCGAGCCGCCGTGCGCGCGCATCGCGTGCGCGGCGTTCGAGCCCAGGTTGATCAGCACCTGGTGGATCTGGGTCGTGTCCGCCATCACGTCCGGGAAGCCGTCCGCGATCTGGGTGTGGATCGTGATGTTGGCGGGCAGCGTCGCCCGCAGGAACCGGCGCACCTCCTCGACGACCTGGCTCAGGTCCGTGCTCTCGAGCCCCATGCCGGAGCTCTGGCGGCCGAAGGTGAGGATCTGGTCGACCAGCTCTCGGGCTCGAAGGCTCGCCTTGCGCGCCTCCGTCAGGCAGGCGCGGGCCGGGTGGTCCTCGGGCATCGATTCGGCCGCGAGCTCGTGGTAGCCGATGATGCCGGTCAGGAGGTTGTTGAAGTCGTGGGCGATGCCGCCCGAGAGCGTGCCGAGGGTCTCGAGCTTCTGGGCGTGGAAGAGCTGCGCCTCGAGCTTCCTGCGGGCGGTCTCCGTCTCATGCTTGGCCGTGATGTCCTGGAGGGCGCCGAAGATGCGCACGGGGACGCCCCGGCGGCTCTCGGTGCGACCGAGTACGCGCACCCACACGCGGCCCCCGAGCGCGGTGTTGAGCGGAAGCTCCAGGTCGAACGCCTTGCCGGTCGTGCGCGCCTCTTCGAGGGCGGCGCGCAGCACCTCCCGCGGCTCCGGCGGGAAGAACTCGAGGGAGTTCTCGACGGTGGGCGTGAAGCCCTCGTCGAGCTGGTAGATGCGGCGCACGCCCGGCGTCCACGTGAGCTCCGAGGTGGTGAGGTCGAGTTCCCACCCGCCGATCTGCGCGGTGCGGCTCACCTGGTCCGCCAGCTCGTCGGTGCGCCTGAGGCGCTGCTCCATGCGCTTGCGCTCGGTGATGTCGGTCATCGTGCCCACCATGCGCAGCGGCCGGCCGTCGGCCGACCGGCTGATCAGGCGCCCGCGGTCGAGGATCCAGGCCCACTCGCCCGACTTGCGCAGCATGCGGTACTCGGCCTGGTAGAAGGGCGCGTTGTTGTCGATGTGCTCGTAGACGGCCGCCTGGACCGGGGCCAGGTCCTCGGGGTGGACGAGGCGCTTCCAGCTGTCGAGCGTGGGCCCCACCTCCTCGATCGTGTAGCCGAGCAGGGCCGCCCAGCGCTCGTCGTGGAAGACGTGCGCCGTCTCGAGGTTCCAGTCCCAGACGACGTCGTTCGCGCCGATGACGGCCAATTGCCAGCGCTCCTCGGCGGCCTTGAGCGCCTCCTCGAGCTCGCGCTCCGCGGAGATGTCCTGGTTCAGGCCCGCGATGCGCATGGGCCGGCCCTCGGGGTCGCGCTGCAGCCGGCCGTGGGCCTCGACGTGGCGCACCGAGCCGTCGGGCCGCACGATCCGGAACTCGGTGTCGTAGAGGTCGGTCTCGCCCTGGACCACCTTCTCGAAGAGCCCACCCGCGGACTTCGCGTCCCACGGGTGGATGTGCGTGGTCCACTCGGCGCGCGTGCGCACCGTCGCGTCGCCCGTCAGTCCGTAGATCTCGCGCATGCGCTCGTCCCAGAGCACCGTGCCGGAGAGGATGTCGAACTCGAACACCCCGTAGCTCGAGGACTGCAGCGCGAGCTTGAGGCGCTCGTTGAGGGCGTGGAGCTCGATGTTCGCCTGGCGCAGCTCCTGCGTCCTGCGGGCCACGGTCTCCTGGAGCTGGGCCGCCTGCTCCTGGAGCCGGGCGGTGAAGAGCTCCCGGGTCTCCTCGGCGCTCAGGCGCTGCTGGCCGATGCCGATCGTCGTCTCCGCCGACGCGAGCACGGCGAACGCCCCGGCCGTGATGTAGACGACCGACAGGAGCGCGACGCCGCCCGGAAGCCCGGAGGCGGAGCCCCCCGAGGCGACCAGGAGCGCGACCGGCAGCAGCGCGGGCAGGAGCAGCACGGCGGTCAGCAGCCTGCGGGTCCTCGAGCCGGCCGGGGTCTGGGTGAAGAGCAGCCGCTGGACGGTGCCCTGGGAGCGGCTGGAGAAGATCCCGCCCGAGAGGCCGATCAGCCCCGCCGAGACATAGGCATTGAGGGCGGGGGTTGAGAGGACGTCGCCGGCCGTCCCGCGGGTCGAGGGCAGGAGCCACTGGAGCGCCAGGCCCGCGCCGGCCACCGCCGCCGACACGGCCGCGACGCCCTGCGAGAGCGAGCCCGACTTGCCGGAGCCGCCGGAGCCCTGGAGGAGCAGCGCGACCGCCGCGGCGGCAGCCGACAGCCCGGCGAGGAGCCCCGGAAGGGAGCCGATCGAGCCGGCAGCCCGCGCGAGGCCGAGGACGAGCGCGGCCGCGGCGCAGGCCCGGGCGGCGGTGGCGGGCTCGGCGCCCAGGTTGAGCGCGAGCGAGATCCCGAGCAGGAGGAGCGAGGCCCCGGAGGCGGCCAGGAGCAGGTCCGCGGGGGCGCGCAGCGCCCATCCCGCCAGCACCACGGCGGCCAGGCCGCTCACGAAGAGGGCGGCCAGGCGGGCGACGCGATTCAGGATTTCACCGTGCGACATGCCAATTTTGTACAAAGGTGCAAATGTCCGCCGTTTGCGCAACGCATAGATTGGGCGCCGGGCGGCGCCGCGGGACGGCGACCGGGGTTCGCCCACCCGGCGAATCCCGGGCCGGGCCGCGGCCTGAAGGCCCGATCCTGGGCCCCGATCGACCGGGGGATGGCGGAGGCGGCCGGACCTAGCCGGTGGCCTCGGGGCCCGCCGGGGGGCCGATCAGCTCGCTGACCACCTTGTAGATCTCGGCCAGGTCGAAGGGCTTCGCCAGGATCCCGCGGCAGCCGAGGAGCTTGGCGGTGCGAAGCGCCTCGCCGGCCAGGTTCATGGCTCCGCCCGAGATCGCGAGCACGACGGGCTTCGGGGTCTTCGAGTTGATGCGCATGATCACCTCGTAGCCGTCCATGTCGGGCATGAAGATGTCGGTGATCACGAGCTTGAAGGCGTGCTTGGCGAGGAGGGTGAGGCCGCTCTTGCCGTCGACCGCCGAGACCACCCCGTAGCCGGCCTTCTGGAGGGCCTTCTCAAGGACCCCGCGCACGAAGGGCTCGTCGTCGATGATCAGGACGTCGATGGAGGCGACTCGGGCGGCGGGCGGCGCCGCGTCGGAGACCTGGGGACCGTTGGTAGTGGTGGGCATGGAGGATGGGCTGGGGAGCGGGGGCGGGGCCTGCCTAGCCCTGGCGGGCGGAGACGGCCTGCATCGCCTCGGCCGTGATCACACGGTCGATCTCGAGCAGCATGAGCACGCGGCCGTTGGTCTTCGCCATGCCGAGCAGGTAGGCGGTGTCGATGCGCACGCCGAAGTCCGGCGTGGGCTCGATCTGGTCATTGGAGAGGTTCGCGACCTCCTCGACGCTGTCGACGATGGCCCCCATCTGGATGCTGCGGTCGCCGGCGGCCACCTGGACCACCACGATGCAGGTGCGCTCGGTGACCTCGGCCTTCATGCCGAAGCGCACGCGCAGGTCGATGATCGGGATCACCCGGCCGCGCAGGTTGATCACGCCCTTCACGAACTCGGGCACCTGCGGCACCGGGGTGATCTTCTGGAGGCGGATGATCTCGCGTACCTTGAGGACGGCGATGCCGTAGACCTCGTTGTCGATGGCCACGGTCAGGTACTTGCCTGCGTGGTTTGCGGTCTCTGTCGTGGCGATGGTGCTCATGGGTTCGGTTCTAGTTGAAGAAGTCGCGGTGGCTGTCGTCGGTGCCCTCGGGGGAGTCCGGGGGCGTGTCTCCGGTTGACGGCATCCCGTTCGAGCGGGAGACGCCGTTCGAGCGCGCGGTCCCGTTCGAGGGCCCGTGGCCGTTGGAGTGGGACTTCCCGTTGGAGTGGGACGTTCCGTTCGAACGGGACACCGCCTTTGAAGGGAACGTGCCCCCGGCGGGCCGGGCGGCCTTCACGGCCGGGGCGGGGCGCTCGGCGAGGGCCGCGGAGCCGGAGACCAGGGCCTGGAGCTGCTGCACCGTCTCGCGCATCATGGCGGCCTGGGCGCTCATCTCCTCGGAGGCGGCGGCGGACTCCTCCGCGCCCGCCGCGTTGGCCTGCGTGACCTTGTCCATCTGGGTGACGGCGGTCGTGACCTGGGAGATGCCCTGCGCCTGCTCCTGCGAGCCGGTGGCGATCTCGGCCACCAGCTCGTCGACGCTGCGGGCCTTCGCCACGATCTCCCCGAAGCTCTCCGCGACCTTGGCGCTGATGGCGACGCCGTGCTCGCTGCGGCTGACCGAGTCCTCGATCTTGGCGGCGGTCTCCTTGGCGGACTGGGCCGAGCGCTGGGCGAGCGAGCGCACCTCGTCGGCGACGACCGCGAAGCCCGCCCCGGCCTCGCCGGCCCGCGCGGCCTCGACGGCGGCGTTGAGCGCCAGGATGTTGGTCTGGAAGGCGATCTCGTCGATCGTCTTCACGATCTTCGCGATGCTGGCCGAGGACTCCTTGATGCCGTCCATCGCCTGCTTCATCTCGGCCATGCTGCCCGCGCCGCTCTCGGCGGCCTGGCGGGTCTGGTTGGAGAGGTTCTTGGCCTGCACGGCCGACTCGGCGTTGCGCCTGGTCATGCTCGAGATCTCCTCGAGCGACGCGCTCGTCTCCTCGATCGAGGCGGCCTGCTCGCTGGCGCCCGCCGCGAGCGTCTGGCTGGAGGTCGACACCTGGCTCGCCGCGGAGGCGGTCTGGTCGGCGCCGTTGCCGAGCTGCTCGGCCAGGCCGAACAGGATCCGG
Organism: uncultured Opitutaceae bacterium; assembly: GCA_903919205.1. Lineage (GTDB taxonomy): Bacteria > Verrucomicrobiota > Verrucomicrobiia > Opitutales > Opitutaceae > Palsa-1447. The sequence continues at coordinate 7,005 of CAIXHE010000026.1, read as the reverse complement.
TTCGTGTTGCGGGTGAGGGTGATGACGAGGGCGGCCCCGACGACGAGCGCCGCCAGCGACACGGCGACCTCCAGCGTGGTCGTGCGGTGCGTCTCGGACGTGATCGCCTGCGAGAGGGCCTCCCCGTTCGAGCCGTTGTAATCCATGAGCGCCTTGGCTGCGTTGGAGTACGCGAAGAAGGCGGGAACGAGCGTGGACACCTGGAACGCCGCGGCCTCGTCGCGCTTGCCCCGGTCGACCAGGTCCAGGAATTTTTCCTTGTTCGGTCGGTAGGCCATCCGGAGGTCCACGACCTTTGTGAAGAGCGCGCGGTCCTCCGGCGTCGTGATGGTCGCCTCGTACGACGACTGGACGCTGTTGATCTGCTCGGTGTAGTCGGCGACCTCGCGCCGGATGCGCGCCCGGTCCTCGGACGAGGGTACCTGGGCATACGTGAGCACCCATACGAAGCTCTCGGCGGAGAGCTTGTTCAGGAGCCCGCTCTTCACCGTGCCGGGCATGGAGTCGACGCTCAGGCGCTCCGCGTTTGTTCGGATGCCTCCCATGCTCTGGACGGCGATCGCGCCCACGAGCAGCAGCAAGGAGCATAAAATAATGCCCAATAAAGAGATACGTTTACCTATGGTCCAAGTGTTCATCAACGAAATACAGTGAGGGTGTCAGGGTTCTGATCGGCATTCCCCCGGGCCGGTTAAGCACTTTGGCGTATTCCGGAGGAATCTTTCCCCGGCCGCCCGAGCCCTCGTCGCAAGAATCTCGTTTAAAAGTACTTAGCTCGCACCCTCGGGCACCATGAATCCGGGCTCCTGGGACGCCGCGAACGCCCTCAGAAAGTCCGCCGGAGCGATCGTCTTTTCCCGCAAATGGCGCTCGAATTCAGCCCAGGAGGCGGCCTCGTCCAGCAGGCCGTCCCCGCTCACGACCCGGCTGAACACCCGGTTTTTCGCGTGATCCGAGCCAAAAAGGCGCAGCGAGACCGTGTCCCGCGTGCGGCGGTCCGGATAGACGTTCACCTTCACCCTGCGGTGGTCGAGGCCCGCAGCGTGGACCGCCGCGAGCGCCCCCACGCTGACCTTGCGCATGAACGCGTACAGACTCGTGTTGTCGACCGGCTCCGAGAGGCGGCACCAGAGGTGGTAGCCGCGCCCGCTCGCGAGGACGAGCGGCGGGCACCCCAGGGCCTCCAGCGCCCCGCGCACGGCGCGCATCGCGAGCGCCATCTCGGGGATGATCTGCGTGTTGTCGGTCTTGTGGTTGTTGTCGAGGTTGAAGCAGAAGGTGCGGTTGGCCCCGTCCGCGAAGTACAGGCACACGTTGCAGCGCTTCTCGACGTGGTCGTGGAGGAGCGCGTCCATGCGCGCGGGCGGGATCCCCGAGAGGCGGTACTTGTGCAGGAGCCCCGAGAGCGTCAGCTCCCCGTAGTCGAGCGTGAGGCCTCCCTCCTGGAGCCGCTCCAGGAAGGCGAAGCCGTGCTCGCGGGTCTCCACCTTGGCCCGGTCCATCGGCAGGCCCCCGTAGTACTCGCGCAGGAGGCTCACCCTTGGATCCATGCGCGCACCTCCTCGAAGGACTCGAATCCGCGCGCCCCGGTCCCGGCGGGGTCCGGCACCGCCCCCGGCAGGGGATAGTACACGTTCACGCCGTAGCGGGCCCCGTGGACGATGTTGAAGGCGTCGTCGTCGACCAGGTGCTCGATCCCCCAGGCCCGGCAGAACACGATCTTGTTCCAGGCCATGAAGAGGTGGTCGTAGGGGATGCCGTTGTCCGCGAGCCACGCGCGCGTGCAGTCGCTGGCCCGGCGAAGGTCCCGGTAGGTGCAGATCACGATGCGCCAGCCCTCGGCCCGCAGCCAGCGCATGAACGCGACGCCGTCGGGCCTCGCCCGGGCGAGCTCGTAGCAGCGGTGGTGGATGCGGTACTTGAAGAACGAGAACTCGGTCGCGAGGAGGTCGCTCGGGTCGGGCTCGCCCCCGCGCAGCTGCCGCAGGTACCGCTCGAACACCTCCGGCGGGAACGAGTAGGCCCCGTCGTGCGCGAACGGCGTCACCCGCAACGTCTCCGTGAAGTTGTTGAGCGTGTCGTCGAGGTCGACGGCGATGGTTTTCATCCGGGGCGGGCGGCCCCCATGCACGCGCAAGCGCGGGCCGACGGCAACGGGATTCAGGCCGCGGGGCCCCCGGGGTCGCCCAAAATAGCGTTGGGAATCGGCGCCGGAGCCCCCAGAACGGGTCCCGGCATGCCCGAATCCCCCGCTTCCCCCGACGCCTCCCCGGCCCGGGCGCTCGCCCTCCGGAGGAAGGCCGACCTCGCGCTCAGCCTTCGCTACTGCACGAGCGAGGGCATCGTCGCCATCCCCGTCGTCACCATGGCGCTGCCGGCCAGCATGGCGATCTCGGCCCTGGTCACCAAGGCCTTCCCGCTCTCGCCGGCGTCGATCGGGCTCCTCGGCTCGCTGCCCTTCGTCGGCAACTTCCTCCAGATCTTCGTCTCGCCGTTCCTCATGCGGCTGCGCCCGCCGAAGACCGTGACGGTCGCGGCGGCGACGCTCCACATGCTCAGCTGGGTGGCGCTCGGGGTGGGCCTCCCGTGGATCCCGCGGGGCTCGGCCGGCGAGGCGGCCCCGTGGATCCTCGGCTGGTTCTTCGTCTCCAGCTGCTTCGGCGCCGTGGCCGGCGTCACCTGGAGCACCTGGATCGACGACTGGGTGCCCGAGCGCATCCGCGGCACGTTCTTCGGGCGGCGCAACCAGATCCTTCAGTTCTCGACGGTCGTGTTCCTGGTCGGCTCCGGCTGGGCGCTTTCGCAATGGAATTATGCCGTCCCGGCCTTCCAGGCGATCATCCTCGGCTCGACGTTCCTGAGGATCTTCTCACTGCGCTTGCAGTGGATCAGCCCGACGCGGCCCTACCGGGCGCCGTCGCCCGAGCCCGACTCGCTGCGCGCGCAGGCGGCCGTCGTCCTGCGCGCCCGCGCGTTCCTCGTCTTCGTCGTGTTCGGGGCCGTCTGGAGCTTCGCGGCCAACTGCTTCGGGCCCTTCTACACGGTCTTCATGTTCGAGCGGGTGGGCTTCTCGGCCTGGCAGGTGGGCGCGGTGACCGCGCTCTCCCAGGTCGGCGGCGCCTGCTCGCTGCCCGCCTGGGGCCTACTCCTCGACCGGCACGGGAACAAGCCGGTCATGGTGCTCTCGCTCGTCCTCTGGCAGCTCTCGATGTTCCTCTGGTGCATCGTCACCCCCGAGAACCGGCTCCTGCTCTACGCCCTCTGGACCTGGATCGGGGCGACCAGCGCAGGCTTCGTCCTCGGGCTCTTCATGATCGGCCTGCGGCTGATCCCCGCCGAGGCGAAGAAGCTCGCGATCGGGCTCAACCTGGCGGTGTCGTCCCTCGTGGCGGCGGTCGCCCCGGTGCTCGGGGGCTGGGTGATCACCCACGCCCCGGCGTCCTGGGGCGGCCCGCTCCAGGTCTACCACGCCTGCTTCCTCGCCCAGCCGGTGATCGCGCTCCTGGCGATCGGGCTCCTGGTGCGGGTGCGCGAGCCCGAGGCGAGCCCGCTCTCGACCGTCGTCGGGGCCATGCGGAATATCCGAACCTTGGGCGGAGTCCTGGGTCTCAGCTTCCTCGTGAACTATGTCTTCACCGACCGCGGCCCCCCCCGTGACCGCCGCTAAAACGACGCGGGATTGCAACCTTTGCCCCGCCGGGCCGTCTCGACATTCAGGTGCCCCTCCCTACCATCCCCAGCTGCATGACCCCGAATTCCGGTTCCAAGCGCCGCGGCTTCACCCTGATAGAGATCCTGGTGGTGATCACGATCATCGGGCTCCTGGCCGGGCTCACCATCACGAACGTGGGCAAGCTCTTCGGCGGCTCCCAGACCGACGTGGCCCGGCTCTTCGTCAACCAGAGCATGAAGACGCCGCTCGTCACCTACCGCCTGCAGATGGGAAGCTACCCGAGCACCGAGGAGGGCCTCCAGGCGCTGCTGACCGCCCCGCCCAACCGGGCCGACCGCTGGAGGGGGCCGTACATCGAGGGCGTCAAGGTCCCGATCCTGGACCCCTGGGGGCGCCCCTACCTCTACCGTTACCCCGGGACGCACAACAAGGACGGCTACGACCTCTGGTCCACCGGCCCGAGCGGCACGGACGGAGCCGATGACAACATCGGAAACTGGTGAGCGGCGCGGGTTCACGCTGATCGAGATCCTGCTGGTCCTGGCCCTGATCGGGCTCGTCTCCAGCATCTTCATCGGCGGGTCCGCGGCGCTCCTGGACGACAAGACCGCCTCGCCCGAGCAGCAGTTCTGGAAGGCGTGCGCCGAGGCGCGCAGGGAGGCGCTCATGGACCAGCGCAGCGTGCTGCTCACCTACGACCCGAAGCAGCGCGCCCTCCTGGTCGCCGACGGCGGCCGCGTGACCCCCTTCCCGGTCAAGGGGCCCGACGACCTCATGATCGACTTCCACCCGCCCGCCTCGGAGTCGAGCTCCTCGATCCTGATCGGCGGCACGCTGGTCGAGACCCAGCCCCTCGCCACGGTCGTCTTCTACGACGACGGGACCTGCACCCCGTTCCGCGTGCAGCTGCGCGCGAAGGGCTCGGCGCACCTGCTCTCGATCGACCCCTGGACCTGCGCCCCGGTCCTCGCCGCCTCCGATGCCGCGCCGTAGAGCCTTCACGCTCCTCGAGGTGCTGGTCGCCCTCCTCATCTTCTCGATGACGGCCGTCGTCCTCGGCTCGGCCTACCTGAACGTGCTGAACAGCTACGAGGTCGCCCGGCGCTCGAACGCGAACGACGCCGACGTGTCGTTCGCCCGGCACCAGCTGCTCGGGATCCCGGACTTGACGGCGGCCCAGGCGGGGCAGGAGTTCGACGACGGCCCGAAGCACGTGAAATGGACGGCCGAGATCGAGCCCGACACGACGACCGACCTCTTCCGGGTCACCTTCACCTGCGTCGTGACCGAGCCCTTCGCGGACACGCGCACCGTGAAGGAGCAGTTCATGCTGCTGCGGCCGACCTGGTCCGACCCGACCGCGCGCACGACCCTGCGCCAGTCGGCGGCCAGCCGGATCGCGCTCTTCCAGGGAAAGCAGGCCCAATGAGGCGCCGCGCCTTCACGCTGATCGAGGTGCTGATGGCGCTCGCGCTCGTGGGCCTGATCATGGTCGGGCTGAACACCTTCATCTTCTCCATGGGCGAACTCTGGGGCCGCAACACCGACGCGCGGCTCTTCGACCAGCACGTGCGCGCGGTGACGCGCTTCCTCGAGAAGGAGCTCCTGCGGGCCTCGCTGCCGCCGGCGGCCGCCGTCAACTCAACGCCGGTCGGCGTGCAGCTCGTGACGCCGGCGACCGCCCTCCAGGAGAACATGATCACCTACCTCCAGCTCACGGGGGGCCGGATCCTGCGCTGGCCGGGCCGGCCGCTGCCCGAGGTGGTGTGCTCGCTGCAGGTGCGCCGCGACCAGGGGCTCTTCATGCTCTGGCACTCGGACCTGGAGAACCGCTTCAACGACGACCCGCCCCGCGAGACCCTGATCTCGCCCTACGTGACCTCGATCGCCTTCGACTACTTCGACTCGGACTTCAACCGGTGGACGACCGAGACCACGATGCGAAACGGCACGAACGGCAACCCGACGCCCCCCCAGCGCCTGCGGGTGACGTTCGCGTACAACAAGCTGAGGGAGGAGTCCCTGATCACGGTCCCGGCCACCGGCGCGGGGCTGCCCAACCCATGGTGACCGGCCCCCAGCACCCCCGGCCGGCGCCGCTGCGCTCCTCGGTCATCGTGATCGTGCTGGTCGTCCTCCTCTTCACGGCCGCGGCCCTCACGGCCTTCGTCGAGAAGGCCGGCAACGACCTCCTGGTCGACGTGCGCGCGACCGAGGCGCACCGGCTGCGCCAGGAGGCGTTCTCGGCGCTCGAGGTGACGCTCGCGGTCCTCGAGGACTTCCGCACGGCCGACAACGGCCTCCACAGCCCGGCGGAGGGGTGGGGCACCCCGCTCGCCTGGGCCGGATGGAACCCGAGCGAGGGCCGCACGGTCGAGGTGTCCCTGCGCGACGAGAGCGGCAAGATCCCGCTGGCCCACGCGGACATGACGACGCTCACCAACCTCTTCGAGACCTGGCAGCTGCCGCCCGCCGACGCCGGGCGGCTGGCCGACGCCGTCCTCGGCTGGATGCGCCCGGGCTACGTGTACACCTCGACGATCACCCCGGATTACGACCAGGACGCCGTCCCCTACGCCGAGCCCCAGCGCGCGATGCGCAGCTTCAGCGAACTGGCGGCGATCGACGACGCCAGGGAGGTGTTCTTCGACGAGAACGGCCAGCCGAACGACCTCTACTGGCGCTTCGTCGACGACTGCTCGCTCTTCACCTTCTCCGTGCCGAACGTGAACGGCGCCAACGCGGACGTGCTCTCGGCCGTCGGCCAGTACACGCCGGTGCAGCGCCAGCACGTGGCCGACTACCTCGAGGGCCGCGGGCAGTTCGCCCAGCAGGGGGCGCAGTGGTTCCAGAACTCCACGACCCTGGCCTCGGTGGCGGGGCTCGGCGGCAACGCCGCGCCCTTCGGGGTCACGATCACGGCGCTCCGCATCACGATCACCGTCCGCGAGGGCTCCTCCCGCTACCGGCTGTCGACCGTGGTGGCCCCCCAGGGGGGCGCCGTCCTGAACACCACGATCGCCACCAACGCAACCTCGGCGGCCTCCACGACGTCTGCCTCGACCACCGCCTCCGTGACCAACACCGCCCAGCCCGCCTCGACCGCCTCGACCGCGGCGGCCGCCGCCGCGGCCTCGCAAAGCATCAATTATCCCTTTACGGTTCTGGAAATGCTGGAAGATGATGAGATTCCGCAGCCTCCCCCCGTCGTTCCCACCCTCTGACCATGTGCGCCTCGCCCCTTGACCTCCTGCGCTCGGGACCCCCTCCGCCGAGGGTCGTGTTCCTGCCGGACGCCGTGTTCTTCTCGCGCGCGATCGCGGTGCCCGCGG
>CAIXHE010000025.1 GCA_903919205.1 uncultured Opitutaceae bacterium | reverse complement strand
TCTTCAGGACCCTCATGCGCAAGGACATACACGCGTACTTTCGCTCCCTCGGCCTGAATCCGGGCGCAGGCCCGGTCGAGATCAAGAGGGCCTATCGCCAGCTGATGCAGCGCTGGCACCCCGACCTCTACAAGGCGGGATCGCCCATGCAGACGACCGCGGAGGACATGGCCAAGGAGATCAACGAGGCCTACGACCAGCTCTACAGGAAGAAACTCTATCGCAAGTTCCTCCCCAAATCGGAACGCAACGAGCCCGCGGCGGACGATGCGCCGGCGGACGGCGAGCAGACCCGCGCGACCGCGTCGCCGCCCCCGCGCGCGGACCGCAAGCAGCGGGATCGGCGCGGCATGCGGGCCGGGGCGGCTGCGCGAGCGCGATCCGGCGGCTCGCGGGCGTGGAAGGCGATCGGGCGGCTTCGCTGGGCGAGGATAGGATGGGCCGTGGGGGCGGCGGCGCTCCTCGGTGCGGCCGCACCCCTCTACCATTGGGCGACGCAGCCCCCCTCCGAGGCGCCGGTCTCCGCGCCGGGCGTGACCCAGGCGGAATCACGGGCAGAGGAGCCGGCGTCGCCGGGCCCCTCCGCATCCCCCGGGGGAGCCGAGAAGGGCCGGCGGGCGGCCGCGTCGGAGCGCCCGACGTCCTCCTCCGCCCGGCCCGCGCGCCGTGCCGCGGGGTCCTCGATCGATTCCTCCCCAACCCTGAGGTCGCTTTCCGCGGGTGACTTGGCGTCCACCGGCGACGCGGCCGCCACGGGCCACCTCGGCCCAGCCGGATATCCGCGGAGCCACGCCGGGCCCGGTGGCAGCCCGCCGAGGTCCGTCGAGAACCCTCCCGCGGCCGGGACCTCGTCGTCGGTGCGCGCGGAAGCGGGGCCGTGGGACATGCGCGTCGCGAGGGTCCAGCCGGAGTTGGGGTCGCGTCTTCGCGAGGCGGAGTTGCTGTTCCAGGAAGCCGACTCGCTGCTCAACGTCTTCGAGACCGGAGACACCCGCGCGAGGGTCCTGGAGATTCAGGGCAAGCCCGACGAGGCGGGAGAAAACGTGCTCAGGTACGGCTCCTCGCTCGTCTATTTCAAGTCGGACCGGGTGCAGGCCTGGTGCGACCGGTCCCCTCGGCTGCACGTGCGCATATGGCCGAGCTTCTCCGTCGCGCTCCTCGACACCTTCACGGTCGGCTCGAGCCGGGCCGAGGTGGTGAGGGCCCAGGGATTCCCGAGCCTGTACACCCCCCGGGCCTACTTCTACGGGACCTCGGTGGTGATGTTCGACGCCTACAGCGTGGTGCGCTGGGAAGAGGGCGACGTCCGCCTTCGGCGCTTCTCGCTCCCCACGCTGCCGTTCACCGACCTGGATCGGCTCACCTCCCGCTGATCACCCGTCACTTCGACGGGGTGTCTTCGGTGGCTTCGTTGACGGGCTTCGCCACGTTGGCGTCGTGCTTGGCGACGTTCGCCTCCGCCTTCTTAACGAGCGCCCCGTACGTGCTCTGCGGGTGATCGGCGACGAGGGATTTGGCCGCCGCCGGCTTCGGCGAGGGCGACGGCGGGACGGAGGCGACCGGCGTCGGGCTTGGGGCGGGCTCCGGTGACGTGCCGGACAGGCTCGCCAGGGGAATCGTGCCGGTCTGTCCCTTGTAGCGGATGGACGCCGTCTTGTCGCCACGCTCAAGCACCTCCACCACCGTTCCCGCCTTGAGGGAGACGAGGCTGCGGTCCGCGCGCATCACCGTGTTCTTCATGAGGGTCGCGTCCTCGGCGAGGCAGGCCGCCCCCGAGAGGAAGACGAGAAGAACGCCCAGCGGGTATCGCTTCATGCCGCCTGTCCTTGACCTATGGGCGTGCCATGTCAACCGGCGAGCGAGGCGGCGGCACGCCCCGGCCGCAAGCGGTGACGTGTGTATGACAAGTTCTGCGCAGTAGCCGCGCTGCCGCGGGAGTAGCGTCTTCTGCACCCCCTCACCCATGAGCACCATCCTCGTCCCCATCGACTTCTCGGGCATCAGCACAAACGTGATCCGCGAGGCGGCGCAGCTGGCGCGTCTGACCGGCAGCCGCCTTGTGCTCCTGCATGTGATCCAGCCGCCCGCGATCCCCAATGACTTCGGCATGGTCCTGGACGATTTCTCGATGTACACGCAGGCTGCGGAGCGCAACGCGGAACGCCACCTCGCCTTGCTGGCGGGCAAGCTCGCGAAGACCGGCCTCGAGGTTGAGGCCCTTTGGGCCAGCGGCTACCCGGCCCTCTGCATCCTGGAGCAGGCCCGCAAGCAGTCCGCCGACTATATCGTGGTGGGCTCCCACGGCCACACGGCCTTCTACGACCTGCTCGTCGGCAGCACGGCCACGGGCGTGCTCCGCCGGGCGGGCTGCCCGGTGATCGTGGTGCCCGCGCCGAAGAAGAGTGCGCGCAGGATGAGGTCCCCGCGCGCCGTCTGAGGATCAGCGTCCGAGGCTTCCCGAGACCACCGGCCGCATGCCCCAGCCGACGATGGCCAGGGTGGCCAGCGAGCTTGCCGGCATGAGCACGGCCGCCACGAGCGGGTTCACATGGCCGGCCGCCGCGAGGCCCACGACAACAGCGTTGTAGGCCACCGAGAAGACGAGGATCGCGGTCTGGGCGCGCCGGCGCACGGCGTTGATCCAAAAGAGGCTTCGCAGGCCCGCGATACCGCGGCCCAGATAGTAGAAGTCGGCCTTTTGCTCGAGGACGCCCCGGTGGATTACCGGCGTGCCCCGGCACAGGGCGCGATCGAAGGCCAGGCTGTCGTTGGCGCCGTCGCCGAGCATCAGGGCGTCGCCGGGGCCTTCGCGGGTGATCCAGTCAGCCTTACCCTGTGGCGTCATCTCTGCGTGGGCGCGTCCTTCGGGCAGACCCAGTTCGGCGGCAAGCGTGGCGACGCTTGTGCCGCGGTCCCCGCTCAGGATGAAGCTCGGGAGGCCGAGGCGGGCCAAGGCAGCCAATTCCGCCCTCGCGCCGGGCCTCGCCGTATCCGCAAAGCTGAAGCGGGCCACCACGCGCCCGTTGCGCGCCAGCTCCGCCTGGGCGGCGGGTGCCGATCCCCCGAGCGCACCCACAGCCGCGCGCGGGTCCCATCCCGGCCGTCCCAGGCTCCAGGTGTCTCCGTCGGGCGCGGTGAACGCGACGCCTAGGCCCACGGTTTCGCGGACGTCGGCCTCCCCCGCGGCTTCCCCGCCGCCTCCCAGCAGGTGCTCGCACAGGCATTGGCTCACGGGGTGGGGGTTGTCGCGCACAAGCGCCAGCAGGGCCGAGCGCGCCTCGGGATCCAGGGCCTCCAGTTCCTCGGGGTTTCGGAGGACCGGGTTCTCGAGCGTGAGCGTGCCCGTCTTGTCGAAGACCAGCTTGCGCACGCGTCCTAGCTTCGCCCAAAGGTCGTTGTCGCGCACGAACACACCGTGCCTGCGCGCTGCCACCGTGGCCATTTCGTCGGCGAGCGGGAAGGCGAGTCCGATCGCGCAAGGGCACGATACGACCAGGACCGCGGTGACCACCGACCAGGTCCGCAGGGCGTCGCCCGTCGACAACCACCAGCCGAGCCCCGAGAGGAAGGCTACCGTGATCGTGCCCACGAGATAGCCGCGGATCACGCGCTCAAGGAGCAGCTGGTTCCAGGCGGTCCTCGGTGCCGGGGCCAGGAGCTGGGCGAGGAGCGACTCGCCCCAGGGCTGAAGCGCGAGGAGCCGGATCTCGCCGCGGCCGAGACTCAGCGAGCCGCTCGGGACGCGCTGGCCGGCCCTGTAGGTGCGCGGCTCGGCCTCGCCATTGATGGACGCGAGCGAGAAGTCGGCGTCCGCCCCCTCCAGGCGGGACTCCACGGGCACGGCCTGGCCGGCGGCGAGAAGATAGGCCTGGTTCGCCTGCAGACGCTCGGGCGCCACCTCGCGCGTCGTGCCGTCCCGCCCCAGGAGGCGCACCGTCCTCGGCTTGGGTTGCCGGCTGAGCAGGCGCCGGCGGTTCCTCTCGATGGCCGAGACCTGCGCCCAGCGCCCGACCAGCATCAGCAGGATGAAGGTCGAGACGAAGTCGAAGTAAACGAACCGTAGGTCGCCCGTGAGCCACCCGACAAGGGACCCCGTGTAGGCTCCCACGATTCCAAGCGCGATCGGCAGGTCGATGTGCAGCGCGCCCTCCCGGAGCGCCCTCACCGCCCGATTCAGGAAATAGCTGCCCCCGACAAGGAAGCTGAGCGTGCCAAAGGCGAGCGAGAGCACGCCGAAGAGGCGAGCGTAGGCAAAGGTGCCCTCCATCCCGAAGTAGGACGGGAGGCTGAAGAGCATCACGTTGAGGGTGAATGCCGCGCACAGGCCGATCCGCCGTATAAGATTGCGGGCCTCGGGCTCCGCCGTGCCCTCGCCCGCGGCACCGAGCAGGTAGCTGAAGGCCTGGAGCTTGCGGGCGAAGTCGGGGGCGCTGAAGGCACCGCGGGTCCATTGGAGGCGCACGGTCCCGAGCTGGGCGTTCACCGTGATTTGGCGGGCGCCCGGCTGCTGCTGGAACAGGCGCTCGATCAGCCAGACGCAGCCCGCGCACGAAATCCCCTGCACCTCGAGCACGAGCTCGGGCGCCTTCGTGGGCGAGGCCTCCGCCTCCCTTTGTGCGGCGTCGAGCCACGCGTAATCCCTAGGCTGGAACACCGCTGCGTCGGCGGGAACCGTGACGGCGTCCTTGATCCGGTAGTACCCGGAAAGCCCGTGCTCGTTAACCAGCCGGTAGACGTAGGAGCACCCGGCGCAGCAGAACCCCGTCGCCTCCATGCGTGAGTCGAGCAGCGGTGCGCCGCAGTGGCGGCAGGAGGGGCGGCCTCGGCCGGTCCGCGGGGGCGTCTCGAGTGCGGCGGTGCTCATCCTACATGCAGATGAGGGACGCGGGGTCGGGGCCGGAGAAGCCGAGCGTGCTGCGCAGACGCCAGCCGATCACGGCGGCGGAGAGCAGCGCGAGGGTGAGACGCACGCGAGCAACCCAGAGCGGCGACAGC
>CAIXHE010000024.1 GCA_903919205.1 uncultured Opitutaceae bacterium | reverse complement strand
GATTAAGGAAAACGAGTGAAATTGATCGTTAATTTCTTTCCTTTGTAACTAGCTGTTGTAACTATTTCTATAGAGACGCAATTGAACGTATTTCTTTCTTTCAAAGTTTACAAACAATTGGTCTCAATAGGAAATGGCCGCACTCTCGCTCGTGCTCCTTCAGGTCGCCATCGCCGCCACGGGGAATTTTGCGTTCTTCAACCTGCTTGCTATCGGACTCTGCCTCAGCTGCCTCGATGATGAGTGGTGGCGATCGGTCCACTGGGGCGTCGAGGCGCCCGTGGGCCCCACTCAGGGGCGCATTCCGCGCTGGGTTTCATCGGGTGCCCTGCGCTGGTTCGCAGCCCTTTCGGTGGGAGTCACGTTCTTCGAATCGGTGGCCGAGGCCTATCCCGGCGCAGCCCGATCCCCTCTGGTGCGGTTCGTCGCCGAGACGGTCGGGCCTCTGAGGAGCTTCAACGACTACGGCCTGTTCGCGGTGATGACGGTGGAGAGGCCCGAACTCGTTTTCGAGGGCAGCAACGACGGCCGCAGCTGGAAGGAATACACGCTTCCCTACCAGCCGGGTGCACTGGACGCCCGTCCGAAGTGGATCGCGCCCCTTCAGCCGAGGCTCGACTGGCAGCTCTGGTTCGCGGCGCTAGGGCCACCTGACAACAACCCGTGGGTGGAGACTGTCTGCGAGCGCCTTCTCCGGGGCGAACGGGCCGTCACCGAGCTCTTCGCGGGAAACCCCTTCCCGGAGGTGCCCCCGAAATACATGCGCGTGGTGCGCTACCGCTATGAGTGCACCTCGACGCGTGAGCGTTCGCTCTCTGGAAAATGGTGGCGCCGGACGCCCCTTGATTTCTATGTTCGGCCGGTGGAACTGCCGAAACCCTAGAGATGATACACGACGCCCGCGGCCGATTCCTCGGCCAACTAAGAGAGGCCGTTGATCAAGGCTCGCTCGTGAAGCTCACCCTGGGCAAGCCGGACGGCCGCGACGCAAGCCTCAGGAACCTCTTCGTCAGGCCGGTAAGGCTCAAGTCGGGGCCCCGCCTCGCCTTCGTCTGGCGCCATGCGACTAAGGACGTGACCAAGAACCTCAGCTATGTCGAGGCCCTCGCCCAGCTCGAGGCGCTGATCGGCGCGGACTTCCTGGACGCCCACCTATTCACGGAGGCGAAGCACGCACAGCTGGAGACGGGCTCGGGCAAGCCCAGGCTCCGGGTGACGCAGGTCGCCTCCGCTCCCGCAGCCGCGTCGGGCAACGACCGTGAAAAGCGCCGCGTCGTCGCGCCGCAGGCCCCATGGCTGCATGCCCTCGGGGTGACCGATGACCGGGGCAGGCCCCTGGCGCCCATGAACGACAAGTTTCGCCAGATCGACAAGTTCACGGAGATACTCGGTCACCTGGTCGGCGAGGCCCCGCTTCCAACGGACAGGAAACTATCTGTGTACGACATGGGCTGCGGGAAGGGCTACCTGACGTTTGCGGCGAGCCAGCTCCTCGGGCAGCGGGCATCGGTGCGCGGCATCGAAAGGAGGGCCGACTTGGTCGATTTCTGCAATGCGGCGGCCCGCGACCTCGGATTCGGCGAACGTCTTGAATTCGAGACGGGATCGATCGCGGACACCCCCGTTGTCCAGGCGGATGTGATGATCGCGCTCCACGCCTGCGACACGGCCACCGACGACGCCCTCGCGAAGGGCATCGCGGCGGGTGCGACCCTGCTTGTGGTGGCACCCTGCTGCCAAAAGGAGGTGCGCCCGCAGCTGCAGCCGCCCACCGTTCTCTCGGGGGCCATGAGGCACGGAATCTTCAGGGAGAGGCAGGCCGAGTTTGTGACCGATGCGCTCCGCGCCCAGCTCCTCGAGTGGGCCGGCTACCGGACGCGGGTGTTCGAGTTCGTGTCCACGGAACACACCGCCAAGAACACCATGATCTCCGCGGTGCGCACCGGAACCTCGGGCGCGACGGACGCTGCGGCCGTCCGCGCGTTCGCTTCGTTCTACGGCGTTCGCAGCCAGGCTCTCGCCACCCACTTGGGATTCGCTCTGGAATGAACTGGACCCAGCTCGACTGGAAGTGCCTGGACCGCCTCCGCGGGACGTTTCTCGCCGGAAGCCCAACCGAGGAGGCCTATTGGCAGTCGCCTTCCGACCTGGCCAACTACGACCTCACTTTCGGCGAGCGCATCGGCTGGAAGTGGGACGCTGTCCTGGACGAGCTCGAGCTGCGCGGATGGAGGCCCCCCGCGGGGCCTGTCCTCGACTGGGGCTGCGGCAGCGGCGTCGCGGGCAGGCGGGTGCTTCGGAGGTTCGGAGCGTCGAGCTTCGGGTCCATCGCGTTCTGGGACCGCTCGGCCCTGGCGACGGATTTCGCGCACGACGCCACGCAACGCGAGTTTCCCGGCCTCGACGTGTCGACCGCGACGCCGGGATACCTCCGCTCACAGGAGCCCATCGGCCTACTGCTGATCAGCCACGTGCTGAACGAGCTGCCTCCCTCCGCGATGGAGGAGATTCGCTCGCTGGTCGTCCGGTCACGGTCGGTGGTCTGGACGGAGCCCGGCACGCGCGAGGTGAGCCGCGCACTCGGCGCGTTGCGAGACGCCTGGGCGCCGGAGGTACCCGTCGTAGCCCCTTGCACCCACGCGCATAGCTGTCCCGTCCTGGCTGCGGGAAACGAGCGACACTGGTGCCACTTTTTCGGATTCCCGCCGCCCGGGGTGCTCGCGGACTCGGACTGGGTCAAGTTTGCCCAGCGCGCCGGCATCGACCTGAGGAGCCTGCCCTACTCCTTTCTGGCCCTCGACCGTTCATGGAAGGCCCCCACCCACCTTTCGCGGGTGATCGGCAGGCCGGAGCACTTCAAGCCCTACGCCCGGCTGCTCAACTGCGATGCCTCGGGCCTGGCCGAGCTCTCCGTGATGAAGCGGGGCAACCCCGCCCTTTTCAAGGAGCTCGACAAGTCGAAGCGGCCCCTGGTCTACGCGTGGACGAGGCAAGGGGAGGTGATCACCGGGGGATCGCACGTCGCTCCCTAGGTCTTGACTCCCCCGCCCTCATGCGGTCTGATCTTCGTTTTCCCTCATCACACACTATGGGCCAGCAGCTAAACAAGATCATCAAACGCAAACGCCGCGCCGCTTATCTGAAGCGCAAGAAAGCGGCCGCCGTCGCTTCCAAGAAGAAGTAGCGCCCGGCGGGACGCTCATGCGTCCCCAGGCATGGCATGATCACGGTCAGCCTCATATCCCTTGGCTGCGCCAAGAATCTCGTGGACAGCGAGATAATGGTGGGCCACCTGCACCAGGCTGGCATGAAGGTCATCCCGGACGCCGAGCGGGCGGACGTGGTGATCGTGAACACCTGCTCCTTCATCGACTCCTCCAAGGAGGAGTCGATAGGCCACATCCTTGAGGTGCACGAGAATCGGGGCCTGAGAAAGCGCCGGCGGGAGCAGAAGCTGATCGTGGCCGGATGCATGTCCCAGCGCTTCTCCAAGGACCTGAGCGGCTCGCTGCCCGAGGTCGACGCCTTCATTGGCCTCGACCAGATCACGAAGGTAGCGCCCATCATCGAGCAGATCTTCGCGACCGAGCGCGCCGACAAGGACGCGCCAGCCAGCTTTGTCACGCCGCGTTCGAGCTTCATACCCGATTACGACACGCCGCGCTTCAGGCTCACGCCCTCCCATTTCGCCTACATCAAGATCGCCGAGGGATGCAACCACCCCTGCACCTTCTGCATCATTCCCCAGATCCGCGGGCGCCACAGGAGCCGCACGGTCGCCAGCGTGGTGGCCGAGGCCCGCCAGCTGGTCGCCGAGGGCGTGAGGGAGATCAACCTGATCTCGCAGGACACCACTTTCTTCGGGATGGACACATGGGAGGAGCGGCCGAACCCGAGGACCCCCGTCGACTCCACGCGAGGAACCGCCCTCACCTCCCTGCTTCGCGAGCTTAACGCGATCGAGGGCGACTTCTGGATCCGCATCCTTTACACGCACCCCGCGCATTGGAGCGACGAACTGATACGCACGATCGCGGAGTGCCCCAAGGTGGTCCGCTACGTCGACATGCCGCTGCAGCACATAAGCGACCGCATGCTGAAGCTGATGCAGCGCGAGACGAGTGGCGACTACATCCGCAACCTGGTCCGCCGCATACGCGCGGGGATCCCCGGTATCGCGCTTCGGACGACCTTTATCGTCGGCTTCCCCGGGGAGACCGACGCTGACGTCGACGAGCTCTGCGAGTTCGTGAAGGAGGCCCGGTTCGAGCGACTGGGTGTCTTCAGATACTCCCAGGAGGAGGGAACGCGGGCCTCCAAGATGGAAGAGCAGATCTCCCCCAAGGAGAAGGAGCGCCGGTGGCACCGCGTCATGGCTCTGCAGAAGGACATCGCCGCCGAGGTCAGCGCCTCCAGCGTGGGGCGCACGGTCAGGGTGCTCGTGGACGAGGCCGGCGTGGCCAGGGCCGAGGCCGATGCCCCCGACATCGACGGTCGGGTGTATGTGCCGAGGGAGCTTCCCGTAGGCCGGTTCGCAGAGGTCCTTATCAACGCATACCACGACTACGACCTGCTGGCTCTTCCGCGGGGTCAGGTCCCCGCGGAGTACAAGGTGGCCAAGCAGGCCCAGTAGCGCACTCAGGCCTTCGCAGCGGCAGCGTATCGGGCGATGATCCCGTCGAAGGACCCGTTGGTGAAGAAGATGACCACCCGGGAGATCTTGCCGACGGGGAGCGTGTCGGCGACCAGCACCTCGTAGAGCTCGGCGTTCGCGTCGAACTGGCGGGCATTTATCCCCTGGGCCTCCAGGTTCTCGGCGACCGCCTCGGCGTCGAAACGCTCGGCCTCGCTCAGCGCACCCGCGCGGTTTACGGGGCCCAGGTAAACCTCGTCCGCGTGCGCCAGGGCGCGCTCGAAGGCGGCCTGCAGCGTCCGCAGCCGGGCCGTGTTGCTTCTCGGCTCGAACACGGCGGCCAGCGTGGACGTTGGATGCTTCGAGCGAAGGGAGCGCAGCGTCTCGGCTAGCGCCGTTGGATGGTGCCCGAAATCCTCGATCACGGTGAGGCCGGGCCGGGAGACCAGCACCTCCTGCCGACGCCGCACCCCCCTGAACCGGGCCAGGCCCTCCAGGGAGACCCGGGGCGCGATGTTCCCGTCAAGCGCAAGCGCCGCCGCGGTGGCGGCCATTGCCGCGTTGCGAGCGTTGAAGAGGCCCGGCAGCGACCAGGCCACCTGGGCCCACGGCGAACCCCTCCAGTGAAGGTCGAACCGGGAGCCCGACGACGTCTCGACGAACGCCGCGATGCGCACGTCGTTCGATTCTCCCGTTCCGACCCGGACCACGGTGGTCCATGGCATGCTCCCGAGCGCCTTCAGGTTCGCCTCGTCCCCGTTCACGACCGCGAAGCCGCTCCTGGGGATGATCCTCGAGAAATGGATGAAGGTGCGCTGCACGTCGGCCAAATCCCTGAAGATGTCTGCGTGGTCGAACTCCAGGTTGTTGAAGACGGCCACATGGGGCGCGTAGTGGATGAACTTGCTGCGCTTGTCGAAGAATGCGCTGTCGTACTCGTCACCCTCGATCACGAAGGGATCGCCCGGGTTCCCGAGGTGGTTTCCGGACGGCGGGTCCTGGGGCACGCCCCCGATGAGGAAGCCGGGATCGCGGCCGTTCTCGCGCAGCAGGAACGCGGCGATCGCGGTGGTGGTCGTCTTGCCGTGGGTGCCCGAGATGACCACGTTTTTCCTCTTCTTCAGCACCTGCGAGTACAGGAACTCCGGCAGCGAGGTGAAGGGAAGGCTCCGGGCGTCCAGAAGCCATTCTATCTCGGGGTTGCCCCGAGACATGGCGTTGCCGATGACGACCACGTCGACCCCGAGCGCGGCCAGGCGCGACGGATCATAGCCCTCGTGGACGGTCACCCCCGCCTCCCTGAGGACGGTACTCATGGGCGGATATACACCGGCATCGGCGCCGAGCACCTCATGGCCCGCGGACCGCGCAAGCAGCGCCGCGTTTCCCATGGCCGTCCCGCACACACCCATGAAATAGACCCTCATTTGCGGGTCACCCTATGCCAAAGAACCAAGTTTCGGGAAACGAAATCGTACCGGCGGACCTACTGCACCGTAAGGTTGACGTCGGAGTAGAGGAAGAACCGTTGCACCTCATAGGCGGTCGCCGCGGTGGCCCCGCGCCGCACGACGATCAGTCGCCCGGAGAGTATCCCCGACGTGAACCCGGCGGCCGAGGAGCTCAGCGTGGTTCCGGAGTTGGGGGCGCACACAAGCGCGTCCGCAGCCGGGCCTATGTCGACCCAGGCCGTGTCCGTCGGACTATTGTTGGCCAGCGTCAGCGTGTACTTGGGCTGGACGATGCGCTCCACGAGCAGCCGCGAGGCGTTGGTCCGGTTGTTGGAGGTGGATGCGTTCCAGAGGCTCACCTGGTCGGCTGTCAGGAGAGCGGACCAGGAGGCGGGCGCCTGCGCAGCGACCGATTCCCAGCTCTGATCCCAGATGGAGTCGAAGGTCTGCGTGGCGTCCGCCGTCGGAAACACCAGGCTGCGGTAGGGGGGAACCATGAGCGACATGAGGAGGTAGCGCTGCTGGCCCGCCTCCCCGCTGGGCCCCACGACGAGGCATCGCTGGACTCGATAGGCATTGAAGGCGATGGCCGAGTACTGGTTCTGGGTCTGCGCGGTGTACGTCGAGCCCGCCGCGAACGTGGTGACCCCGCGCTTCAGGGCGAGCTTGGTGACCCAGCCGGCAGGGTCGACGGTGATCGAGGATGCGAAGACGCGCGAGGCGATCGCTGTGGCCTGGTCGAAGGTGGTGAACACGATCCCGGCGGGCAGTCCGCTGCCGGCGACCGACGCCTCGTTCAGGTTGGTGTAGTCCACGGCATCGTAAGTGCCCTCGAAGTCGCGACGCAGGCTGCCCAGGGTCTCCGACTCTGCCCGTATCTGGGCGTCGTCGAGCTTGTTGGCGACCACGGGAGCCAGGATCCCGGCGATCACGCCGACGATGGCAACGGCGACGAGCAGCATCAGCAGGAACTCGGCCCTCCGGCCGCGGGGCTCAGTGGATCTCATTGATGACCTCCACGACGGGGAGCACGACCGCGAGCGCCACGCCGAACACCCATGCGAGCACGACGACCAGCATCACGGGCTCCACCATTCGCAGGGCCAGCACGACGCGGTGCCGGGCCTCGGAGGTGTAGTAATCCGCAAGCCGCCCGAATACCCGCGGCAGGGCACCCTCCCCGCTCTTGATGGCCAGCACGATCTCGGGTGCGAACACCCCGGCCCCCTCGAAGGCGCTCCCGATGCTGGCGTTCTCGCGAACGGCCGATACGACCCGCCGGATTCCTTGCGCGTAGACGCTGTTGCCGGCCGCCACGGCGCAGTGCTCGAGGGCCTCCACCACACGCACACCCGACTCGCTCAGTGCCTTGTACGTGATGCAGATCCGGGCCATCGAGAGGGCCTCCACGGCCCGGTGCACGAGAGGCAGGCGAAGCACCAGACGGTCCACGAGCGGCCTGAACCGGGGCCGGAACGCCACCCAGATGAGCGCCGCCGGCAAGCAGGGGGCCGCCGCCGCCCATACGGGATGGCGCACGACCACGTCGCTCAGGCCGAAGAAGAATCCCGTGAGCCCGTTGCTCTTGGCCACCCCGATGTCGCGGAGCATCTTCGAAAACCGCGGAAGCGTGAAGGTGCACAGCACCACCGAGGAGGCCAGCCCGGCGGCACACACCAGGGCGGGATAGGCGACGCCTCGAAGCGACTCCCTTCGGACT
>CAIXHE010000023.1 GCA_903919205.1 uncultured Opitutaceae bacterium | reverse complement strand
GATTGGTCCCAGCTTCCGCTGTACCTCCCCTCGGGCCATCCGAAATTCCGAGCGATGTTCAGGATCAACGGGGACGCCGCGTTTGCGGCTGGGTTGAGGCTGCGGGCGTTGGGCGAGACCGTCTTGGACACCGCGCGCTGGCTGGCCGGGCCCGCCTCCCAAGGGGCCAAGACGGTCGGTCTGTCCGTCGAGCGGGAGGCGCAGCTCCTGTCCCTCTGGAAAGCGTCGTCCGGCCGGGGCCAAGGTTAGCACGGATCCGTCCCGGAGAAGCGTTGCCCGCGCGTGGGCACGCGCGTCAGGCCGTCGGAAACCCGCCGGCAGGGGACCGCGTTCCCGGTATGTTCGCGAGCCCCCACTCGGCCACGGACAGCACCAGCCTTCCGAGCTTCCGCCCCCGGCCCGTCAGTCCGTAGCGCGAGCGCCTGCGGTCGCCCTCATCGAGCACCTTCTCCACCAGGCCGGCCGAGATGAGCGCCCGCAGCCGGGCCGAGAGGATGTTGGTGGCGATCCCCTCCTCGGACTCCAGGAACTCGTCGAAGAAGGTCTTTCCCAGGAGAAGGTCCCGCACGACGAGGAGGGTCCACCGGTCGCCGACCAGGTCCATCGTGCAGGAGACAGGGCAATGGGAACGGAAGGTGGGCATGGTTTTTTTTACTTGCATAGTGAAAGTATGTCAACAGTCTGCTTGCACTATGCAAGTTAATGAACGCTGGCTCCTAGGATCTAATCTCGTGGCTTCGACGGCGGTCTTCGCCGGGGCCGCCGCACTCTACGTGATGCCCCTCCTGCCCACGCTGGACCCGAAGGCGCTCCTCGTGCCCATCCTGCTCCTGCACGCGCAGCGGCACATCGGCCTCATGTTCCTCGCCCCGGGCGCCGTTCGCCCGGGCATGCCCCGCGCGTTCGCCGAGTCAGCCGCCTGGGGTGACGTCGTGACAGCCCTTCTCGCCGCGGCCGCGCTGGTCCTCGTGCTGCGGGGCTCAGGCGCCGCGGTGCCGGCCCTGTGGATCTTCAACGTGGTCGGCACGTTTGACCTCGTGCGGGCGATTGTCCTCGCCACCCGGCACCGGGCCGCGGCCTTCATGGGCGCGACCTACTGGCTGCCCGCAATGGCGGTGCCTCTCCTGCTGGTGACCCACGGGCTCGTGTTCGCGGAGCTTCTGCGGTAGGCGCCCCGCAGTACCCGCTGGTGTCCCGCAAAGCCTACCGCTCCGCAACCGCCTCATATCCCGGAGCGAGCGCAAAACGGTACGCTCCGCCTCCGCACGCCGCTCCGATCATGGGCGCCACGACGTACACGGCCCACCACCCGTTGCCATTGGTGGTGAAGGGAATACTCCCCCATCCAGCGAGCGAGCTGAACAGCCTCGGGGCCAGGTCGCGGGCCGGATTGAAGGCGGCCATGGTCAGCGGTCCGATCAGCGAGATCAGGATGGTGATCGTGAGGCCCACGGCGGCGGGTCCAAGTTCCCGCGGCCGCGAACGGTTTCGCTCATCGGTGAGTCCCAGAATCACGAGCATGAGGATGCCCGTTCCCAGGGCCTCCGAGAAAAACGCGGTGGGCATCGAGACCGTCGCCCGGGCGGCCTCCGTGAGGGCCCGGCCCCCGGGATTCGGATAGAACTCCCCGAAGATCATCGCCGAGGCCTCGCTCCCGGCGGAGCCCCTGGTGATGTGGTACATTCCCTCGTAGGATGCGAGCACGCCGTGGAAGAGGCCATATAGGGCCACGCTCGCCAGAAACGCCCCGGTGAACTGCGCCAGGACGTAGCCGGGAACCCGCCTCCACCTGAACTCCGTCCACAGGGCGAATCCCAGCGTCACGGCCGGGTTCAGGTGCGCCCCGCTCAGGCTGCCCGTCAGGTAGATGGCGGTGGCGATCCCGACGCCCCAGACGATGGCCACCTGGAAGATGCCCACCTGGGCCCCCGTGAGCACGGCTGCGGCCACGCTGCCGCACCCGAAGAAGACCAGGATGAAGGTGCCGATCGCCTCGCCGACGAACCAGGACGGAGGCCGATTCAAGCCGGCGCTCATCTTCAGGCCGAATCCGTGGGTCCACCCTCGGACCCGAAACGGTTGCCGATGGCATGGACGCTTTCCGGCGCGAGCGGGCCGTCCGGCAGGGCGCAGAGCAGGTCCAGGCGCTGCGAGATCTGCGAGGCCACCTGGACAAAGGCCCATTTTTTCTGGTCCTGCGTCCCCTCGACGGCCGCGGGGTCGGGCGAACCGAAATGCGCCTGGATCGGCTGCCCGGGGAAGATCGGGCACGACTCCTTGGCGTGGTCGCACACCGTGATGACCAGGTCGAAGGTGACCCCCTTGAACTCGTCCCATGACTTGCTCCGGGCCCCCGAGGCATCGATCCCGTAGCGCTCGTTGAGCACCCACAGGGCGAGGGGATTGACCCGGCCCGTCGGATGGGAGCCCGCGCTGTACGTCTCGAACCGGCCCGCGCCCTTCGCGCGCAGCAGGTATTCGGCGATGATCGACCGCGCCGAATTTCCCGTGCACAGGATCAGCACCTTGCGAGGAACGGTGCTCATGTTCGGACCCCGCGGCGAGCCGGCTGGGCGGCCTTCGTCGGTGCACAGCAGAGGGGACCGCCCTCGGCGAAGGACGGCTCGAGCGAGCCGCGCTTCCGGAGGTCCCTCTCAAAGACCGGATCCTCCCTCACGCAGTCCTGCAGGCAGGCCAGATTGGCCGAGAGTTCACGCGGCTTCCTAGAGGGCAGCCGGTAGATCATCCAGTTCGCCTGCTTGCGCGCCTCGACGAGCCCGCGGGCCCTCAGGTAGGCGAGGTGCTTCGACACCTTGACCTGGGGCTCGTCCAGGATCTCCTGGAGGTGGCAGACGCACAGTTCACCGCCGAGGAGCAGGTTCAGGATGCGCAGCCGGGTCGGGTCGCACAGGCACTGGTAGATCTCGACGAGGCCCATGGTGTTCAGCAGCACGCCCCCTCGTTTGTCGCGCAGCCGCAGGACCCCAGCCCGCACGCCTCCTTCGCAAGGCAGTCCGAGTGCTTTCGACCGAGGCGTACAATGACCTCGGTGCCGGTGGCGTCGATGTCGAGCACGGGAAACTGCGTGAGGGCGCAGGTCTCGTACTCGACTTCGAGTTCAAGCGGGCGGCCTGGGAGCACCGTCTCGGCCATCTCGAGAATCGACAGCAGCTTGGCCGCCTTGAGGCGGTGCTCGCCGTCGTTCCCCGAAACCCAGAGCTGCAGGACGCACGCCTCGGCCGAACGCGTGGTCCCGCCGCAGTCGATGAAGGCCTTGCTCACATGCCCGACCTCGGTCACGTGGAACTCCGGGGGTACCGGATCCCCGTCGGGCAGGAGGAACCTGAGGCCCTTTTCGGGATTCTTGCCGAGGACTTCCTTGAGATCCGAATAGTACATACTTATACAGGTATATACCTCTTTCGGTATGTCAACAAAATGCACCGCTTACCGCCTCCGCCGAGAATAACCCGGCCTTCGCCTCCCTACTTCTCGCCGCGGGACGAAGCCTTGGACTTGGATTTCCCGCCGCCCCCCGCCATCAGCACGGCACCGGCAAAGACCCCGATCGCGAACATCCCGAAGTAGATCTCCCAGGCGTCGGTGGTGGCCTTCCTGTCGAGCAGGACGGGGAAATTGAAGTCCGCCGACTGCCGATTGTTCACCCCGATGTACAGGATGACGAAGAGGGTCGCCAGGAACACGACCAGCTTGAGGAGGGCTTTGAAGCTCATGGGAGCCGAGGCTGGCTCAGGCTTTGGCGGCAGTCAATTCGTCGAAGGCCGCGCCGAGCACCGAGCCGAGGCGGTTCGGAAGCGGCGTCGCGTAGTCCGGGAACCCCGGCAGGTTGTCGACGGCGACGATCGTCTCCTTGGGCTGGCCGGCCGCGATGCCCTTCTGCACGTAGGCTAGCACGCCCGAGAGGAAGTCGCGCATCACGAGAAGGTCCGCGCGGCCCCCGGTGACGCCGAACTTGGCGTGGCCGTGCCCGAACACGTAGATCGCGTCCGCAGGGTAGCTGGAGGCCGAGTCCTCGAGGGCCTTGACCCAGCCCTGGAGGCTGGCCCCGCCGGGGCGGTCCACGAAGGGATAGATGCGGTTGAACACCAGGTCGCCCATGTGGACCACATTGGCCTTCTCGAAGATGACGACCGCGTCGCCCCCCGTGTGGCCGGGCCCGCGGAACTCGGCGGTCACGATCTCGCTGCCGATCTCGCGGCGCCACACGTCGGCGAAGGTCGTGTCGGCATAGACCTGGGCCGCCACCTTGGCGGCGGGGTCGGGCTTGATCCCCTCCTCGGCGCGCTTGGCCGCCGCGAACTGCAGCCCGGGCACGTTGGCTTGGGCCACCAGAACCTTGGAGGCCGCCTTGAACACCACGTTGCCACCCGTGTGGTCGAGGTGGTGGTGCGTGTTGATCGTGGCGTCGAGGGTGCGCGGGCCGATGCCGGGCAGCCCCTTCAGGCAGACCAGCGCGGTGTCCGGAAACTGGGTGTCCACGACGACCGCCGCGTCCCTGTCGGCCAGCCAGCCGATCGTGCCGCCCCGCCCGGTGAAGATGCCCACGTCGCGCCTGAGGGGGACAAAGCGGGTGGCGGCCGGGGCGGCCTGGGCCGCCAGGCGGCCCGCGGCGGCCACGCCGGCTGAGTAGGCAAGGCTCGATCGGATGAAGTCTCGGCGGTTCATGGCGCCGAGGTTGGCCCCGGGCTCCCCGGGTTGCAACCACGCGTGCGCCAGACGGGGCCTGTAACGTTTCGCCTCCGGGCGGGTTGTACCCATGGACCCGCATGACACACGCCCGTGAGCCCCTCCGCCTCCGAAATCCCTGTGCATCCCCGGCTGATCGGGATTGAATGGTGCCGCCCCTCCCCCGTGGACAGACCGATGCCGCTACCCGACCATGACCTGATGCTCGCCGTGCGCGACGGCGACCTGGACTGCATGGGCGAGCTCTTCGAGCGCCACCACGGGCCGCTGTACGGTTACCTCTCCAAGCTGACGGGCAACCGGGCCGCGGCCCAGGACCTCTGCCAGACCGTCTTCCAGCGGATGCTCAAGTACCGCCACACCTACCGGGACGAGGGCAACTTCGCGGCCTGGATGTACCACCTGGCGCGACGCTGCGCCTCGGACCACTTCCGCCGCGCCTCGAGCGCACCCGCGCCGATGGACCCGACGGACCTCGAGGCGCACGCGGACGACGCCGTGGGCGCCGACGAGGCGGCCGCCTCGAAGGACGACCACGCCCTGCTCCACCGCGCCCTCGGACGGCTCGACCGCGCCGACCGGGAGGTGCTGCTGCTCTCGCGCCTCCAGGAGCTCTCCTTCGCCGAGGTCGCGGGCATCCTCGAGTGCTCGGTCGGTGCGGCCCGCGTGCGCGCCCACCGGGCGCTGCACAGCCTGCGCGACCACTACTTCAAGCTCCAAAAGGACCCGCTCACATGACCTGCAACGACTGCCTAGAACACGTGGCCGGCCTCGCCTACGGCAAGCTCGACGAGCGCACGGCCGCGGACGTGCGCGTGCACCTTGCCGCCTGCGCCGCCTGCAGCCGCCAGTTCGAGACCCTCGGCCTGACCCTCGAGGCGCTGGAACGCCTGCCGAGCGCCCCGCCCTCGCACCGCATGCGCGCCCGCCTGATGGGAGACATCGAGGCCGAGAAGCTCGACCTCCAGGGCCGCGCGGGCTGGGCCGCATCGATCCGATCGTCCGCCGAGCGCCGCCCGGCCTCCTGGCTGGCGCCCCTCCTGCAGGCCATCGCAGCCTGCGCGCTTCTCGCGGTCGGCTTCCTTGCCGGCGAGCGCACCGCCGGGGAGCGCGCGGCCACCGAGCGCCGGCTCGCGGACCTCGGTGCCAAGGTCGACACCATGGGCATGCTGGTCGAGCAGTCGGTGCTCCAGAAGCGCGACACGGTCGACCGCCTGCAGGCGGTGCTCACGGTCGGCAGCAGCAAGCGGCCCGACGAGCGCGTCATCAACGGGCTCATCAACTCGCTGGCGTTCGACTCGAGCGTGAACGTCCGGCTGAACGCGCTCAACGCCCTCTACGGCCACGCGGGCCAGGAGGTGGTGCGCGCCGGCGTCCTCGCCTGCCTGCCGCGCGAGCCCAACCCCCTCGTCCAGGTCTCGATGATCGATTTCCTGGTCGCGGCCAAGGCCCACGACGCCGCCCCCGAGCTGAGGAAGCTGGCCGAGGACGCCAAGGCCGACACGGATGTCCGCGAGTCGGCCCGGCGCGCCATGGACCTGCTCTGACCCCGACCCTTTATCCACGTGAACATGCACTCCCTCCTACGCCCCCTGCTCCTCGCCCTTGCCGTCGCGGCCCTCGCCGCCGTCCCAGCCGCCCGCGCCGACGAGGCCGTCACGCACACGACCTTCTCCGACCCGTCCAAGCCGGGCACGCTCAAGATCCGGGTATGGCGCGGCCGCGTGAGCGTGCACGGCGCCGACGTGAAGGACGTCTCCGTGCGCACCGAGACCCTGGCCGCGACCCCCACGCCCCGCAGCGACGGGATGCGGGTGCTCTCCACGTCGTCCACCTACCTGCTGTCCGAGAAGGGCAACGTCGTGGTGCTCGAGTACGGCTCCGACGGCTGGACGGGGGCACCGGCCGACTTTGACATCACCGTGCCGAAGAACACCTCGGTCACCGTGGCCAACTCGGTGCACGGCGACTTCAAGTGCTCAGGCCTCTCCGGGGACCTGGACGTGCGCGCCATCGACGGGGACATCCGACTGAGCGACCTCTCCGGCGGGATCGTGGTCGAGACCATGAACGGGGACATCACCGTCAACTCGGCGGCCGTGGCCCTGTCCAAGCCCGTGAGCCTCACGTCGATGAACGGCAAGGTGACGCTGCACGTGCCCGCGGACGCCAAGGCCTCGATCCGCTTCCGGACGCACCACGGCGTCATCCTGACCAACTTCGACGAGAAGGCGCTCGTCACCCGCACCGAGGTGACGGCCCGCACCTCCAGAAAGGCGGCCAAGTCCCGTTCCAAGGAAGCCGACGACTCGGGCAACAAGAATGAGGACGAACGCGACCCGGAACCCCCGTCCGAGCCCCCGAGCGCGCCCCCGCCGCCCGACGCTCCCTCGACGAGCGCACCCACCGCTGATTTCGACAGTAACTGGCATAACCAGGTTCGCGAATCGATCAAGCAGGCGGCCGAGCAGGCCGCGATGGCCGCCAAGGAGGCCGCACAGGCTGTCCATGAAGGGATTACGGAATTCAAGTACGAGTACTCGGGCACGTTTCCCGCCCTTCCGCCCATGACCGGCGGCAAGGCGGTCACGGGTACGCTGAACGGCGGCGGGGTCGAGATCCAGGCCGCGACCTTGAACGGGGACATCATTCTTAAGAAGAACGAATAACGCTAATCCCGTGAATAAGCTCGAGGCCATCCCCCTTGTTATCAATCGCTTAGAAGCCCCCACTGCGTCACGATTCGCCCGGTTTTGGTGGCAATTGCGTGACTTTGGGGGCCCCTCTGAAGCTTTTGCTTGTGAAACCGGGCGATCGCCCGTTGAGTAGCCCTGTCAGCGCAGTCACATTGCTTTCAAAGAACCCCCAATGTTCTTTGAGTCGGGTCCCGGCCAAACCCCCTTTGGCGGGATACAACAAGAATTTCGGCTGGTTTGATTGGGCGAGTATCTTGCCAGCCGGTTAGCACAGGCTCTGGTTCGTCCCCAAAACGAGACTTTTGGCCGTGGGCGCCACTTGGCGTTACGCGGCCAGAACGCACCGGGCATCGCAGGCGCACACGCGCAGGCGGCATCCGGGGCGCTTAACCATAAGCCAGAAAAAAACGCCCCGCCACAAGCGGGGTTTTATAAAGGAAAGTAAGCCATGAAAAACACAACCAAGCTCGCCCTCCTGCTCAGTCTGGGATCGCTCGCGCCCTTCGCCGTTTCGGCCAAGACGCTCGAGCAGTCCTATATCGAGAATGCAAAGAAGGGCCCAGGCGTTCCTGTCCCGGTCTCCGTGGTCTCCCCGGAGGTCAGCAGCTACGACATCGGCCAGGTGGTCCAGGTGGAGTTCGTCGTGGAAGCGACGGGCAGCACCTCGAACATCGTCATCAAGTCCGCCTCGGATCGCGATTTCGCGACCGCCGTGGTGGATGCGGTGAAGCAGTGGAAGTTCACGCCCGCGCTGCAAAACGGCACCCCGGTGGCGACGAAAGTCATCCTCCCGGTCCGTGTTGTTGAGGCGGCGAAGTCGGAAAACCGGCTGGCGCTGAACTAAGCAGGATCGACCCTTAAAAAGAAACCAACAAAGGGCGCCCCCGTTCGCGGGGGCGCCCTTTTTCATGTCCAGAATCGGCGCCTGCGTCCGATAAGAATGGCTGTGCCTTAGGCACGCATCCGTAATGAGTTCCGGGATGGGCCTAAACCATCCTTGCTGCGGAAGCATCGAATGAGTGATATGGATCGTTTAAGTACCTGAAACCCTCCCCTATGCAGAAACGCCTTAGCCGCGCCCTGAGCGCCGTGATCCAGTGGTTTGATGCCGACTATGCCCCGAACGGGGCCGCAGCGATGCGCGCCGAGCCCGACCGCGTGGACTGGGTTCGCTGCATCCCCTTCATCATCCTGCACTTGGGATGCCTGGGAGTCCTCTGGACCGGCGCGAGCGCCTTCGCGGTCGGCACCGCCATTTTCCTCTACTTCGCCCGCATGGTCGCGGTGACCGGCATCTACCACCGCTACTTCTCGCACAAGACCTACAGCACCTCCCGTCCCATGCAGTTCCTGCTGGCGGTCTGGGGCGGCACGACGGTGCAGCGGGGGCCCCTCTGGTGGGCCTACCACCACCGCCACCATCACCAGCATTCCGATGATCCGGAGGACGCCCACTCCCCGCACGTGCACGGGTTCCTCTGGTCGCACATCGGCTGGATCACCAGCCGCCGCAACTTTCCCACAGACTACACGAAGGTTCGGGACCTGGACCGCTACCCCGAGCTGGTCTTCCTGAACCGCTTCGATGCCATCGTGCCCGCGGCCTTCGCCGTCGCCATCTTCGCCCTGGGCTCGTTCCTCGCGGCGCACGCCCCTGGCCTGCACACCAACGGCTGGCAGCTTCTCGTATGGGGCTTCTTCATCAGCACGACCGCCCTCTTCCACGGCACCTCGTGCATCAACTCGATGGCCCACCTGATGGGCGGACGCCGCTACAAGACCGATGACGACTCGCGCAACAGCTTCATCCTGGCGATCATCACCCTGGGCGAGGGCTGGCACAACAACCACCACCGCTACATGAGCGCCACGCGCAACGGCTTCTTCTGGTGGGAGCTCGACATCACCTACTACGCCCTGAAGACCCTGTCCTGGACCGGCCTGATCTGGGGCCTGAAGGAAGTGCCCGCCTCGGTGCTCGCCGAGGGCGAGCGCGCGGACCACGAGGAGTCGATCGCCGCGGCCCTCAAGTCCCAGCACGTGCATCCGGAGTACTCCTCCCTGAAGCGCATCGTGCCGGCCGCGGCCGCCATCGCGGTCGCCACGGTCAACGCGGCCCATCCGATCCATCCGAGGCGCGAGGCCCCCTCGGTGGTCCAGACGGACGCCCGCAGCCATTCCCAGGGTCCCGACTCCGGCTCGCGGGCATAACGCTGCTTGAGCCGGGGTGGGGAATCCCCCAGCGTCGCCCCCTGTGAGCGATCCCTCGGAGACCCCTACAGCAGCGACCCGGCAATCGGGGTGGGAGCGCCATGTGATCGACCCGATCGCCCGGCAGCTGACCCAGGGCATCACTCCCGAGAAGGTCGCTCTCACGCTGGCCGTCGGCAGCGCGCTCGCGCTCTTCCCGATCCTCGGCACGACGACGCTCCTCTGCCTCCTGGCGGGCATCGTGCTGCGGCTTAACCAGCCGATCATCCAGCTCGTCAACGCGCTCTGCACGCCGCTGCACATCCCCGTCATCTACGGCTTCGTCCGGATGGGCTTCTGGATCTTCGGGATACCCTACACGCACCCGGGCATCCGCATGATGGAGCACATGCTCTGGTACGACCCGCGCGAGTTTCTGGACCAGTTCGGCCGCACCGCGCTCCACGCGATCGTTGCGTGGGCCGTGATCGCGCCCTTCTGGATGATCCTCGTCTACCTGTTCGCGCTGCCCGTGCTGCGCGAGGCGCTTCGGCGCCAGGCCGCGGCCCGCGACTGCGCGCCCCCGAGCCACCCTATTCCCTGAGGCACGGCGGGCCTCAACCGGCCCCGAGCGAGCGCTTGGCGGACTCTACAAGCTCGCGCACCAGCGCGTTCGGCAGCCTGCGGCTCGGCGTCACGGCGTAGAACGTCTCCCGTATCTGGGCGATCCGGTGCTTCTCGATCAGAAGGCCTAAGCGTATCTCGTCGGCCACCACGACGGGCGGCACGAGCGCCAGGCCCTCGCACTCGCGCGCGATCAGCCGCAGCATGGCCATGTCGTCCACCTCGGCCGCGACCCGCGGCCGAACACCGGCGGAGTCCATCAGGCTGTCGAAGGCCGCCCGCGTGTTGCTCTCGAGGGTCGGCAGCACGAGCGGCACCTCCGCGCAGTCCTGCGGGAACCGAAAGGCCCGCCGCCTCCACCGGCTGGCGCCCACGAGGCTCACCGCCTGCTCGGCCAGAAGGTGGCTGTGCCAGGGCGTCTCGACGTCCCGGCGGACGGGCTGGTTCGATAGCACCACGTCGATCTGGTGGGTGTGCGCGAGAGCCAGAAGGTCGCGCAGCGGCCCGGAGCGCAGCACCACCTCGAGCTCGGGCTTGTTGAGCACCGGCTGGATGAAGCCGAGCTGGAAGTTGCGGGAGAGCGTCGCTACCGCGCCCACGCGCAGCACCTGCCTGCCCCGGCCTGGGCCGTGCTCCAGGACGTCCTGGAGCTCCTCGCCCGCCCTGAAGATGGTCTCCGCGTAGTCGAGGGCGAGGCGGCCCGACTCCGTCAGCGCCATGCCCCGCCGGCCCCGCTCGAAGAGCGGGTGGCCCAGGCTCGCCTCGAGCTGGCGCAGCTGGAGGCTGAGGGCCGGCGGCGAGAGGTTCAGCTTGGCCGCCGCCCGCGTGAGGCTGCGCTCCCGGGCGATCGCCCTGAAGTAGCGCAGGTGGTGGTAATTCAGGAAGGACATCAGCGTTAACTAAAATTTAAGCTAAGGTTTTAATCGCTGTAGTTCCCTAAAAGTCAAAACGTCTCTAGAGTGGCGGGGATGCGCACGTTCCTCCCGCTCCTTGCCGCCTCCCTCCCGCTCGGGCCCGCGCTCGCAGGCGCGCTCGCCGGCGGGCTCCGCCCGAGCGAGGCCGGGCGGCTCGCCTGCCGCGCCTCGAGGCTCGCCCTAGTCTCGGCCGCCGCCGCGAGCGCCTGGCTCTGCGAGTCTGGCGGCGTCGCCACCGCGCGCTGGTCGCCCATCGGGGACGGCTCGCCGTTCGCCGTCGGCGTCCGCCTCGACGCCCTCTCCGCCACGCTGGCCGTGCTCGTGACGTTCGTAGGCGACGCGGTCATGCGCTTCTCGCGCCACTACATGTCCGGCGACCGCCGCGAGGCGGCCTTCTACAGGTGGCTCTGCCTCGCCCTCGCCTCGGTGCTCTCGCTTGTCGTATCCGGAAACTTCCTGCAGCTGCTCGCCGCCTGGGTCGCGACCAGCGTCTGCCTGCACCGCCTCCTGCTCCACCACGGCGACCGGCCCGGAGCGGTCGCCGCCGCCCGCAAGAAGTTCGTGTTCTCGAGGGCGGGCGACCTCTGCCTGGCCGCCGCGGCGTGGCTGCTCTACCGCGCCTTCGGCACCCTGGACTTCGACCGGCTCTTCGCCGGGGCGGCCGGTGCCCGGGACCTGCCGCTCGGGGCCGTGGGGCTCCTCCTCGTGGCCGGGGCCGCCCTCAAGTCGGCGCAATTCCCCTTCCACTCATGGCTGCCCGACACGATGGAGACGCCGACACCGGTCTCGGCGTTCATGCACGCGGGCATCATCAACGCCGGCGGCTTCCTCATCATACGGATGAGCCCCCTGATGGCGGTCGCAGGGCATTCGCTGGAGGTGCTGGCCGTCCTGGGGGCCCTGACCGCGGCGTTCGGCTCGGTCGTGATGCTCGCGCAGGCGAGCGTGAAGCGCTCCCTCGCCTACTCCACCATCGCGCAGATGGGGTTCATGATGCTGCAGTGCGGGCTTGGCGCCTTCGGACTGGCCGCGCTCCACCTGGTCGCCCACTCCCTCTACAAGGCCCACGCATTCCTCAGGGCCGGGTCCACGGTGGGCGCGGCCCCACGGGCGGCCGTGGCACTGCGCACGGGCGCGATTGCGGCAGGCGTGGTTGCAAGCGTCGCGCTCATGGCCGCGGCCGGCCGAGTCGGCCCGGGGCTGCACGGTCCCGCGGGCCTGTTCTTCGCGGCGGTGGCCGGCTTCGGCCTGGCCTACGGCCTCTCCCGCGCGTGGTCCGTCGCGCGGGGGCCCGGCCGCGCGCTCGCAGCCGCGGCCGTGGCCGCGGCCTTTGCGTTCGGCCTTCCCTGGCTGCACGCCGCCGCGCAGGCCCTCGGGGGCGACGCGTCGTACGCGCCCCCCAGGGCCCTCGTGGCGGCTGCGATCGCCGTCTTCGCCGTGCTCTTCGGCTTCCAGTCGCTGCTCTGGCGCACCCCCCGCACGGACCTCGGCCGCCGCCTCTACGTCCACGCGCTCAATGGATTCTACATCGGGACCTTCATCAATCGCTTGCTTCACCGGCTCTGGATTGAGCCGGCGGCCCCCGTCGCCGGTGAGGAGGTGCGCCATGCCGGTTGAGGCCTGCACGGCGCCCGCCCAGGCCTGCGCCGAGGCGATCCGGCGGGCCGCCGGGCGGATCCCCCCGCTCTGGCCCCTCTCGCGCTTCGTCGCGGTGAACCCCTTCGCGGGCCTTTCGGAGATGCCCTTCGAGGAGGCGTGCCGCCTGCTCCAGCGCAACGCGGGCGCCGCCCCGCTCGCCTCTCCCTCGGCGTTCAAGCGGCACTTCGAGGCCGGCCGCATCGGGGTCGCCGACCTTGCGGAGTCCTCGGACGCCGCCTGGCCCGTGGGCCGGCTGCTCGCGGCGATCGAGGCGCCGCAGGCCGCCTCGGGCGCGGTGCCGGGCACCTTTGCGGCCCAGCTTGACCGCCGCCTGGGCGAGCGCAAGTGGGAGCGCCTCGTGTGCGAGGAGGTGTCCAAGCACTGCGCGGCGTATTTTGACGAGAACCAGACGACCTGGGCCTCCCCCTGGAAGGGGCTCGGCCTCTACGAGGCCTGGCGGCAGGCCTCCCGCTTCGACCGGAATCCGGAGGTCGCCGGCCTTCGCGGCTTCCGCGCCTGGGTCGAGCGGCTGCCGGCCGGGCATGAGGCGTGCATCGAAGCCTGCCTGCAGCGGCTCGCCGCCCCCGGCACGGAGCCCGCCGACCTGCTCCATCGGCAGCTGATCAGCGTCTTCGGATGGGCCTGCTACGCGCAGCACCGGGTCCACGACGACCGCCTGCGCGGCCTCGAGAACCCCCTGCTCGCCGAGCTGCTCGCGGTGCGCCTCGCCTACGACGTCTCGCTCCTCGACGCCTTCGGGGGGGACCCCGGGGAGCCCGCGTCCGAGGGCGCCGCCCCCGAGGCCGTGCCCACGGCGGCGCTCGTTCGCTGGCAGCGGGCCTACGAGGCTGGGTACCAGCGCGACCTGGCGCGCAGGCTCGCCGAGGCCGAGCCTGCGTGCGGCGCGGGCGCGCCCGAGTTCCAGGCCGTGTTCTGCATCGACGTGCGCTCGGAGCGGATCCGGCGCCACCTGGAGGCCTCGGCGCCCGGGTGCGAGACCGTGGGCTTCGCCGGCTTCTTCGGCTTTGCCGTCGACCATTTCGACGCCGCGACCGGAGTGCGCAGCGCCCGCTGCCCCGTGCTGCTGGCCTCGGGTTGCGCGACGACGGACGCCCCGGAGGGTGACCAGGGAGCCGACGCGGCGCAGGCACGCGACCAGGCCCGGGCGTGGAAGGCCTTCCAGAACTCCACGGCCTCGTGCTTCACCTTCGTCGAGTCTGCGGGCCTCGCCTTCGCGGTGGGGCTCGCGCGCCTGGGCCGGCGGCGCCCGGCGCCCCTCTGCCGGGCGAGCCCGCCCCGGCTCGCCGATGCGGGCGGTTCGCGCGCCGCGACGCTCGCGGCCCAGGCCGAGTTCGCCCTGCGCCACATGGGGCTCGTCGGGCGCCTCGGCCGGCTCGTCCTGTTGTGCGGGCACGGCTCGCAGAGCGCCAACAATCCGCATGCCTCGTCGCTCGACTGCGGCGCGTGCGGAGGCCACTCGGGGGATGTGAACGCCCGGCTGGCCGCGGCCGCCCTGAACGATCCAGAGGTGCGCCGCCTCCTGGGCGGGCGCGGGATCGATATCCCCAGGGAGACGTGGTTCGTGGCCGGGGTCCACAACACCACCACGGATGACGTGGAGCTGCTCGACCTCGCCGGCGTCCCCGGCTCGCATGCCGGTCACGTCGCGGCCCTGCGCGTCGCCCTCGCCCGGGCCGCCCGCGCGTGCCGGGGCGAGCGCGCCCGCGGACTCGGCCTCGGACCCGACGACGAGGAGGGCATGCGGCTGCGGGCCTCGGACGTCTCTCAGGTGCGCCCCGAGTGGGGCCTCGCCAACAACGCGGCGATGGTGGTGGGACCCCGCAGCCGGACCCGCGGGCTCGACCTCGAGGGCCGCGTCTTCCTGCACGACTACGACGAGCGCCAGGACCCGGGCGGCAGCGTGCTCGAGCTCATCCTGCGGGCGCCCGTCATCGTGGCCAGCTGGATCAACCTGCAGTACTACGCCTCCACCGTCGATCCCGGGCTCTACGGGAGCGGCAACAAGACCCTCCACAACGTCACCGGCGGCGTCGGCGTGCTCGAGGGCAATGCGGGCGACCTGCGCCCCGGGCTTCCCCTGCAGTCCGTGCACGACGGGACCCGCTTCGTGCACGAGCTCCGCAGGCTGAGCGTCTTCGTGGAGGCGCAGCCCTCGGCCCTCGACGCGGTGATGGCGCGCCAGCCGGCGGTGCGGGCCCTCTTTGAGAACGAGTGGGCCCATCTCTTCGCCCTGCGGGGCGACGGCTGCCTGCGCTACCGGCCGGGCCGGGGCTGGGAACCCGCCTGAGCGGCCCTCAGGCGCGGCCCGGGCCGCTGAACTTGCGCAGGTACTTGAGGGCTATCTCGAACTCCTCCGGGAGCGGGGAGGCCACCGACACCGGGCCCGAGCCCGAGGGGTGCTGGAAGCCGAGCCCCGAAGCGTGGAGCGCCAGGCGCGACAGGAGCGGCCGCTCGGTCTCGCGGCCCTTGTAGCGGCGCTTCAGGTCCGAGAGCAGCAGCACGGCCGCGGGGTCGCCGTAGAGCGCGTCGTTGAGGACGGGCACCCCGGCCGCGGCCAGGTGCACCCGGACCTGGTGGGTGCGCCCGGTGAGCGGCCGGCACTCGACCCAGGCGAACCGGCCGAAGGACTCCAGCACCCGCACCTGGCTCGTGCTCGGCTTGCCCCCGCGCTTGCGGAAAAGCCGCATGCGGCCCGCCTGGTGCTCGTCCTCGCCGATCGCGGCGTCGATCAGGAACTCGGGCGGGAGGCTGCCCGCCTCCGGCCGGAGCTCGCGCAGCTCGACCCTGGGGTCGTCCGCCGGCAGCACGACGCAGAGGGCGACGTAGGCCTTGTCGACCGTCTTCGACTGGAACTGGCCGCTCAGGAAGTCGAGCGACGCCTTGGTCTTGGCGCAGAGCACCACCCCGCTCGCCCCGGTGTCCAGGCGGTGCACGTTCGCGACGGAGTCCCCGAAGCGGGCTCGCACGAGGCCCATCAGGCTGGGCACGGGCCTGCCGCTGCGCTCGGGCACCATCGGAAGCCCGGCCGGCTTGTCGAAGGCCACCAGGGTGTCGTCCTCCATGAGGATGGCGGGAAAGGGCGTCGGGGCTGGCATCGGCGGGTCCCCGATCCAAGCGGGCCCCGAGCCCCACCGCGAGCCCCGTCGCTCGGGCCCCGCCGGTCAAAAAACCCTGTAACAATGGTCGCCCGCCCCTGAATTCGCTTGCCGCCGGAGCGCCCCAGCGGCTGCTCTTGGACGCAGCGGTGATCGTATGTCAGCGGTTCCACGAAGCTTCCTGGTGCTCGGCTCGGGCGTACTCTCGGCCCGAGCGGGGGCGCGCCTGAGGCGCAGGAGGCGGGGCGTGCCCGAGCAGGAGGCCGCGTACGCCGGCCTGATGAGCCAGTTCTCGCAGGCGCGGGTCTGGAGGGATGCGGGCGCCGAGGCGCCCCTGGCCTACGAGCGCTTCCGCAGCCGCCTGCCCCTCTGCACGCACGAGCAGCTCGCTCCGCACGTCGCCCGCATGAGGCGCGGCGAACGCGACGTCCTCTGGCCGGGGGCGTGCCAGGTGTTCGCCGCCACGTCCGGCACGAGCACCGGCGTGTCGTACGCCGTGCCCGCCACCGGAGCCCTCCTCGACCACTACCGGCGTTCCTCGATCGACTCGATGCTCTGGTACGCGTCGCGCGTCGGGAGCTCCGCCGTCTTCCGCGGCCACCAGCTCTTCCTTGGGGGCAGCATCAAGCTGGCGCCGATACCCTCGGAGGGGGCCGCGGAGGCCTTCGAGGGCGAGATGAGCGCGGCGCTCGCGTACTCCCTGCCGCCCTGGGCCGAGCGGCACTTCATCGAGCCCTCGACCGACATCGCGCAGCTCAACGACTTCGGCCAGAAGGTGGACGCCATCGTGGAGAAGTACTCCCACGCCGACATCTCGGCGCTGGGCGGCATCCCGAGCTGGGTCCTCCTGCTCGCCGACGCGCTGCGCGCCCGGGCGACCCGCGGCAAGATCCGCGTCCCCCACCTCCAGGGCCTCTG
The DNA here is from genome assembly GCA_903919205.1 of uncultured Opitutaceae bacterium. Taxonomy (GTDB): domain Bacteria; phylum Verrucomicrobiota; class Verrucomicrobiia; order Opitutales; family Opitutaceae; genus Palsa-1447. Next base: position 7,321 of record CAIXHE010000023.1, on the reverse strand, counting down.
GCCCAAGTTCGAGTGCTACCTGCACGGGGGCGAGCCCATCACCCCCCACCTGGACGAGCTGCGCGCGGGCCTCGGGCCCACGGTCAACTTCCACGAGGTCTACGCCGCCGCCGAGGGCTTCGTGGCGGCGCAGGACGGCGACGCGTCGGCCGGCCTGCGGCTCATGACCGGCGCCGGCCTCTTCTTCGAGTTCCTGCCGATGGAGGACTTCGACGCCGCGAGGCTGGCGTCGCTCGGAGCGAAGGCGGTGCCGCTATCAGGGGTGCAGACCGGCGTGGACTACGCCCTCATCGCCTCGACCCCGGCGGGCTTCGCGCGCCTCGTGCTCGGCGACGTGGTGCGCTTCCGCTCCACGGATCCCCACCGGATCGTGTACGTGGGGCGCACGGGGCTGCGCCTCGACGCCTTCGGCGAGCGCGTGACCGAGTCGAACGTGGCCGACACGCTGGTCAACGTCTGCCGGCGCAACGGCTGGACCATCGTGAACTTCCACGTGGCGCCCCTCTTCCTCACCTCGACCACCGGCAAGAGCCGGGGCCGCCACGAGTGGTGGGTCGAGTTGAAGCCCGGCACCCTGACCACGCCGACCGGGCCGGTCATGGCCCCCGAGCTGGACGTCGAGCTGCGCCGCCTGAACCACACCTACGAGACCCTGCGGGCCCGCGGGGTCATCGAGCCCCCGTTCGTGCGGCTGGTCATGCCCGGGGTCTTCGAGCACTGGCTGCGCCACCACGGCAAGTGGGGCGGGCAGAGCAAGATGCCCCGCTGCAGCTGCGACCGTGTCATCGCCGAGGAATTGGACAGCGCCGTCCAGTTTGCAAAAGACTGAAGACTGGCACGCCCAATGCTCTAAAACCTCATCCTGCCCAAGGCAGGGTTTTTGGGTATTGTCAGATAAAAAGCGGGGCTGGCGTTAAGGGGTTATCGCCAGCCCCGCGCCCTTAAGCCGAGGGCTTGAGGACGCTGAGAATCTCCTTCTCGTACTGCTCGGTGGGTACCGCGCCGACCTTCTTGTCCCGGATGTTCCCGGCCCGGTCGATGATGAAGGTGGTGGGGATCGCCTCGATGCCCCCCAGGGCGGTCTCAAGGTCGTCGGTCGCCATAACGATCGGGTAGTTGATGCCGTAGCTCGCGATGAAGCGCTTGACGGCCTCGGCCCTCCTCGGGCCGGACTCATCCTTGGAGACGCCGATGATCACGAGGCCGTCGGCGCCGTATTTTTTCTCAAGCTCCACGTAGCCAGGGATCTCCGAGCGGCACGGGGTGCACCAGGTGGCCCAGAAGTCGAGCACGACCACCTTGCCCTTGAACTGGTCGGAGCTCAGCACCTTGCCGTTGATGTCGGTCAATTTCCACGCGGGCATCGGCGTCGGGGGCACCGGGGCGGACCGCAGGGCGGCCGCGAAGGCGAGGCAGAGGGCGAGCAGGGCCGGGGTCGTCAGTTTCTTCATGGCGGTGAGTAACTTGTGAGCCAAAACCTTGGCACAGGAGCCGGGGGTTCGCAAATCAGGCGCTGCGGGTGTCGGGCAGGTCCAGTTTGAGGATGTCGATGAACTTCTTCATCGCCGGCGTGAGCACGCGGCCCTTCCGGTGGAGGATGGCCAGGGGCCGGGTGAACTCGCCCCCCTTGAGCTTGAGCACGCCGAGCGTGCCCTGCCGGGCCTCCTGGACGACGGTGGCCTGGGGGACGATCGCGATGCCGTGGTCGATCTCCACCGCGCGCTTCACCGTCTCGATGTTGTCGAACTCCATCACCGTCTCGATCTCGAGGCGGTTGTCGCGGAAGATCTGGTCCACCGCCTTGCGCGTGGGGATGTCCGGGTCGAAGCCGATGAACTTCTGGCCGGCCAGCTCGGCCACCGTCACCTCGCCCCGCTTTGAGAGGGGATGGTGGGGGTGGCAGATCACGATCAGGTGGTCGTTGCGGAAGGGGATCGCCTCCACCTGACGCACCTTCGCGGGGAAGGCCACGAGCCCGAAGTCGACGCTGTTGTGCAGGATGTCCTCGTAGACCAGGTTCGAGCGGCGGTACTCGACCCGGACGTTCACCGAGGGGTAGTCGTGGAGGAAGCGCTTGATGTAGGGCGGCAGCTCGTGGAGGCCGATCGAGTAGATGGTGGAGATCCGGATCGTCCCGCTCACCACCTTCTTCATCTCCTGGAGCTCCGAAATCAGCGTCTCGTAGGCGTGGAGCACGTCCTTTGCGGACTCGTAGACCCGCTGCCCCTCCCGGGTGAGCTGGAACTGCTTCTGGCTCCTGTCCACGAGCAGCGCCTTGAAGTGGCGCTCCATCGCGCGGGCCTGCTGGCTGACGGCGGACTGGGTTATGCCATTGAGCTTTGCCGATTTGGAGAAGCTCTTGGTCTCGACGAGGTCGGCAAAGATTTTGAAGTTTTCAATTTGCATGATTAGCCCCCGTTGTTGAGTTCAGAGTACAGGGTTAGCCGTGTCGGTAAACCAAGAAGTAGATTTCCTAAATACAGGATGCTCCCGGACCTCGAGGAATTCAGAAGCAGGACGCAAGCCGTGCGCGCGAGAATCGCCGCGGCCTGCGCGGCCGCGGGCCGCGACCCAGCCGGGGTCGAGCTGCTCGCGGTCACCAAGTCGCACCCGGCGCTTGCCGCGGAGTTGGCGGCGCAGGTCGGCCTGCGGGCGGTGGGCGAGAACCGCGTCCAGGAGGCCGTCGACAAGCGCGCCCAGTGCTCCGCACCGCTCGCCTGGGAGCTGATCGGCCACCTCCAGTCCAACAAGGGCCGCCTCGCGGCCCGCTGCTTCGACCGCGTCCAGAGCGTCGACAGCGCGAAGCTTCTCGAGATCCTGGACCGCGAGGCCGCCGCGCTCGGCCGCACGCTCGCGGTGCTGCTCCAGGTGAACGCCGGCAGGGACCCGGCCAAGTCCGGCGCGGAGCCCGAGGAGGCGCCCCGGCTCCTCGACGCGGCCCTCGCCTGCAGGAACCTCCGGGTGGACGGCCTGATGACGGTGGCGCCGCTCTCCGAGGATCCCGACGTCGCCCGCCGCACCTTCGCCCGCCTGAGGGAGCTTCGCGACGCGCTCGCCTCGGCCTCGGGCGCCCGGCTGCCCGAGCTCTCGATGGGGATGAGCGGGGACCTGGAGGCCGCGGTCGCCGAAGGCAGCACCGTCGTCCGCGTCGGTTCGGCCCTTTTCGGCGCGCGAACGTGACACGCGTCGAAGAATTCTAAGATTTTTCTTGTTCCGTTGTTGCCACGCGTGGCGAAACCCGATTCCTATTTTGGGCGTGGAAACGGAAACGCTGCCTGCCGCTGAAAGAGAGGCCTTGGTGAGCCTCCTCGACGACACGAGCCCCACGGTCCGCCGGGCTCTCCTCGCTAGGTTTTCGACTCACGGGGCCGCCGCCGCGACCCTGCTTCAGGGAATCGCCCACAGCTCGAACCGCGTGCTCGCGCGCCACGCCGCGTGGTTCATCGAGGAGCTGAAGCTGGCCGACCCGGTGAGCGAGTTCAGGTCCTTCATCCGCTCGCTCAACTACGAGCTCGAGACGGGAACCCTGCTGCTCGCGCGCACCGTGACGCCGTCCCTCGACGTCGGCGCGTGCCGCGCGGAGCTGGACGAGATCGCGGCCCGCTGCCGCGAGCTGATCTCCGAGCCCTCGACCAGCCGCGAGAAGTGCCGCGTGATGAACCGCGTGATCTTCCACGAGTGGGGCTTCCGCGGGAACGTCGAGCAGTACACCGACCCCCTGAACAGCCTGATCGACAAGGTCCTCTCCCGCAGGAAGGGCATCCCGATCTCGCTCAGCATCCTCTACCTGCTCGTGGCCGAGCGCCTCGGGCTCCCGCTCGAGCCGGTGGGCCTGCCGGGCCACTTCGTGGTCGGCTGCTACTCGGACGAGGCCCCGTTCTTCATCGACCCGTTCGAGCAGGGGCTCTTCAGGGACGCCGACGAGGTGTTCGCGCTGCTGCGCTCCAACCACATCGCGCCGAAGCCCTCGGACCTCGCGCCGACGACGGTGCGCGAGGTGCTCTGCCGCAGCTGCCGCAACCTCGCCAACCACTACTCGGCCGCGAGCGACCCCGCCCACGCCCAGGTCTTCTCGGAATTCGCCAACGAGTTCGAGGCGACCCACGAGCGGTACCTGCAGTCCTGAATCCGGCTCATACCCTGACCGACCTAGAGAGCTGGGACCGCGCGGGCACGGGCCTGGCCGTCGTGGGGCACCCGATAGGCCACTCGCTCAGCCCGCAGATGCACAACGCCGCGCTGGCGCGGCTCGCCGCGGAGCACCCGCGCCTCGCGGGCTGGGAGTACTTCCGCTTCGACATCGCGCCCTCGGACCTCGCCCGCGCCCTCGGGCTCTTCTGGGGCCTCGGATTCCGGGGCATCAACCTGACGGTGCCCCACAAGGTGCTGGCCGTCGGCATGGTCGCCTCCGTCGACGCCTTCGCCCGGGGCGCCGGGGCCGTGAACACGCTCCAGCGCTCCGACGGGGGCTGGAGCGGCTTCAACACGGACGGCTACGGGCTGGCGCAGGCCGTGCGCGAGGACCTGGGGCTCGGGCTTCGCGGCGCGAGGGTCGTCGTCCTCGGCGCGGGCGGCGCGGCCCGGGGCGCCGCAGCGGAGTGCCTGCGCTCCGGCTGCGCGGGCCTCTGGATCGCCAACCGAACGCCCGAGCGGGCGCTCGCGCTCGTCGCCGACCTGGCACCCCTCGCCGGGGCGATCGCGGTCCACGCGGTTGACCCGGCCGCGGGGCCCTTCCCCGAGGGGGCGATCATTGTGAACGCGACGAGCGCGGGCCTGCGGGCCGAGGACCCCGCGCCCGCGCGGCTCGCGGGCTTCCGGAGGCCGGCCGCCGTGTTCGACATGGTCTACAACCCGCCGAGCACGCGCCTCCTGGACGAGGCGCGCGCCCTGGGAATCCCGGGCGCCCACGGCCTGGGCATGCTCGCGCACCAGGGCGCGAAGGCCCTCGAGATCTGGACGGGCGTGCCGGCGGCTGCGACCTCCGGGACGATGCGTGCGGCCGCCGCGAAGGCTCTTGGCTACCGCGCGGCAAACGGGTCAGACTGACGCCCATGATCGGAAACCTCGCCGGCGTGGCCCACGCTTTCCCCTGGTTCTTCCCGGCGTGGGCCTTCATCCTCGGCGCCTGCATCGGCAGCTTCCTGAACGTCGTGATCTACCGCGTGCCCGCGGGCAAGTCGATCGTGAGGCCGGGCTCGACCTGCGGCTGTGGCCAGCCGATCGCCTGGCACGACAACATACCGGTGCTCTCGTGGCTCCTGCTCGGCGGCCGCGCCCGCTGCTGCGGCCGGCCCTTCTCGGTGCGGTACCCCTTTGTCGAGCTGCTCACCGCGCTCGTGTTCCTGGCCTGCTGGCTGCGGCTGCCCCCGGCGGCGGCCGTGTGCGGCTGGGTGTTCCTGGGCTCCCTCATCTGCGGGACCTTCATCGACCTGGACCACATGATCATCCCCGACGCCTTCACGATCGGCCTCGCGATCGAGGGCCTGGTCCTGTCGATGCTCGTGCCCTCGCTGCACGGCGAGCACAGCGGCCTCTTCGCCATCGACAGCCTGCGCTCGACCTCGGACGCGCTGATCGGGCTCGTCGCGGGCTCCGGCGTGGTGCTCTGGATCGCGCTGATCGCAGAGGCCGCCCTCAAGAAGGAGGCCATGGGGTTCGGGGACGTGAAGTTCGTCGGGGCCATCGGCGCGTTCTGCGGCTGGCACGGGGCGGTCTTCTCGATCTTCGGCGGCGCGGCGGTCGGCACGGTCTGGCTCGGCACAGCCCTCCTCTGGCAGAAGGTCGCCGGAAAGCCCGGCGCGGGCGCCCCGAGGGCGGAGACCCCCGACGGGAAGCCGGCCGAGCTCGGGCTCGGCGTGCACGTTCCCTTCGGCCCGATGCTGGCCATCGCGGGCGCGGTCTACTTCCTGTTCGCCCGGGGCTGGGTGGACACCTGGTTCGCGCAGCTCAGCTCGATCCTTTGACCAGGCTCGCCCCGTCGTCGGTGCGCGCCCGCATCACGTCGGGCCTCGAGCCGAACGTGCCGAGGTAGGCGTCGGACACGCGCTGCACGGACTCGGCCGAGAATTCCGCCGACGCGAGGGCCATGGCGGCCCCGCCGAATCCCCCGCCCGTCAGCCGGGCGCCGAGGATGCCGCGCTCGGACTCGAGCGCATCGACCAGGAAGTCGAGCTCGCGCGAGCTGTTCTCGAACCAGGTGCGCGAGCTGCGGTGCGAGGCGAAGAGCAGCTTGCCGACGGCGGGGCCGTCCGCGGCCCTCAGGGCGGCGACGGCCTGCTCGACTCGGGCGATCTCGTCGATCACGTGGCGGGCGCGCTTGTAAGCGGGGCGCGAAAGGCGGGTCTCGGCGGCGGCGAGCATCGCGGGCGTGGCCTCGACCAGGAGCGGGACGCCGATGACCCTGGCGGCCTCCATGCACTCCCTGTGGCGCTCGGCGTAGAGGCCGTCGATCAGCGCGTGCTTGGTGTGCGTGTTGAAGATCCAGAAATCGAAGCCGGCCGGCAGCTCGACGGTGCCGAAGCGCAGCGCGCGGCAGTCGATGTGGACGAGGTGCCCGCGGCGCCCGAACCCCGAGACCCCCTGGTCGAGGATCCCGCAGGGGACGCCGACGAACTGGTTCTCCGCCCGGCGGCATACCGAGACCAGGGTCTCCCGGTCGAGGACCTGGCCCGCCGCCTCGAGGAAGGCGAGTCCCGACGCCAGCTCGATCGCCGCGCTGCTGCTCAGGCCCGCGCCCGTCGGAACGTCCGAGACGACGGCGAGCTCGAAGCCGGCCGGCGTCCCCGCGCCGGCCTCGCGCAGCGCGATCAGCACGCCGAGCGGGTAGTTGATCCATGCATCGGCGCCCGTCATCCGCTCGGCGGAGGCCGCAGCAAGCATTGTCGGCCTCGGGTGCGCCTCCGTGACGAAGCGCCGAACCCCGTCGTCCCGCCGCGCGAGCCCGACCCACACGCCCCGGTCGATCGCGGCGCCGAGCACGGGGCCGCCGTTGTAGTCGGTGTGGTTGCCGATGAACTCGATCCTGCCCGGCGCCCGCGCAATCACCTCGGGATCACGGGCGTACGCCGAGCGGAACGCGCTGACGAGGCGGTCCCTCATCGGCTCAACGCGCGCCTCTCAGGTGGGCCCCCGGCTTGAAGCGCACCAGCTTCATCGAGGGGATCTTCATCGGCTTGCGCGTGTGCGGGTTGAAGCCCTTGCGCGCGGAGCGCTGCACCACGCTGAAGGTGCCGAAGCCGACCAGGTGGACCTCCCCGTCGCGCTTGAGCCCCCGCTTGATCGCGCTCAGCACCGACTCCGCCGCGCGCTCGGCGGCCGCCCT
>CAIXHE010000022.1 GCA_903919205.1 uncultured Opitutaceae bacterium | reverse complement strand
GCGGTGACGGCGCCGACGAGCTGCTTGTCGCAGCCCTCGACCTTCACCTTGGTGCCCTCGACGACCGTGATCTTGATGCCCTCGGGGATGTCCATGATGATCGGGTGCGAGTAGCCGAGCGCGAGGTCGAGCTGCTTGCCCTTCAGGTTGGCCTTGAAGCCGACGCCCTGGATCTCGAGGTCCTTGGAGAAGCCGGCCGTGACGCCCTTGACCATGCTCGAGATGATCGAGCGGGCCGTGCCGTACATGGCGTTGGCGAAGCGGGTGTCGCCGACGGGGGCGACGATGACCTTCTTGTCGCTCACGGTGATCGTGACGACGGGCGCGAAGGTCTTCTGGACCTTGCCCTTGGGGCCCTCGACGTGGACGGTCGTGTTCTTGATGTCGACCTTGACCTTGTCAGGGATGGGAACGGGTTGTTTGCCGATGCGGCTCATGGTGGGTGGGTCCTTACCAAACGTTGCAGATGAGCTCCCCGCCCGCCTTGTTGCGGCGGCAGTCGGCGTCCTTCATCAGGCCCTTGGAGGTCGAGATGATGCTGATACCGAGCCCGTTAAGGACCCTCGGGATGTCCGAGTAGCTGAAGTAGAGGCGGCGGCCCGGCGTCGAGGCGCGCTTCAGGCCGGTGATGGCCGGCGTGCCGTCCACGTACTTCATCTCGACGATGAGCGTCTTGTGGCCCTTCTCGTCAGCGCCCTCGTTGTAGCCGAGGACATAGCCCTCGGCCTTCAGGATGGCGGCGATGCCAAGCTTAAGGTTCGAGTGGGGGGTGATGCATTTCTCCAGGCGCGCCTTGCTTGCGTTGCGCAGGCGCGTGAGGAAGTCGCTGATCGGGTCGGTCATTTTGGATGTTTGTTTGTTTTAGGCAGCGCGGGTCATATCCGACCCCCGTGTGCCATGCGGTTTACCAGGATGATTTGATGACGCCGGGGATCTTGCCCGCGAGCGCGAGCTCGCGGAACTGGATGCGGGAGACGCCGTACTTGCGCTTGTAGCCGCGCGGCCGGCCGCTCATCGAGCAGCGGTTGCGGATGCGGGCCTTCGAGGAGTTCTTCGGGAGCTTCTGGAGCTTCGTCTGGGCGGCGAAGAACTGCTCGTCGGTCGTCGCGGGGTTCGCGAGGACGGCCTTCAGCTCGGCGCGCACCTTGGAGTACTTCTCGACGAGGCGCTGGCGCTTCTTGTTGCGTTCGATTGCGGAGGTCTTCGGCATGGCGGCGTCGGGGTCAGGCGGCTGAGGCGGTCTTGGTTTCGGTGCGGCGGAAGGGCATGCCGAGGAGGCGCAGCAGGTCGCGTCCCTCGTCGTCGGTCTGGGCGCTGGTCACGATCGTGATGTCGAGGCCCATCGTCTTCTTGACGTTCTCCACCGTGATCTCGGGGAAGATCGTGAAGTCGGAGATACCCAGGTTGTAGTTGCCCTGGCCGTCGAGCTTCGGCGACACGCCGCGGAAGTCGCGGATGGTCGGCAGCGCGACGGCGAGCAGGCGGTAGAGGAACTCCCACATCGAGTCGCCGCGCAGGGTCACGTGGCAGCCGACGATCTGGTTCTCCTTCAGCTTGAAGTTCGAGATGGCCTTGCGGGTGCGGCTGAGGACCGGCTTCTGGCCGGCGATCAGGCCGAGGTCGCGGGCGACGTCTGCGATCTGGTTCTTGTCCGCCTCGGCGTCGATGCCGGAGTTCAGGCTGACCTTAACGATCTTCGGGACCTGGTGCTTGTTGGTGTAGCCGCGGAGCTTCATCAGCTCGGGATAGACCTCTTCCAGGTACTTCTTCTTGAGTGTGGGTGCGGTGCTCATCTTATTCCGCCTTCTTGCGTTTGCTGGTGTCGTAGACCGACTTCAGCATGAGGTTGGAAATGTGTACGGAGCCCTCGCGCTCGACGATCGCGCCCTGGGGGTGCTCCTGGGACTTCTTGGTGTGGCGCTTGACCAGGGCGACGCCCTCGATGCGGGCGCGGTCCTTGGCGGGCAGGATCTCGAGGATCTTGCCCTCCTTGCCCCGGTGGGAGCCCGAGATGACGACGACGGGGTCGCCGCGTTTGACGTGATATCTTTGCATGGTCAGAGAACCTCCGGTGCTAGCGAAATGATCTTCATGAAGTTCTTCGCACGCAGTTCGCGGGCGACAGGGCCGAAGATGCGGGTGCCCTTGGGGTTGCCGTCGGTGCCGAGGATGACGATGGCGTTGCTGTCGAAGCGCAGGTAGCTGCCGTCGGAGCGGCGCACCGGGGCCTTCGTGCGGATGACGACGGCCTTGGCGACCTCGCCCTTCTTCACGGTGGCGTCGGTGGTGCTTTCCTTGATGTGGACGGTGACGATGTCACCGACCCCCGCGGTGTCGGTGTTCTGCCCCTTTTTGCTGATCATGGCAGCCCGGCGTGCGCCGGTGTTGTCGGCGACTTCTAGAATGGAGCGCAGTTGGATCATGGCGGGTGTCTTTTAGAGGATGCGTTTAACGGGGCCTGTTCAGGCCTTGGGCTCGGTCGCTGCTGCGCCGGCACGGGTGGTCTTGGTGGGGACCGCCGCGGCCACGTCGGCCTCGGTGATCGCCTCGGCGGTGGTGCCGACGGCGCTCTGGATCACGGAGACGATCCTCCAGCGCTTCAGGCGGCTCATGGGGCGCGTCTCCATGATCTCCACCTTGTCGTCGATCTTCGTCTCGTTCTTCTCGTCGTGCACGTGCACGACGGTCTTGCGGTTGATGATCTTGTGGTAGAGCGGGTGCGGCGTCTTGTACGGGATCGTGACCTTGACGGACTTGTTGCCCGAACGGCTCGTGACAAACCCGATGATGGTCTTGCGCGTGTTGCGGGAGGCGGTGGTGTCGTGGGACATGGCGTTGGCGTGGGCTTCGGGAGGGCCTTAGGAGGCGACCGCGGCCGTCTTGTTCTTCTGGCTGAGTATGGTCTGGAGGCGGGCGATGTCCTTGCGGAGGGCGCGCAGCTCGTGGGTCTTCTCCACCTGGCCGGTCTGCTTGCGCAGGCGCTGCTGCAGGAGGGTGTCGCGGGTCTCGCGGATCTTGGTCGTGATCTCGACCGGGGAGAGGGCTCGGATGTCCTTGGAATTCATGGTGCGGCTTGGGGGATCAGACGTTGGTGCCCTCGCGGACGATGAAACGGCAGTGGAAGGGCAGCTTGGCGTCGGCGAGGCGGAAGGCCTCCTTGGCGACGCGGGCCGGGATGCCGGCGAGCTCGAAGAGGATCGCGCCGGGCTTGATGACGGCGACGTAGAACTCGACCGGGCCCTTGCCCTGGCCCATGCGGACCTCGGCGGGCTTCTTGGTGACCGGCTTGTGGGGGAACACCCGGATCCAGAGCTTTCCCTTGCGCTTGAGGTGGCGCGAGATGGTGACGCGCGCGGCCTCGATCTGCTGGCCGGTCATCGGCCCGCGGGTGAGGGACTGCAGGCCAAACTCGCCGAAGGCGAGCGTGTTGCCGCGCTTGGCGTTGCCGGCGCGGGACCCCTTCTGGGATTTGCGGTACTTGGTGCGTGCGGGAGCGAGGGCCATGGGACGGGTATCCTAAGTCGTTGGTTTTGGGCGGAGGCGGCGATCAGGCCGCGTCGGCCTCCTTCTTGCAGATCCAGCATTTGACGCCGATCTTGCCGTAAACGGTGAGGGCCTCGGAGAAGCCGTAGTCGATGTTCTCGCGCAGGGTCTGGAGGGGCACCCTGCCCTTGCGCTGCCACTCGCGGCGCGCGATGTCGGCGCCGCCCAGGCGGCCCGAGCACTGGATCTTGATGCCCTCGGCGCCGAGCGCCATGGCCATCTCGACGGCCTTCTTCATGGCGCGGCGGAAGGTGATGCGCCGCTCGAGCTGGAGGGCCACGTTCTCGGCGACCAGCTGGGCCTCGATCTCGGGCTTCTTCACCTCCTGGATGTCCAGTAGGATCTCCTTGCCGGTGATCTTCACCAGGTGGGCCTTGATGTTCTCGACCTCCTGGCCCTTGCGGCCGATGACGATGCCGGGGCGGGCGGTGTAGATCTTGACGCGCACGCGGTTCGACGCGCGCTCGATGAAGATGCGCGGCACGGAGGCCTGCTTGAGCTTCTCCATGAGCGTCGTGCGGATCAGCTGGTCCT
>CAIXHE010000021.1 GCA_903919205.1 uncultured Opitutaceae bacterium | reverse complement strand
CACCCCCCTTCCCTTCTCCCGTGTACACAGGCTCCGAAAAGCTCCACTCGGCCAACATCACCGACATCATGCAGACGGCCTACATCGATTACTCGATGTCGGTCATCATCTCGCGCGCGCGTCCCGACGCGCGCGACGGGCTCAAGCCCGTGCAGCGAAGGATCCTCTACGCGATGCTGAGGGAGGGCCTGGTGCACAACCGGCCCTTCGACAAGTGCGCCGGCGTGGTCGGCGAGGTGCTGAAGAACTACCACCCCCACGGCGACGCGTCGGTGTACGACACCCTGGTGCGCCTGGCGCAGACCTGGGTGATGCGCTACCCGCTGATCGACCCCCAGGGGAACTTCGGCTCGGTCGACGGCGACCCGCCGGCCGCCTACCGCTACACCGAGTGCCGGCTCAACGAGACGGCCGAGGAGCTCCTGAAGGACATCGAGGAGGAGACCGTCGACTTCTCGCCCAACTACAAGGAGTCGACCACCGAGCCGACGGTGCTGCCGGCGGCCCTCCCCAACCTGCTGATGAACGGCTCGACCGGCATCGCGGTGGGCATGGCGACCAACATCCCGCCCCACAACCTGAGCGAGATCATCGACGCCGCGTGCGCCATCCTGGACCGGCCCTCGGTGTCGGTCGACGACCTCTGCAACATCGTGCAGGGCCCGGACTTCCCGACAGGCGGCGTCATCTCCGGCCGCGAGGCCATCCTCAGCTACCTGCGCACCGGCAAGGGCATCGTGCGCATCCGCGGCAAGGCGCACTCCGAGGAGCTGAAGGGCGGCATGGAGCAGATCGTCATCACCGAGATCCCCTACAACGTGAACCGGGCGAACCTGGTGACGCGCATCGCCGAGCTGGTCTCCGAGAAGGAGCTCGACGGCATCCGCGACCTGCGCGACGAGTCCGACGAGAACACGCGCATCGTCGTCGAGCTGAAGCGCGGCGAGCAGGCCAAGGTGGTGATCAACCAGCTCTTCCAGAAGACGGCCCTCGAGTCGTCCTTCGGCGTGACGCTCCTCGCCCTCGACCGAAAGCGGCCGAAGCAGATGAACATCAAGGAGCTGCTCGAGTGCTACATCGAGCACCGCCGCGACGTCGTGACCCGACGCACCCGCTTCCGCCTGCGAGAGGCCGAGGACCGGGCCCACATCCTGGAGGGCTACATCATCGCCCTGGATAACCTGGACGACTTCGTGAAGATCATCCGGGCCTCGAGCAACCGGGACGAGGCCAAGGTGAAGCTGATGGCGAAGTATCCCCTCTCCGAACGCCAGACCGACGCCATCCTCGAGCTCAGGCTCTACCAGCTGACCGGCCTCGAGCGCGGCAAGATCGAGGCCGAGTACCTGGGGCTCATGAAGCTGATCGAGGAGCTGCGCGGGATCCTCGAGTCGGAGGCGAAGCTGCTCGCCCTCATCAAGAGCGAGCTGCTCGAGATGAAGGCCAAGTACGCCTCGCCGCGCAGGACCGAGATCATCGCGGCCGCCGGGGAGTTCCGCATGGAGGACGTGATCCCGAACGAGGGGTGCGTCATCACGGTCTCGCACCTCGGCTTCATCAAGAGGACGCGCGTGGCCGACTACCGCTCCCAGAAGCGCGGCGGCAAGGGCATCATCGGGACGGAGACCTACGACGAGGACTTCGTGGAGCACCTCTTCACCGCGAGCACGCACGACTTCATCCTGTTCATGACGAACACGGGGCAATGCCACGCGAAGAAGGTCTACGACGTGCCCGAGGGCACGCGGGCCTCGAAGGGCAAGTCGGTCTCGAGCTTCCTGCGGCTGGCCGAGGGCGAGAAGATAGCCGCCATGATCTGCGTGAAGGACTTCGAGGGCACGCTGCACCTGGTGATGGCCACCAAGGCGGGGATCACCAAGAAGACGAACCTGACCGACTACGCGAACGCGACCCGCGAGGGCGGCCTTCGCGGGATCAAGCTCGAGGAGGGCGACTCGCTGGTCGGCTGCGTGCTCACGACCGGCCAGAACGAGATCATCCTCGTCAGCCACAAGGGCCAGGCGGTCCGCTTCAACGAGGAGGACCTGAGGGACCAGGGCCGCGACACGGTCGGGGTGACCGGCATGCGCTTCAAGATCGACGGCGACCACGTGAAGGCGATCGAGGTGTGCGACCCGCTCGACCGGCTTCTGATCGCCCGGGAGGACGGCATCGGCAAGCGGACGCAGTTTGAGGACTACCGGCTGATCAGCCGCGGGGGCACGGGCGTCATCGCGATCGACCTGCCCGAGGACGGGTCGGTCAACGTGGCCGGGGCGATCAGCGTGCGCGACGGCGGCGAGGTGATGCTGCTGACGGCCAAGGGCCAGAGCATCCGCACCCGAGTATCCGAGATCCGCGAGACGGGCCGAGGCGCCAAGGGCGTCAAGCTGCTCACGCTCGCCGAGGGCGACAAGCTGCTCAGCATAGCCCGGATCATCGAGACCGAGGAGGAGAGCGCCCCCCCGGACGAGGAGCCCGCGGCGCCGTAGGCTACTTGGCGGGCGCGGCCTGCTTCACGTTGTCGAGGAACTTGACCCGGGGGCGCCCCCCGTGGTCGATCTCCATGAAGAAGCTGCCCATCGAACCCGGCACGATGTGGACGCGCACAGGCTGGTTTGACGTCGGCGCCCAGTAGGCGTCGTTATCGCTGACGATCCACCGCTGTCCGTTGGTCAGCAGGAAGATGCTGCCCTTGCGCCAGCCGTTGAAGGGGGGGACGATCGCCTCGTCGAGCGTGGTGTACTCGATGACGGTGCCCGGCTTGAGCAGCACCTTGAAGGAGCTCAGGAATCCCCCCGAGGAGGCCTTCTTCTGGCTATCCTTGGCCACCTCCGCCTTGTACTCGGCCTTGACCTGCTCGCGCACCTCGGCCTTCACCTGCTCGACCACCTCGGCCTTGACCTCGGCCTTGGCCTGCTCGCGCACCTCCCGGGCTGCCTCCACCTTGGCCCGCGTCAGGGTGCCGGCCTGCAGGGCCCTGACAAGGGCGTCCAGGCGGGCGCGCTCCTCTGGCGTGAGCTTAGCGAGCCCGGTGGCCTGGAAGTCGTCAGGGGTGAGGCTCTGGGTGAAGGAATCGTCCGCGCGCGCGAGCGCCGTCGTGAACAGGGTGAGGATCAGAGCGAGGCACAGGCGCATAAGAAGATAAGCATGGTGAACGCTTGCATCGCCTGAGGCGCAACGAAAAAGTCTCGGTGCCATTGCCATGAGGGAAATCCTGAAAGACACGCGCATCCAGCGGCTCTTCATCGCCAACACGATGGGGTCCGTGGGGAGCGGGATCACGATCTTCGCGATCCCGTGGCTGCTCGTGCACAGGCCGGACGGCAACGCGTCCTTCCGGACGATCACCGTCATCACGACCGTCGCCCTCATGCTGGTCATGCCCTCGTACGGCGCCTGGATAGACCGCCATTCGCGAAAGATGGCCCTCCTAGCGGGCGAGGCCTGGGGGTTCACCGCGACCCTCTCCATGGCCCTGCTCGGGATCGCGCTCGGGCGATTCGGGACCTGGCAGCTGATGACCATCTATTTCTGCGGGATGAGCTACTACACCCTGCACTACCCCGCCAAGTTCGCGTTCATCCAGCAGATCGTCCCCAGGGAACAGTACCAGTCGCTGATGGGCCTGCTCGAGGTCCAGGGGCAGATCGCGATGATGATCGCCGGCGGCCTCGGGGCGATGCTGGTCGACCGCGTGCCCCTCTGGTCGATCCTGCTCTTCGACGCGTCCACCTACCTCTTCAGCTTCTGGCTCCAGGCCTCGATCCCCTACCAGGCGACGCACCTGAAGGCGGAGCCGCCCCCGGGCGAGGCGCGGCCTGGCGCCCTCACCAACATCCTCGCCGGCTGGCGCTGGCTCAAGGCACGACCCGCCCTCGCGCTCTTCCTCGGGTGCTCGCTCATGCCCTTCATCATCGTGATGGTGAGCAACTACCTCTTCCCCATCTACGTGTCGCAGACGATGCATGCGAGCTCCTCGCTCTACGGGTTGGGCGAGATAGGCTTCGCCCTGGGCGCCATGGCCGCGGGCGCGTTCCTGCCGCGCCTGCTCGCCCAGGCCCGGGCGTACCCGGCGGTGGTCGGGTGCGTGACCACGTTCATCGCGGGCCTGGCGATGATCCTCTGCTTTCGCGTGCCGCTCGCCTACGCCTTGGCGACCCTCCTCATGGGCTTCGGGACGGCCGGCAGCCGGGTGGCCCGCGGCACCCTCATGCTCCACCTCGTGCCTCCCGAGGTGATGGGCCGAGTCGGGATATTCTACACCATCTTCGACCGGATGCTCAGGACCGCGCTCGTCTGCGCCATGGTGGTCATCGACTGGTGGGGGCCCCCGGCGGGCTTCGCCGTCCTCTTCGTGATCGCGCTCGCCGCGCTCGCGGGCATCCGCGTCGCACGCGGCGGAGTCGAGACGCCGCTCGCCGTGCCCGTACCCGCATGATCCGCGCCCTCGTCTTCGACTTCGACGGGCTGATCCTGGACACGGAGACCGCCCTTATCGACGCCTATGGCGACGTGCACGCGGCCCACGGGAAGGCGTTCGACCGGCCGTTGTTCACGCGCAGCGTCGGCCACGCCGACTACGCCTTCGATCCCTGGCGGGAGTTCGGGCCCGGTGCGGACCGCGCGGCCCTCGACCGCGAGCGGAGGGCCTTCAACGTCGCCCGCGACCTCGCGCTGCCCGTCCTGCCGGGAATACAGGCCCTGATCGGCGAGGCCGCGGCGGCCGGCCTAAAGGTGGGCCTCGCCTCGAACTCGCGCCATCCCCACGTCGAGGGTCACCTGAACAGGCTCGGCCTGCGCGAGCGCTTCGACTTCGTCGCCTGCCGCGAAGACGTCGCGTCCCCCAAGCCCGAGCCCGACCTTTACCGTTTGGTGCTCAATGCGTTCGGCCTTCGCGGGCACGAGGCCATCGCCTTCGAGGATTCCCACACGGGCACCACCGCGGCCAAGCGCGCGGGCCTGTGGGCCGTCGCGGTTCCGAACGTCTCCACGGGGCACCACGACTTCAGCCACGTCGACCTGAGGCTCGACTCGCTCGCGGATTGCCGGCTGGCCAAGCTCGTGGCACGGTTCGCCCCATGACATCCGCCCCGGCGCCGCGCTACACCGTGCTCGGCGTGGGGATTTCGGCACTCACCCTGGCACGGGCGCGCGACCTGATTGTCGCCTCGCGAGGTGCGAGCGCCGGCCGCTACGTGTGCCTGGCGACCGTGCACGGGATCGTCGAGGCTGGATCCGACCCGGGCTTCATGAGGATCCTGAACGAGTCCTGGCTGACCACCGCCGACGGCATGCCTCTGGTGTGGCTCGGACCCCGCACGGCCGAGCGGGTGTACGGCCCCGACCTGCTGCTCGCGGTCTGCGACGCGGGGCGGTCGGTCGGACTACGGCACTTCTTCTACGGGGGCGCCCCCGGGGTCGCCGACCGGCTCGCGGACAGGCTGAGCACGCGCTTCCCCGGGTTGCAGGTGGCAGGGGCGGTGTCGCCGCCCTACCGGGAGCTGGAGGAGGGGGAGCTCGCCGGCCTCGCCGATGAGGTCGCGGCTTCGCGCGCCGACGTGGTCTGGGTGGGCCTCGGCACGCCCAAGCAGGAGCGCTTCATGGCGGGACCCGGCAAGGCCCTCGCGCCCGCGCTCTTGGTGGGCATCGGCGCCGCCTTCGACTTCCACTCGGGTCGCAAGCCGCAGGCCCCGCGCTGGATGCAGCAAAGCGGGCTCGAGTGGCTCTTCAGGCTCGGCACCGAGCCGCTGCGCCTGGGGCCGCGCTACCTGAGGACCAACGCCCTTTTCCTGCTGCGGCTGGTGGTGCGGGGCCGCGCGGGCCGGCCTAAAGCCTAGAACAGGTCTCCCTGGACGATCGACTCGCGCTTGCGCGGGTCGAGGGTGCTGAGCGCGATCAGCTGCAGGGTCGACAGCGCGGCCAGCTGCGGCACCCTCGAGAGCGAGGCAAGGAGCAGCGCGCCCGCGAGCGCGTCGTAGAGGGCCGCGTGGTAGCGGCGGCGACCCTTGGGGCAGTGCTGGGCGGCGAGCACGTCGAGCTCGGCCTGGAGGCCGCACGCCGCGACCAGCCACTCGAGTCCGCTCGACTTCAGGCCCGGGTAGAGCTGTCCGTAGAGGCGGCCGGTGTCGATCCACGGGCCCCAGTCCACCACCCGGCCGCCGGGACGCGCAAAATCGGGGGAGCTCCGGGGATAGGGCCACGTGCCCGAAAGCAGCGCGTTCTCGGTGCCGGCAAAATGGGCGGCCAGGGGGCCGCGCTCGCGCATGTCCGCGAACACCTCCCAGTCATCGGAGAAGGGCTCGCACTCCGACAGCTCCTCCTCGGAGAGCCCGTGGACGCCCCGGTCCTCCTCGCGAACCCTACCGGTGGGCGCGCACAGCCTCGTGAGCGAGGACTCGACCCGGCCCCCGAGCACCGCAGCGACGCCGTACTCGACGACGCCCGACCCGCGGCTACCCTCGAAGTCGATGAAGAACACCCTCTGTTCCGTCCAGGACATGCGGCAATCTTCGCGCAAACCGCCGCGGCTCCGAGCTCAATTTTTCGTGTCTTTGCGCGTGTTCGCGGATTGAAACAAGGCGTGAACCTCGACCCCTATCGCTCCTTCATCGCCGAGCTCGCCGCTGCGAGCGGCGATTTCATCCGGCCCTTCTACGGCGCCAAGGACGTGGCGGTCGAGTTCAAGGCCGACCATTCGCCCGTGACCGCGGCCGACCGCGGCGCGGAGCAGCTGATGCGCAGGGCGATCGCCGGGAGGTTCCCGCAGCACGGCGTCATCGGCGAGGAGTTCGGCTCGGAACGGCCCGGCGCGGAGTTCGTGTGGGTGCTGGACCCCATCGACGGCACGAAGTCGTTCACCGCGAACGTCCCGCTCTTCGGCACCCTGATCGCCCTGCTGCACGAGGGCACGCCGGTGCTCGGATGCATCCACCAGCCGATCCTGGGCCAGCTCGTGATCGGCGACGGAACGGTCACCACGCTCAACGGAAGGCCCGTGCGGTCCCGCGCCACCGCCCGCGTCGAGGAGGCCACGCTGCTGACCAGCGACCCCGCGGCGCTCCCCGCCTGCTCGGGCGGGCCCGGCTTCCAGACCCTGATGGGACGGGCGCGCGTGGCGCGGACCTGGGGCGACTGCTACGGCTACCTTCTTGTGGCCACGGGCTGGGCCGACGTGATGTTCGACCCGATCATGAACCTATGGGACATCGCCGCGCTGGTGCCGATCATCGGGGGTGCAGGGGGCGTCATCAGCGACCCGAAAGGCGGCGCTGCCTACCCCGCGACGGCGACCCTGGCCTCGGCGAACCCGGCGCTCCACGCGCAGGTGCTCGCCGCCCTGAATCCCTGACGAAGGGCTAGTTGCGCGGGGCGCCCGCGGCGACCCAGGTGGCAATGACCGCGCGCTCGTCGTCCGTGATGTGCGTGGCGTTGCCAAGAGGCATGATCTTCGTGACCCACACCTGCTGGAAGATCCGCTGCGAGTTCTGCACGATGCCTTCGGGCGTCGTCAGCACCACGCCCGCGGGCGGCTGCGTGATGCCCGGGAAAGTGGGGGTCATCGAATGGCACGTCACGCAGCGCTGGCCCACGATCGTGCGCACGCGGTCGAGCGTGACCGCACCCTGGACCGGGGGGATCGCGGCCACGTGGGGCGCCGTCCAGACCGTCACGATCCCGAGGAGGAGGGCCGCTCCCACGAGGGACGGCCACGCGAAGTAGCCCTTGTGCTTGCGATTGAAGTAAACGCGGATCAGCACGCCTGCCCCGCCGATCAGCGCCAGGATCGCCCACGCGTGCGGGTGGCTGTAGGTCGCCGCGTAGTGGTTGCTGATCATGATGAACACGACCGGCAGCGTGAAGTAGTTGTTGTGGACGCTGCGCTGCTTGCTGCGGATTCCGTCCTCGGGGTTGGGCTTCTGGCCGGCCCTCATTGCAGCGACCATGCGCTTCTGGCCGGGGATGATCAGGAAGAAGACGTTGGCCGCCATGATCGTGCCGATCGAGGTGCCCACGTGGATGTAGGCCGCGCGCCCGCCGAAGGTGCGCGTCAGACCGAACGCCAGCAGGGTCATCAGCCCGAAGACGATGAGGGCGATGACGCCGTTGTGGCGGCGCAGCGGCGAGCGGCAGATCAGGTCGTACACCACCCAGGATCCCACCATGCTCGCGAGGCCGATCCCCACGGCCTGGGGAGTCGTCAGGACGGCAACCGACGGGTCTACCATCATCGACTGCGCGTTAAGCCAGTAGACGAGCACGAGCAGGGCGGTCCCGCTAAGCCAGGTCGTATAGGCCTCCCACTTGAACCAGTGGAGCTTCTCGGGCAGCCTCGCCGGGGCCACGGCGTACTTCTGGGGATTGTAGAAGCCGCCCCCATGGATCGCCCAGAGCTGGCCGGAGACGCCCTTCTTGGCCTCCTCGGAGTCGGGTTCCGGGGCGTCGAGGCTGTTGTCGAGCCATACGAAGTAGAAGGAGCTGCCGATCCAGGCGATGCCGGCGATCACGTGCAGCCATCTCACCAGCATTCCCAAGACCTCGATTAGATGCGCTTCCATGGAGGTCTCAGGTGGCCGTTTCGGTGTAGCGGGCCTCGCGGATCACGGTGATCTTGATGGTGCTCGGGTACTGCAGTTCGGCCTCGATGCGCTGCCGGAGGTCCTTGGCGATCTCCCTCGCACGGTCGTCGGTGACCTCCTGGGGCGAGACGACCACCCGGATCTCGCGGCCCGCCTGGATCGCGAACGCCTGCTGCACGCCGGCGACCGAGACGGCGAGCTCCTCGAGGCGCTTGAGCCGCTGGATGTAGCTCTCCATGGACTCCGCACGGGCGCCCGGGCGCGTCGCGGAGATCGTGTCGGCAAGGATCACGATGCCGGCGTAGATGGTCTCGGGCTTCACCTCCTCGTGGTGGGCCGCCACCGCGTTGACGACGATCGGCGTCTCGCCGTGACGCTTGATGAAGTCAGCTCCGATGCTCGCGTGGCTGCCCTCGAGCTCGCCGGGGACGGCCTTGCCGAGGTCGTGCAGCAGGCCCGCCCGCTTGGCCAGGTTCGGGTCGAGCCCGATCTCGCTCGCGATCAGCGAGGCAAGGAAGGCCGTCTCGACCGAGTGATCGAGCACGTTCTGGTTGTAGGAGAAGCGGTACTTCAGCTTGCCGAGCAATTTGATGATCTCGGAATGCAGGCCGTTGATGTTCAGCTTGTTGACGGCATCCTCGCCCGCCTGGGTGGTCGACAGGTCGATCTCGTCCTGGGCCCGCTTCACGTATTCCTCGATGCTGGCGGGATGGATGCGCCCGTCCTTGACGAGCGCCTCGAGGGCGTTGCGCGCGATCTCGCGGCGAACGGGGTCGAACGACGAGAGGAGCACCAGCTGGGGGGACTCGTCGATCAGGAGCGTGACTCCGGTCGCCGCCTCGAACGACTTGATGTTGCGGCCCTCGCGCCCGATCAGGCGCCCCTTCATGTCCTCGCTCGGGAGGTGCACAAGCGACGCCGTCAGGTCGGTGTTCGGCTTGCTCGCCAGGCGCTGCATGGAGGCGATCAGGATCCGGCGGGACTGGGTCTGGAGCTCCTGCTCGGATTTCTCGAGCATCTCGCGGCGCATCGCGCGCAGCTCGTCCTGGCACTCGAGGAGAACCTCCTCGCGAAGCTGCTTGCGGACCTCCTCGGCGTCCATCTGGGACACGCCCTCCAGGCGCTTGCGCACGTTCTTGGAAAGGTCGCGGATGGCGTCGCGGGCCTGGCGGATGGCCGCGTTCTCGCGGTTCAGCCGCTCTTGGCGCTGCTCGAGCTGGAAGTCGAGGAGGGCCAGGGACTCCTCGTGGGCCTTGATCTCGCGCAGCCGCACGTCCGCCTCGATCTCGCGCCGGTCGAACTCGCGGTTCAGCTCCGCCCGCTTCTCCTGGATCTCGGCCTCGGACTTCTGCCTCACCTCTCCCGCGGCGACCGCCGCCTCGCGCCGCGCGACCTCGATCAGCTCAGACGCCTGATCGTGGGCCACCTTGCGCGTGTAGCGGGTGACGACCCAGACGACGCCAAACCCGATGAGCCCCCCTACGAACAGGGCTACGGGAAGCGCTGCATCGACGAGACCGCTGGGAACGTGGGAGGCTATTTCGGCTACGGTTACTATGGCCAAGTGTTGGGTTTGGAGACGCTACGCGCCCGGCGCCGAATCTCAAGACTCTTTACCGGCCTCCCGTCCGCCGGGAGGGTTTGCCAAGGCCGCGTTGAGCCGCCACACCTTGCGCCGGCGCGCCCGTGCGGGAGCGCCTCCACGATGAAAAAGGCTTTGAAGAGGGCCGTTAGGGCCGTCCTTGACCGGACCCTGGTGCCGACCGCGGCCCACGTGGCGCGGAGCCTTCCCCGGGATGCCTTGTCCGAGGAGCTCGCGCGGCGGACGGCGTCGGAATGCGCGGACTACGTGCAGGAGCGCATGGCACTCGCGCTCCAGTTCTCGAAACGTGGCGACCTGTTGGTTCATGCGCTGGAGAGGGCCCCGGCAGAGGGCTTGATCGCCGAGTTCGGCGTCTGGAGGGGGGTCTCGCTCAACCTCCTCGCGCGGGCCGCCCGGCCGAGAATCGTGCACGGATTCGACAGCTTCCAGGGCCTTCGCGAGGACTGGCGCGGGTGGGGACTAAGAAAGGGGACGTTCGACACAGGCGGCCGAGCGCCGCGCGTGGAGCCCAACGTGCGGCTGACGGCGGGATGGTTTGACGCCTCGCTCCCGGGGTTCCTCTCGAGCAACCCGGGCCCGTTCTCCTTCGCCCACGTCGACTCGGACACCTACGAGGCGGCCCACTGCGTGCTCGGCCTGATAGGCCCCCGCATCGCGGAGGGCACCGTGATCGTTTTCGACGAGTATCTCGGCTACCGCGGCTGGAGACTGGGCGAGTTCAGGGCATGGCAGGAGTTCGTGGCCGCCCGATCAGTGGCCTATGAATACCTCGGGTTTTCGGAGCAGTCCGTTTCGATCCGAGTCACGCGCGCGTGACCCCTCTGGCGCGGCCGCCTCGGGCTGAGGGCGCGGAGCGCGGCGCCCCAGCCCTCCGCGCAGCGGGCACCCTCGAGCACGTGCGTTGCCACTGCCGGAAAAGTCGTCCTATGGTCTCCCGGATCCCTCAAAACGATTCATTCCCAGATGTTGCGCCCGGCCTCGACAGCTAACCAGGATCTCGGTCGCTCGGCGTCGTCGACGATGAGGCGCCGGCGGCCATGACACGCGTCGGACCGGGCGCGTTTCGCCTTTTCTTGGCTCTGGTCGTGCTCGTGTCCCACAGTTGCCGATTCGACCTCGGGAACTGGGCCGTGCTCATGTTCTTCACGCTCAGCGGTTTTTGGATCCACCGGATGTGGGCGCAGAAGTACTCGCACGCGCGGGCTCCTGCGGCAGCGTTTCTGGTCTCGCGATCCCTGCGCCTGCTGCCCGTGTTCTGGCTCGCAAACCTGATCGCGACCGCCGTGCAGGCCGCCCTCGGACCCTCGCTGCTGTCGACCTCACCCCTCCCGGTCGGCTGGCCAGCAGCGCTTGTGCCCAATGCGCTCATCCTGGGTTATGCGTGCCTGCCGAAGAGCCTGGGCGCCCTCGTGCCCGCTTGGTCCCTCGATATCGAGGTTCAGTTCTACCTCGCGTTCGCCCTGCTGATGGCCGTCTTCGCGCGCGGCTCGTCGAAAAGGGTATGGATCTGGACGGCCGCAGCCGCGTCGGGCTTAGCCCTGTTCTTGTACCTTCGTGACACCGGGGAGGATGCACCCCGCAGCGTCGCGACGTACGGGTTGCTTTTCCTCGCCGGAGCCGTTGCCTCAGGCACGGGCTGGCGACCCTCGCGGGGGTTAGTCACGGCTTCACTGGTCGCGACCCTGGCGCTCGTCGCGGCGTGCGCCCTGAGCCCCAGCCTGAGGCCCCTGGTCGAGAACATGAAACACGGCGCCACGGTCGAGGACCAGCCGGCGAAGCGGGCGTTTCAGTTCGCTCTCGCGCTTCTGGCCGCCCCGCTCGCGCTGCAGACCGTGCGAAATCCATCGCGTCCAGGCGACCGGCTTCTGAGCGAGGTCACTTTCATACTCTATTTGATTCAATGGCCGGTCATGAGAATCCATTCGCGCTTCTTCGAACACCTACCGCCCCTTCAAAGGCTTCCGTCCATTCTGGCCGCGTGGGCCGCGATCGCCCTTTTGACGGTGGTCGTCTTCAGGTACTACGACCAGCCCCTTGAGAGGATGCGCAGGCGCTGGATGGCTTCCCGATTCGGGGT
>CAIXHE010000020.1 GCA_903919205.1 uncultured Opitutaceae bacterium | reverse complement strand
CACGGCGGCCGGCGGCCCCATGGACGCCTTGCGGAAGCTGCCGGATATCGCATGGAACTTGTGCAGCTTGTCGACCAGCAGCGTAAAGCCGATCAGGCTCAGGGCGTCCGGGTTCGACGGCACGTAGATCTCGTTCGACGTGAAGACGCCGCACTGCGAGGCGCGCAGGATGTTGGGCGGGCAGTCGAAGAGGATGAAGTCGTAGTGGGGCTCGAGCATCGCGACCTGCTCGCTGAACACCAAATAGGCCGGCCGGCGCGCGTCGCCCGAGAACTCGGCCTCGAGGTCGACCAGGTTGAAGGTGGTCGGCACGAGGTCCAGACCGGGCAGCAGCTTCTCCCCCGCCTTGCCCTCCACCACGTCCTTGATCACCAAGTCCTTGATGTGGGCCTTGCCCGGGTCGAATATCGAGTAAATCGAGCCCTCGCCCGAGGCGTTGATCTTGTTCCAGCGGTCAAGCTTCAGAAGCCAGATGCTTGCATTGGACTGCGTATCCAAATCAAACAACAGCACGCGCTTGCCCATCTTGGCTAGGGCCGCGGCCGTGTTCACGATGAGCGAGGTTTTCCCGACACCGCCCTTGTAGTTGATGAAGCTTATTTTGCGCGCCATGAATGAGCTGCGAGTGACGTTGTGATTGGAAACGAATGTGCGGCCTGACCGGAAGGGTCGCGAGCCAAAAATTCCCGACCTGCGGCCGCCTCTGCTAGCCGGAGGCCGTCCACCTGAAAATAACGGTGGTCAGGGGCGGGAGAGTCACCTCGATCGACTGGCTGTAGCCGTCCCGCGGGATCTCAGAGGCCGTCCGGCCACCCTCGTTGCCCAGGCCCGAACCGCCGTAGTACTCGCTGTTCGAGTTGATGGCCTCCTTCCACCATCCGCGGCGGGGCACGCCCACCCGGTGGTGCCGGGTGGCGCCCCCGAAGTGGCCGACCACGACGAAGAGCGTCTCCTCGGCGGCGTCGGTCCGCAGGTAGGCGATCAGGTTGGCGTCGGAGTCGACGCAGTTGATCCAGCGGAAGCCGTGGGGGTTGAAGTCGTTCGAGCCGAGGACGGGCTCGGACGTGTAGAGCCGGTTCAGGTCGCTGACCAGCCTGCGCACCCCCTCGTGGTCCATGTACTGCAGCAGGTGCCAGTCCAGGCTCGAGGCGTGGTTCCACTCCTGGGACTGCGCGAACTCGGCCCCCATGAAGAGGAGCTTCTTGCCCGGGTAGGCCCACATGTGGGTGTAGAGGGCGCGCAGGTTCGCTGCCTTCTCAGGGATGTGCCAGGCCCCCATCTTGTAGAGCATCGATGCCTTCCCGTGCACGACCTCGTCGTGCGAGAACACCGAGACGAAGTGCTCGGCATACTGGTAGAGCATGCCAAACGTCAGGTCGTTCTGGTGGAACCGGCGGTGGACGGGCTCCTTCGAGAAGTACTGCAGCGTGTCGTGCATCCAGCCCATGTTCCACTTGAAGTCGAAGCCGAGGCCGCCGTCGGCGGTCGGGCGGGTCACGCTCGGAAACGACGTGCTCTCCTCGGCGATCATGAGCGCCCCCGGGTTGTAGTGGTGCACCAGGTCGTTCACGCGCCGCAGGAAGTCGATCGCCTCCAGGTTTTCCCGGCCGCCGTAGCGGTTGGGCACCCACTCCCCCGCCCCCCTCGAATAATCCAGGTACAGCATCGAGGCCACGGCGTCGACACGCAGGCCGTCCAGGTGGTAGCGCTCGAGCCAGGAGAGCGCCGAGGCGATCAGGAAGCAGCGCACCTCGTTGCGGCCGTAGTTGAAGATGAGCGTGCCCCAGTCCATGTGGGCGCCCTGCCTCGGGTCCGCGTGCTCGTAGAGGTGCGTCCCGTCGAACTCGGCGAGCGCAAAGGCGTCCCTGGGGAAGTGCGCGGGCACCCAGTCGAGGAGGACGCCGATCCCGCGCTGGTGGAGGTGGTCGACCATCCACGCGAAGTCCTCCGGCGAGCCGAAGCGCTGCGTCGGGGCGAAGAAGCCGGTCACCTGGTAGCCCCACGACCCGTCGAAGGGATGCTCGGAGATGGGCATGATCTCGAGGTGGGTGAAGCCCATCTCGGTCGCGTAGTCGGCCAGCTGAGGGCCGAGCTCGCGGTACGTGAGCGGGCGGTTGCCCTCCTCGGGCTTGCGCCTCCACGAGCCCAGGTGGACCTCGTAGATCGAAACCGGCTGGTCCAGCTTGCCGGCCTTGGAGCGGCGCCGCTCCATCCAGGCGGCGTCGTCCCAGACGTGGCTGTCGACCTCGCAGACGATCGAAGCGTTGCCCGGGGGCGCCTCGAAGCGTGTCCCGTAGGGGTCGGTCTTCACCCGGATCGTGCCGTGCTGGTCGCGGATCTCGAACTTGTAGAGGAGCCCGGCCGCGGCCCCAGGGATGAAGATCTCCCACACCCCCGAGGCCCCGAGGCTGCGCATGGTGTGGTAGCGACCGTCCCAGCCGTTGAAGTCGCCTACCACCGATACGCGCGACGCGGAGGGCGCCCACACCGCGAAGGCCACGCCCTTGACGCCGCCCAGGTCGCGCAGGTGCGCCCCGAGCTTGGTGTAGATGCGGTGCTCGTTGCCCTCGTTGAACAGGTACAGGTCCTGGTCGCCGAGCGTGGGAAGGAAGCAGTACGGGTCCCGGAACTGCCGCAGGGCGCCGCCGTAGGACGCCGTGGCCAGCTCGTAGGCGCACACCTCGGCGCGCTTCGGGATGAAGACCTCGAAGAGCCCCTCGGGGGCCACCAGCTTCATCTCGACGCGGGTCGGGGGCGAGTCGTCCACGAGCACCACCTCGCAGCGGGCGGTGTCGCGCAGGAAGGCCCGCACGACCAGGCCCTGGCTGCGGCGGTAGGTGATGGGATGCATTCCCAGGACGGCGTGGGGGGCGCCGTGGCGGGCATGCAGGAGGGCCTCGAGGTCAGTCTTGGGGAGGATCACTGCTCAGGGGTGTTGGATCGCGTGAGGCTAGGCAGATTCGCTTCACATACCACATCAAAAAGATACGGGTCAGCCCGTGTTCTTGAGGCCGCCGCTGATGCCGTTGATCGTGAGCTCCACGACGGCGCGCACCTCGTCGGTCTGCCGGGGGCTGAGCGAGCCGCTTCGCAGGCGCCGGATCATGTCCACCTGGATGTAGTTGAGCGGGTCTATGTAGGGGTTTCGAAGCTCGACCGAGCGCAGCAGCACCGGCTCGCGGCCGAGCAGGCGCTTCTGCCCGGTGACGGCCAGGATGGCCCGCTCCGTGCGTTCAAACTCGGTGCTCAGGATCCCGAGCACGCGCCGGCGCACCCGCGGGTCCTCGACCAGCCCCGCGTAGAGGGAGGCGATGCCCATGTCGGCCTTGCGCATGGTCAGCTGGGCGTTGTCGATCAGGGTCTGGAAGAAGGGCCAGCCGGCGTGCATCTCACGCAGGAGCCGGCGCTCGTGCGCTCCCCGCGAGAGCATCGACTCGAGCGCGCTCCCCAGCCCGAACCAGCCCGGGAAGTTGAAACGGCTCTGCATCCAAGAGAACACCCACGGGATCGCCCGCAGGTCGGAGACGCTCTGCGTCGCCCTGCGGTAGGTGGGCCGCGATCCGAGCTTGAGGTTGCTGATCTCGTCGATCGGCGTCGCCTGCCGCCAGAACACGAGGAACTCCGGGTCGTCGTGGACGAGGGCCCGGTAGGCCTCGAAGCCCTTGCGGCTCATCTCCTCCATCGCGTCGCGCCACTCCCGGGGGGCCGCGTTCTCGGTCCCGGCGAAGTGGATGCCGAGCATGACGCCGTAGGCCATCTGCTCCAGGATGCGGTGCGCCAGGTCGGGATCGTGGTAGCGCGTGGAGAGCACCTCGCCCTGCTCGGTCACGCGGATGGCGCCGTCGCGCAGGCCCGCGGGCTGCGCGAGGATCGCCTTTGCGGCCGGCCCCCCGCCCCGAGCGATGCTGCCGCCGCGGCCGTGGAAGAGCGTCACCGCGACACCCGCGGCCCGGCAGACCCGCGAGATGGTCTCCTGCGCCTTGAAGAGGGCCCAGTTGGCGGTGATGTAGCCGCAGTCCTTGTTGCTGTCGGAGTAGCCCAGCATCACGTGCTGGTGCGCCGGCCTGCGCCCGGCCAGCGCGAAGAGCTCGGTCAGCACCTCCGGGGCCCGCTCCAGGTCGTCGAGGGTCTCGAAGAGCGGCGCAATCGGCAGGCGCGAGCCCGCGAGCGCCTGCAGCAGCTCGACCTCGAGGATGTCCGAGAGGCCGTTGGTCATGCTGATGATGTAGATGCCGAGGGCCCCCGGGCCGATGGCGGCCGTGGCCGAGGCGGCGAGCACCATCGGGTCGATGACGTTGCGGGTGGGCGCCGAGAGCCGGCCGACGGCCGCCTCCCCGAGGACCGAGGCCGCGGGGATGGCCTCCAGGAGGACGCGCCGCTTCTCCTCCTCGGGGAGCTTGGGGTAGTCGGCCCTTCCGAGCAGCTCGGTGACCGCCGCCTCGTGGTGCGCCGAGTGCTGGCGCAGGTCGAGGCGCGCCGTGTGAAGCCCGAACACCCCGAACTGGATCTCGGCCTCGGCCAGGTCGCCGCCCGCCAGCATGCCGCTGCGCCCCGCCTGGAGGCCGGCGCGGATGGTCTCGAAGGTCTCCGAGACGGTCTCGTGGGAGAGGCAAGAGCCCACGACCGAGCCGCCGAGCAGCGTCTGGCCGTCGCGGATCTCGTCGCGGGCCTGCCCCAGGCGCTCGTGGAGCACGCCCAGGAGGAGACGGTAGGGCTCGTGCGGGTAGCGCTGCTGGAGGCTCTCCAGGTGCTTGGAGAGGTGCAGGCTCTCGCGCAGCTCGTGCTTGATGGCGGGCACCACCGTGTCGCGGCGGTCGCTCACGGTCAGGGTCTGCCCAAGCTGCCGGACCCTCGAGCGCAGCTTCTCGATCGCGAGCAGGCGGTGCAGGCGAAGCACCTCCGCCGTCACGGCCGCGGTCACCTCGGGGTTCCCGTCGCGGTCGCCGCCGATCCACGAGCCGAAGGTGAGCCAGCGCGCGGGCGCCCGCACCCCCGGGTAGTACCGCTCGAGCGCGAGCGCGATGTCGGCCTGCAGCCGGGGAAGAACCTCGATCAGCGTCGTGTCGAAGTACCAGAGGCCGGTGCGCGCCTCGTCCTTCACCTCCGGGCGGCGCACGCGGCTGCGGTCGGTGAGCCACAGGGAAGCGATCTCGCGCTCCACGGTCTGCGGGCTCAAGGCGGCCGAGTCGGGGGTGGACTCCGGCTGGGAGCGGGCGCGCAGGATCGCCGCAAGCCGTCCCAGCTTGGTGAGGAGCGTGCGCCGCTTGGTCTCGGTCGGGTGCGCCGTGAAGACCAGCTCGATGCCGAGTCGGTCCACGAGCGCCTGCATCGCCTCGGGGGTGACGCCCGCCGCCTTCAGCTCCAGGACCGCGGCCTCGATCGACTCGCGGATCGGCTTGCCGCCGTCGGTGCCGAGCGCGCGGGCCACGCGGCGGCGGCGCAGCAGCATGATCCGGAAATTTTCCTCGGCCAGGTTCACGAGCTCGAAGTACAGCGTGAAGGCCATCGCCTGGTTGAAGGCGGCCGCGGGCTCAAGCTGGGCGACGGCGCGCGCGAGCCCCGCCTCGGCGTCCGCGTCGCCCGACCTCCGGGCCTTCGCGAGCCTTCGCAGCGTCTCCACGGTGTCGAAGGCCTCCGGGCCCTCGATCCGGGTGATGACCCTGCCGAGCGCGGCCCCGAGCTCCCTCACCTCGGACCTGAGGGGAGCCATGTCTCGCGCGGCTCGTGAGGTGCGTGTCGGTCGCTTCTTGGGCATGCGGTGGGGTGACCATGGGGAGCCTGCGCGCCCTGAAAAAGCCAAAAGTGAGCGCAGGGCAGCTTTTTGGGCCCTTTTTTTCAGGGGCTGCGAGGCTTGCTTGCCCGCGGTCCGGCGCTTTTGCTTCGGCCCAAGTGACGCGCCGAATCCCCCTTTTCCTCGCACTAGCCTGCCTCGCTGCGGTCCCGGCGCGCGCGGACACGCAGGCAGACCTCTCGGCCGACACGACGACCACCGACTACGCCACCGGCGAGACGGTGGCCCGCGGCAACGCGCGGCTGGTCGACACCGGCGTGCTCCTGACCGCCGACGAGATCCGCTTCAACCAGAAGACCCAGGTGGCGTCGGCCGACGGGCACGTGATCCTGACGCGGGTCGGCGACCGGCTCCTCGCGGACCACCTGACCTACAACCGCGTGAGCGGCAAGTTCACGGCGGCCAAGCTGCGGATCGGGCGCTTCCCGTACTACATAGAGGGCGCGACGGCCGACGGCACCCTCAAGGAGATCGTGGTGCACGACGCGACGGTCACCTACGGGGAGCCGGGCCGCTGGCAGCCCACCGTGAAGGCGAAGAGCCTGATCTACTCCCCCGGCAAGTACCTGCGGCTGGCAAACGGCGACATCGGCATCGGCAACTACCTGCCGCTGCCCATCTCGCGCCTCGGCCAGGACCTCGGCAAGGAGGCCAACCTGGCGGACGTGACGCTCGACGGGGGCTACCGCCATACGCTCGGGCCCTACGTGGACGCCGAGGTGCACATACCGGTCGTTCCCGGCGTGACCGTGGGCCCCGACCTGGGCGCCTACACCTTCCGGGGCCTCATGGTGGGCCCCATCGTGAACTACGACGTCACGAGCGGCGAGGACACGGCGATCGGTGACGTGCGCTCGGGCTACATCCACGACTTCGGGACCCGAACCACCGACATCCTCGACAACCCCGTGCCCACCAACCGCGCCTACATCGAGTGGAAGCACATCCAGCAGATATCGCCGGAACTCGCCGTCTACGGCGACATCAACTACTCCACCGATTCGGAGGTGATCCGCGATTTCCACTCGAAGGACTTCATCCCGGTGCAGGAACCCGACAACTTCCTCGAGTCGGTGTACACGGGGGGCGACTTCTTCGCTTCGGTCTTCACGCGGTTCCAGCCCGACTCGTTCTACCCGGTGCAGGAGCGGCTGCCCGAGCTCCGGTTCGACCTGCTGCCGACGCCCCTCGGGGAGAGCGGCATCTACCTGCGCCTTGACTCGGACCTCGCCCACCTGGAGGAGAACCCCCCGGACGGCGGGGCGCACCTCGTCTCCGACCGCTTCGACACCTTCGTGGGGATCTCGCGCCCGTTCTCGTTCAAGGGCATCGTGGACTTCACCCCGGTTGCCGGTGCGCGCTACACGGCCTACTGGAACACGAGCGGCGCCCTCGAGCCCGGCGGCGTCGGCCGCGCGCTCGGCGAGGTCGGCTTCGACGCGGACATGAAGCTGAGCGGCGTGTTCGACTACGAGAACCCCCTCTGGCACATCGACGGCATCCGCCACCTGCTGACGCCCGTCTTCAGTTACCGCTACATCCCCAACGGGGACAAGGACTCGGCGTGGATTCCCCCGATCGACCGCAGCACGTTCACCACCTACCTGCCCCCTCTCGAGCTCGGCGACATGCGCAACGTGGACCAGCTGCAGGCCTCCAACGTCCTACGGGTCGGCCTGAACAACACGCTGCAGACGCGCGACAAGACCTACGGCTCGAGGGACCTCTTCACCTTCAACGTGGCCGACGACTTCCGATTCGGCCGCGCCCCGGGCCAGGCCCACTTCTCGAACGTCCACACCGAGATGACCGTGACGCCGGCCCGCTGGCTCGAGGTGCACGTCGAGGACAGCCTCGCCCCGGACTCGGTCAAGCAGCAGGCGGTCGACGCCAGCGTCACCGTCAGGGAGGCCGACGTCTGGTCGGCCACCGCGGGGGTCGGGCTGCTCAAGGACCAGATCGGGACCTACTACCTTCCCGGGCTCGGGGACTTCCCGATCGTGGGGCTCGACACCTACCACCTGGAGATTCGCACGCGGCTCAACGAGCGCTACGAGATGTTCGCGAGGGGCGACTACGACGCGCGCCAGCACCTGTTCCCCGACCAGTTCTACGGCGTCACGCAGAGGGTCAGCAACACCTGGATCGTGGAGTACGCCGTGGAGTTCTCCTCCGGCCCGAACAAGAGCGGCCACTTCGGGCTGAACGTCGACCTGCAGCTGATCCGCTTCTGAGCGGTGGTGACCCGCCCCAAAGCCCGTGAGCCGCTCCGGAAGCCAGCTGCGCACGCTCTCCGGGCTGCTCGGGCACCTGCGACCCCACTGGCGGCGCGACTCGGGCCTTCCCTCGAGGATCGAGGCCCTCCTGCGCGGTGACCGCCGCCTCGGGTCCAGGGACCGCAGGCTCTACCGGGAACTCATCTACACGGCGCTTCGCTACCTGCCCTGGGTCGAGCCGCCGCTCGACGGCGCTCCCGAGGAGGCCCTGCGCCGGATCGCGTGGCTGGCGGCCGACACGGCCGCCACCCGGGCCTTCCGCGAGGAGGTCGCCCGGGGGCTCCCGGCGTGCCCGCCGGGAGTCGACGAGCGCGCGTCGCTCCTCGGGGCCGACCCCGCCGCGCTCTCACCGGGTTGGCTGGCCTCGGAGTGCCCGGAGGCGTTGCGCCGCCCGCTGCGCGACGTGCTGCTCGGCCGCGCTCCGCTCTGGGTGCGCGTCCAGCGCGAGGAGGAGGCCGTCCGGGAGGAGTTCGGGCGCCTCGGCTGGTCGGTGCGGCCGAGCCCGTGGGTCGTAGGCGCCTTCGAGCTGCCGGTCGACGCGGACGTCGCCCGGAGCGAGGCGTACAGGCTGGGGCGCGTGGAGGTGCAGGACGCCGGCTCGCAGCGCGTCCTCGCCTCGCTCGGCATCGAGCCAGGCGGACACTGGCTCGACGCCTGCGCGGGGGCCGGGGGCAAGACTTTGCAGCTGGCCTCGCTCCTTGGCGGCTCGGGCCGGGTGAGCGCCCGCGACCTGAGGCCCGCGGCCCTCGAGGAGCTGCGGGTGCGGGCCGAGCGCGCGGGCCTCGGGGAGCGGATCGAGATCGGCTCGCAGGTCGACCCGCAGGGCGGCTTCGACGGGATCCTCGTGGACGCGCCCTGCTCGGGTTCGGGCACGTGGCGGCGCGCTCCCCACCTGCGCTGGACGACGACCCCGGGATCGATCGCGCGGGCCGCGAGCCTGCAGGCCTCGCTGCTGCGGGAGGCGGCGCAGCGGGTGCGGCGCGGGGGACGCCTGGTCTATGCCACCTGCTCCCTCTGCGAGTCCGAGAACGAGGCGGTGCGCAGCGCCTTCCTCGCGGCGGAGGGCTCGTTGGAGCCGGACGGTCCGGGCGCTCGCCTCATGCCCGACCAGCACGACGGCGACGGCTTCTACGTGGCCTCCTTCCGGAAGCCCTAGGGGCGGGGCCCCTCGCGCTGGGCCTTCGCCACGACGCGGATCATCTGAAGGGAGAGCCAGAAGACGCCGGTGAGGCAGGCCGAGCAGAGGGCGCCCCAGAGAGCGATCATGCGGTGGTCGCGGGACGGCACGTGCGGCGCCACCACCGTGTACATGTAGGCGAAAAAGATGAGGACCAGCACGGCGTCCACCGCAAGGCTGACGGGCGTGACCAACTTGGATTCCGGTTGCGACATGGCCCCTAGAGAAAGCCCGTCCAGTCGCGGGTTGTCCATGCAAAATGCGGCCGCGGGCGAAGCGCGCTCCGAAGCCCGGCAAATGCCTTCGGGGCCGCGGGTTGGGGAAGCGCCGGGCCTAACGCCTCGCCTTGCGGGCCGAGATGATCTCGGTGTTCATGCCGCCCCAGTGGAGCCGACCATGGTACCGGGCGTGCTCCATCTTGACGCAGCGGTCGAGGACCACGTCGAGGCCGGCCCGGGCCGCGAGCTCGGCCGCCTCGAGGTTGACGATCCTGAGCTGCAGCCAGAGCGCCCGGGCCTTGATCGCCACGGCCTGCCGGGCGACCTCGAGGCACTCCGCCGCAGGCCGGAAGACGTCGACCAGGTCCACGGGCACGGGCACCCGACCCAGGTCCGGGTAGGCCTTCTCGCCCAGGATGCGGTCGGCTCTGGGGTTCACCGGGATGATCCGGTAGCCCTCCTTCTGAAGGTACGAGGCCACGATCCAGCTCGCCTTCTGCGGATCGGCGGAGAGCCCGACGACCGCGATCGTTCGGGCCCCGTCCAGGAGCCTCTGTATCACGGCGGGGTCCTGGTAGATCGCCTGCTCGGCCGGCGTGAGCGCCGAGTTCAGCGTGATAGCGCAAGCAATGCCCGGTCCAGGTCCCATAGGAGGTCCTCCACGTTCTCGAGGCCGATCGAAAGACGGATGAGCTCGGGGCCCACCCCGCCCTTCGCAAGGTCCTCGTCGGATAGCTGCTGGTGGGTCGTCGAGGCCGGGTGGATCACCAGGCTGCGCACGTCGCCGATGTTCGCCAGGTGCGAGAAAAGGCGCAGGCCCCCGATGAAGTCCCGGCCCAGAGCGCGCACGTCGGCGCCCGCCCGCTCCCGGAGGCCGAACGAGAAGACGGCCCCGGGGCCCTTCGGCAGGTACTTGGCCGCGAGCGCGTGGTCCGGGTGGCTCGGGAGGCCCGCGTAGGCCACCCAAGCGACCGCCGGGTGCTCCTCCAGGAATCGCGCGACGCGCAGGGCCGAGGCGGTCTGGCGCTCCATGCGCAGCGACAGCGTCTCCAGGCCCTGGATCAGAAGGAAGGCGTTGAACGGCGACAGGCACGCTCCGGTGTCGCGCACGGTCTCGGCGCGCGCCTTCATGAGGAAGGCATAGTGGCCGAAGGTGTCGAAGAAGCGCAGATTGTGGTAGGCGGGGGACGGTGCCGCGATCGAGGGATAGCGGCTGAAGTCGAAGCGCCCTGAGTCGAGCAGCACGCCGCCGATCGCGGTGCCGTGGCCGCCGATGAACTTGGTGGCGGAGTGCACCACGAGCGTCGCACCGTGCTCGATCGGACGGCAGAGGGCGGGCGTCGCCATCGTGTTGTCCACGATCAGCGGCACACCGTGCGCGCGCGCGATCGCGGACACCCGCTCGATGTCGAGGATCGCCCCGCGCGGGTTGCCGATCGTCTCGCCGTAGAGCGCCCGGGTCCTCGGAGTGATCGCGGCCTCCCACTCCTCCATGCGCGAGGGGTTCACGAAGCGCACGCCGACCGAGAATTTGGACAGGGTATGGACCAGCTGGGTGATCGAGCCGCCGTAGAGCTGGGAACTGGCAACGATCTCGTCCCCGGCCTCGAGCAGCGTGAGGAACGTCACCAGCTGGGCGGCCATTCCGCTCGCGGTCGCGACAGCGCCGGTCGCCCCCTCGAGCGAAGCGATGCGCTCCTCGAGGACCGCCGTCGTGGGGTTGCTGATGCGCGTGTAGATGTTGCCATACTGCTTCAACTCGAAGAGCTGCGCGGCCTGCTCTGCGTCGTCGAAGACGAACGAGGTGGTCTGGTAGATGGGTACAGCCCGGGCCCCGGTCACGGCGTCGGGGATGTGGCCGGCGTGCACCATGCGGGTCTCGAAACCGAAGCTGCGTGGGGTGTCGCCTTGGGGCATCCGGACATCCAGCCCGATAGCCGCCCACAAGGCAAAAAAAGATTCGGTCATAATGGCCCTTTCTGCTTCCGGACCGGGCCGCCGGGTGTAGCGTGCCTGCCGTATGGCGGACGAGCCGATCCTGGTCGACTACCTGGTGAGCGCGGAACCCTCCCGCGTCGCCGAGCGCGCGGACGCCCTCCTGCTCGAGCAGACGGTCGAGCTGCCCCGCTCGGCGCTGCGCACGCGCTTCGCCTCCGAGCGCCTGGTGGGGCGGGTCGTCGGGACCCGACAGGTTTCGCCGGAGGGTTTTCGGGTCACCCTGGAGCAGCCGGCCGAGGCGGCGGCCGGGGATCCGGCGCAGCTGCTGAACGTCCTCTTCGGGAACTGCTCGCTGCAGCCCGACGTATCGCTCGAGGATGTGCGCCTGCCCGCCGCCCTGGCGCGAGGCCTCGGGGGCCCGCGCTTCGGAACCGAGGGCCTGCGGGAGGCGACCGGCGTGCGGGGCCGTGCGCTGACGGCCTCGGCGCTCAAGCCGATGGGCCTCACGGTCGACGAGGCGGCCTCCCTCTGCCTCACGCTCGCCCGCGCCGGGATCGACGTGATCAAGGACGACCACGGTCTTGCCGACCACCCCTTCTGCCCGTTCGCGGAACGCGTGGCCGCCTGCCTGGGTGCGGTGCGGCGGGCCTCGGACGAGACCGGCAGGGCCGCGCTCTACGTGCCCAACCTGATCGGGACCCCCGCCGCGGTGGACCGCCAGGCCCGGTGGGCTGCGGACCTGGGCGCCCAGGCGGTGATGGTCTCGCCGATGCTTGTCGGACTGCCCTTCCTCAACGAGCTCGCGGGGCGCCTCGGGCTGCCGATCGTCGCGCACCCGTCCTTTGGCGGCGCAGGCCGCATCGCCCCGGCGGCGCTGCTCGGCAAGCTCTTCCGGGTGATGGGTGCCGACGCCGTCATCTTCCCGAATGCGGGAGGGCGCTTCGCCTACACCGCGGAGGTCTGCTCGGCGATCGCGGGCAACCTGAGGGCACCGTGGCCGGGGGTGAGGCCCTCGCTTGCGGCCCCTGCCGGGGGCATCCGGGCCGAGAACGCCCGCGTGGTCCTCGAGGCCTACGGACCGGACACGCTTCTCCTCGTCGGCGGAGGCCTGCTCGACGCGCCGGACCTCGCGACGATCCTCGGGCGCGGACGCCGGTTCGTGGCGGACGTCGTCCACGCGCAGACACCCCTATGAGCCAGAAGACCCATACCCCACAGACGCGCCCCTTCCGCTGGGACGGCGTGTCCGTCCTCGCCTACAAGCCCGACGGGGGCACCCACTTCAGGGACATCACCCGCCAGGTGCTCTTCGACGACGCGTCCCCGCACGGCGTGCAACTGAGGTACTTCGAGATCGCTCCCGGCGGCCACTCGACCCTCGAGTGGCACGAGCACACGCACGCCGTCGTCGTGCTGCGCGGCCGAGGGCGGGCCCTCGTCGGCTCCCGCGTCCACACCCTCGGCACGCGGGACCTGGTCCGGGTGCCCCCTCGCACCTGGCACCAGTTCAGGGCGGGACCGCGCACGGCCCTGGGATTCCTGTGCGTCGTGCCAACCGAGCGCGACAAGCCCAGGCGCCCCACTCCTGCGGACCTCCGGCGCCTGCGCGCCCATCCCGCCGTGCGGCGCTTCGTGCGGGTCTGAGGACCGGTTGCCTTTCTTTCACTCTGTGGTTTGCCTGCCCCCGTGAGCCTGCCCGAATCCATCCGACCCCCCACCGCCGCCGCACAGGCGCTCGGCTTCCTAGACACGGCCACCGGCGCCTTCATCCCGCCGATCCAACCCGCCACGACCTACGAGCGCGGCACCGACAACCAGCTCCTCTCGGGGCGCCTCTACTCCCGGGCCGACAACCCGACCTACGAGCACGCCGAGCTGCTGCTGAGCCGCCTGGAGGGCGGCGCGGCCTCGGCCGTATTTAGCTCCGGCATGAGCGCGGCCACGGCCGTCTTCATGGCGCTTCGGCCCGGGGACCACGTGCTCGTGCCGCAGGTGATCTACTGGGCGCTGCGGGGCTGGCTCCTCGGCTGGGCCACAGACTGGGGGCTGGCCGTCGAGTCGGTGGACATGACCGACCCGGCGAAGGTCGCCGCAGCGGTTCGCCCGGGCCGGACCCGCCTCGTCTGGATCGAGACTCCCGCGAACCCGACGCTCGTCGTGACCGACATCGCGGCGATCGCCGAGGTCGCCCGCGGGGCCGGGGCGCTTCTGGCCGTCGACTCCACCTTCGCGACGCCCGTGCACACGCAGGCGATCTCGCTCGGCGCCGACCTGGTGATGCACTCGGCCACCAAGTACCTGAACGGCCACTCCGACGTGATCGCGGGCACCGTGACCACCCGCGCCCCGGGTGAGACGTGGGACCGCATCAAGCGGGTGCGCTCGCAGGTCGGCAGCGTGCTGGGGCCCTTCGAGGCCTGGCTCCTGCTGAGGGGCATGCGCACCCTCTACGTGCGGGTGGCGGCCCAGAGCGCCTCGGCCCAGCGCATCAGCGAGGAGCTCGAGGGACACCCCGGCGTCGAGGCCGTCCTCTACCCTGGACTGCGCTCGTTCGCCGGCCACGCGGTGGCGGCTCGGCAGATGAGGGGCGGCTTCGGGGGCATGCTGTCCCTGAGGGTGAAGGGCGGGGCGCCCGGTGCCCTCGCGTTCATCGGCCGGCTTCGCGTATGGAAGCGCGCCACCTCGCTCGGGGGCGTCGAGAGCCTGGTGGAGCACCGCGCGAGCGTCGAGGGTCCCCAGAGCCGCACGCCCGCCGACCTGCTGCGCATGTCCGTCGGCCTGGAGGACCCGCGGGACCTGATCGAGGACGTGCTCCAGGCCCTCGCCTGAGGCGTGCCCCGTACGCCGGGATCGGCTTGGCTCGGGCTCGCGGCGGCGCCTTTGAGCTCCGAGAGAGGCCGCTCACGGCCCGGGGGCCGCGAGCCACTGCGTAGGCGAGGCCGCCTCGAACCCGTGCTCCGACCTCGCGCCCGAGGGCCAGCGCACGCGCAGCCGGCGGGGGGGATTCGCGTCGGTCCAGCCGAAGAAACAGCAAGCGGCCGACTGCGAGTGGTAGCCCGAGCCCGCGTGGACCTCGCCGGCCTGGAGTGAGCCGTCCCTGTGCTCGACGGTGATCCGCGCGCCGACGGCGTCGCGGTTGCCCGCGCTCCCGCGCAGCGCCACGCGGAACGAGTGGCGACCCGCTGACGCCCGGTTTCGGAACGCGAGCGTGGGGGCGTTGTTGCGCGACACCAACAGGTCCGGCCAGCCGTCGCCTTCAAGGTCCACGGCGGCGAGCGCCTTGGCGTCCCCGGGCACGACGAAGCCGCTCTCGGCGGGCCCCACGGCGGTGAAGCCCCCGCGGCCGTCGCCGCGCAGGAGCTGGCCCAATCCCCCGTCGAAGCGGCCCACCGAGGGGAGCGGCGAATAGGAGTTCTGGGCCGCGCAGATGTCGGCGCGCCCGTCGCCGTCCATGTCCCCGGCCACGATCCCCTGGAACGGGGAGATCTGAGCGATCCGGGGAAGGGGCTCGAAGCGGAAGGTGCCGTCGGGCTGGCCGATGAAAGTCCCGCTTCGAAACTCGGTGGCGGCGAAGCGCTGCGCCGCCGCAAGCCGGTCCTCCCCCAGGATCTCCCCAAGGCTCGCGCGCGCAAAATAGTCGTTGCGGGGAAAGCGCTTCAGCACCCTGGGGATCACCGCTCCGATCTCCTTGCGGCTGCGCCTCGGGTAGAGCCGGCCACCCTCGTAGTAGCCCTCGATCGGCTGGCGGCCGCCGTCTCCCCGGAAGTCGCCGTAGTAGAGCAGCGCCGGGCTCTGCGCGGACGCCTGATAGGGTGTGTTCAGGCCCACGTTGCCGACGACGTAGTCCATGCGCCCGTCCCCGTTGAAGTCGGCCGCGGCGAGCGAGGTCCACCAGCCGGTGCCCGCGGAGGAAAATCCCGAGCGCTCGCTCCAGTCCTCAAGCGACCGGCCGAGGTTGTTGTGGAAATATTTCACCCCGCCCCACTCAAGCGCGAGGAGCAGGTCGGGCCAGCCGTCCCCATCCACGTCGCTCCACAGGGCGGACGATACCATCCCCACATTCCTGAGGCCGGGCGCCACCTGGTCGGTCACGTCCTCGAAGCGTCGGCCGCGCCAGGCCCAGAGGGCGCTCTGCGGCGCGAGCGGATACTGACCGGGAAGCACGCGGCCGCCGAGGAATACGCCCAGCCGCCCGCTGCGCTCGAAGTCCGCGGCGGCCACGGCGCCGACGCTGACGGGAAACGCGGGAAGCGCGTCCGCCGGCGCCGCAGCCAGGCCTCCCCGCCCGTCGTTCACGTAGAGCCGCGGCTGGTAGTCCGGGGAGCCCGCATTCTCCTCCGAGCCCGCCTTGGTGACGAGCAGGTCGCTGCGTCCGTCGCCGTCCGCGTCAAAGAACAGGATCGGGCCGTCGCTGACCGGGCCCGGCGGCCCGAAGGGCTGATTCACCCAGGGCGTGAACCTCCCCGCCGTGTCGATCCCGAACCCCCGTGCGGGATCCAGGGAGGTTCCCCCGAGCACCACATCCGCGCCGCCGGAACCCCGCAGGTCCCCGATTGCCAGCGCGGGGCCGCGCCGGTTCTGGCGCATCGGGAGAAGCGGCTGCTGCACGACCTCGTCGATCACCCTCTCGCGGCTCGCGACCGAAAACCCGAGCGCCCCGCCCACCTCTGAGAACTGACCGGCGGGTGGGGTGTCGGGAGCCTCGTGGGGCGGCGGAGCGGACGGCTCGGCGATCGTGAAACGGCGGTCGACGGGCAGGTCGGTGAAGCGCTGGACGTGGCCGCTCGGCCATGACACCCGCAGGCTGCGGATGCGCGTGTCAGGGCCGAGGCCGAAGTGCACGACGGGCTCCGAGCTCGAGAGAACGCCCCGGGCGAGGACGAGCGCGCGCACCTGGATGCCCGAGTCGCTCTCCACGTGCACCGTGGAGCCCACCCCGTAGCGGTTCGACCGCGTGCCCCGAAGCTCGATCACGACACTGTGGCCCTCGTCCGCGTCGTTGCGCAGCAGCGTCACGCCCCCCTCGTAGTTGGCGTAGACCAAGTCCAGGTTGCCGTCCCCGTCGAGGTCCCCGAACGCCGCGCCGAAGCTGACACCGCGCTGGTTCAGGCCCCAGGCCGCGCTCACGTCCTCGAAGCGCAGGTCCCCGAGGTTGCGGAACGCGAGGTGCTGCTCGGCGAGCACCGGGCTCGACTCCTCGATCAGGATCTTCTCGCGCAGGGTCCCCGCCAGGTCGCGTCGCGACTTCAGGTCCGCGTTGTGCGTCTCGCGGTTCATGCCGTTCGTGACGAAGAGGTCCAGCCGCCCGTCGTTGTCGAGGTCCTCGAGCCGCACCGACCACGTCCAGTCTGTGGCGGAGAGGCCGGCCATGCACGCCGCCTCCAGGCAGCGCCCGGTGCCCGTGTTGAGGTAGAGGGCGTTCCGCATCACCTGGGGCGCCTGCGACGGCTCCGGGGGGTCCGCGAGGAATCCGCGCATGAGGGCCAGCGAGCGCTGGTCCTTCTGGTGGGTCGTGGCGGCCATCTCGGCGACGAACAGGTCGATGCGACCGTCGTTGTTCACGTCCCCAAGGTCGGACCCCATCGAGGAATACGGCATGTGGGGTACGACCGAGTCGATCACGTCCGTGAAGGTGCCGTCGCGGTTGTTGCGGTAGAGCTTGTCGGGCACCGCGAAGTCGTTGGCCACGTAGAGGTCGGGCCATCCATCCCCGTCGTAGTCCCACCACACGGCCGAGTGGCCCTGCGCCTCGCCCCGGATGCCTGCCCGATCCGTCACGTCGGTGAACGTCCCGTCCCCGTTGTTGTGGAAGAGGTAGTCTTGCTGCCCGCTCGGATGGTCGGAGTCGAGGAGGTTCGTCTGCACGAACACATCGAGGAAGCCGTCCCGGTCGTAGTCGCAGAAGGCGGCCATGACCGACGCGTCGTTGACGGCGAGGCCGCGCGCCCGGGCCTCCTCCTTGAACGTGCCGTCGCCCTGATTGATGTACAGGAGGTTCGGGGCCCCGAAGCGGCACACGTAGATGTCCAGGAGGCCGTTGTTGTCGATGTCGACGAAGGTCGCCCCCTGCTTCCAGATCTTGGCCGCGTCGCCGAGGTCGCCCACCCCGGCCTTCTGCGTCACGTCCTCGAACTTCCAGCCCCCAAGGTTGCGAAATAGCCGGCAGCTTCGGGTCTTGCTGACCACAAAAAGGTCCGGCCTGCCATCCCCGTCGTAGTCGCCAATCGCCACACCCGTGCCGATGGCACCGTTCTCGCTCTGGCTGTAGAGGGAGCTCCACATCCTCGGGTCGTCGTAGGGATTCTCCGTGACGACACCGGTCTCCTGCGGAGAGAGCAGCTTGAAGAGCGTGGCGCCCCTGCGCCCGGCGCGGGGCGCCAGCGCTCGCTCGCGAATCGAGCCCGACGGGTCGCCTCCGCCCGACGCT
>CAIXHE010000019.1 GCA_903919205.1 uncultured Opitutaceae bacterium | reverse complement strand
GAATGCTTGGCCCCCACGAGCCTGTTCAGTTCCCGGATCACGTCCTGCAA
This sequence comes from uncultured Opitutaceae bacterium, assembly GCA_903919205.1. Lineage (GTDB taxonomy): Bacteria > Verrucomicrobiota > Verrucomicrobiia > Opitutales > Opitutaceae > Palsa-1447. The sequence continues at coordinate 24,339 of CAIXHE010000019.1, read as the reverse complement.
CGACTCGGCTTGCGCGGTGAGTTCTGCGGAGGCGCTGGCAGTCTCCTCGGCCCCGGCCGCGCTTGACTGGGTTACCTTGTCCATTTCAGTCACTGCGGTAGTGACCTGTCCTAGGCCCTGGCTCTGTTCCAGGGATGCAGCCGCGATCTCGGCCACCAGGGTGTCCAGGTGAAGCACCTGCTCTTGAATCGTATTGAAGCTCTTTGCTACCTCGGCGCTCAGCTTAGCCCCCTGCTCGCTCTTGTTCACCGAGTCCTCGATCTTGGCTGCCGTTTCCTTTGAAGCCATTGCGCAACGCTGGGCCAGCGTGCGCACCTCGTTTGCGACGACCGCGAACCCCGCTCCCGCCTCACCGGCCCTCGCGGCCTCGACCGCTGCGTTCAGAGCGAGGATGTTCGTCTGGAAGGCGATCTCATCGATTGTCTTTAGAATCTTGGTGATATCATGGCTGGCTGCCTTGATGGCCTCCATCGATTCCTGCATGGCTCGCATCTGCTCTGCGCCGGTGTCCGCGGATGCCCGGGTTTGACCAGCCGCGCCCTTGGCGAGTTGCGCGCTGTCGGCGTTACGGTGGGTCATGCTGGAGAGTTCCTCCAGGGACGCACTCGTCTCCTCGAGCGAGGCGGCCTGCTCGCTGGCCCCCTCCGCGATGGACTGGCTTGCGGAGGCGACTTCCGCGGACGCCACGGATACCTGCGACGATCCCTGGAAGAGCGACTCGGACAGCTCGAGGAGGGGCCTCACGATGACTCTTCTGTTGAACGCGACAAATCCCAGGCTAATCAGGCCGGCGAGCGGGAGGGTCCAAAGCACTGTCGACGTCATCGCACGCCTTGCCGACGCATCCACCGCTGCGAAATTGGTTTTCAGGATGAAGGCGCCGTGCACTTCCCCCTCCTTCCAGTTCTCCATGCCTATGCCCAGCATGTCCTTGCCGTCGTGAGTGGGGCTGTTTGCCGGGTCCCCGTGGCACGTGAGGCAGTCGGCGGTCAATTTCACCGGCCGCGCGAGCACGATGGTGTCGCTCTTCCGGTCGGCCACGAAGTATTCGGGTAGCGTGCCCTTTTCGAGCACCGCCAGGATCGGGGCCTCGTCGCCCGTCGGCAGGTTCTTTGGATTGCGGGCCTGGTTCTTTGCGACACGGAACGTGAAGCCATTCTCGGCCGCCGCTTTGCCTGCGGCGTTCCACGCCGCGACCACGGGGATCGTGCGGTAGAGCGTCGAGCCGCGCAGATCGCCGCTTGCCCTGAATTCAGCGAGCAATTTGGTGCGGTCAAAGGCGCCGCTCGTGCCAAGGGTGGACACGCTCTGGCGCACGTTCTCCGCTTCGACGAGCGTCGCGTGCATGGTGTCTCGCAGCAGCGTGACGCCCTGTTTTTCCATCTGGTTGCGCTGGACGAGAAGGCCCAGGACCACCGCCAGGAAGACCGAGGCCAACGCGGCAAGAAGGATTTTTGGGCCGATGCTCATGGCGTCAGAAATCGGCTCGGACCCGGCACTTATGAGTGAATGTGACGGGAGGTCACCGATGGCCCCATGCGTTAGGGGCTTACGTAATTATCTTTCTTAGAGATATTTATGCCATCTCGAGCTCACATCTAATTAATAGTGATTCCGAAAGGGATGGTACAGAGGGACCTAGCCCTTCTGGGGTGCCGGGCCACCCGGCGGACAACCTCGGCGCGGATCCCTCCGCTCGTCCGTCTAGATTTTTTCCCGGTCCGCAAGGGTGTTGCGCTCCCGCCGCCAGGGTCAGGTCAGGAAATCCCTCGCTCCTCCGGCAACGGCGTCTCCTGAAAGGCTATCCAGACCTCAGCGCACAGCGTGTTGTTGTTCGTGCGGGCGCCGTCGAGGCGGTAGTACCGTACGTACTGCGGCAAGAATTTGACGTTGCTGCGCGGCCAAAAGGCGGGACCTCGCCCTTGTTGCAGGCAAAGTAGTTGGTCTGCAGCACGAAGCCATGGGTCTTGTCGTAAAGATAGTCCGCGGTGACCTTGAAGCCGATCGAGTGATCGGTGGGGTCGCTGGTGTTTCCCAGCGTGTAGCTCGCGTTCCAGGTCTGCCACTCGAAAATCACGGCTGCCATGGCCGCAAGGTCGCTCTTGCCGCTGGAAGTCTGGTACGGCGTGTCCAACCCGACATCCGTGAATTTGTCCCGCCCAGCTCTAGGATCGCGGCCTGGCCGTTGAGCGCCGACGCACCCAACCGTACCGAACCCCCGATGGGCTTCGCCCACCAGCCGGTCTACGGCAACGCGCCAATGCGGCGCCATGCCGGATATCTGTTCCTCGCCGGCGGGGTCGATACCCAGCTTTTGTTGCAGGCCAGAGCCTACAGTGCCGTATCCGCCGATCGCCGAATAAACGGTGTCGGCGTCCATCACAAACACGCCGGTCGCCTCACATTTGAAAATCGCACGGCGCATGCAAGAGCGCCCAGGGACGGTCCCGACGATTGTCGGCCTTCTTGGCCCGGGCGCCGATGGTAATTTCTCGAGGGGCCTCGCTTGCGGGACGTCACCGGGGTAACGTTATACCCCATATTAACAGCCGGTAAGGGAAGTTATTCTACCACCGTGATGAATCACCTAAATGGACCGATGGGCGGAGGCTGGGGTGGGGGTGCGCTTCTTTTGGGCGCTGGGGTCATTCTGGCATTTTGTTTCATCGCGGCCGCGATCAGCCGAATCCGGCGAAAATAGGACCGGGCCCGCGTGTGCTCTGCAGCGCCGCCCGACGGAGTGACTCGATGCACGACGCCACCGTACCGGCAGCCGCCACGAAGCCAGCCTTGGGCTCTGCAAGCGTGCCCGCCACGGAATTGACCTACACGTGTCCGATGCACCCGGAGGTGCGCCGGGACCATCCGGGCGACTGCCCCAAGTGTGGGATGCCGCTGGAGCTCGAGACGCCCACGTCGGACTCGGGGGACACGGAGACGCAGGAACTGCGGAACATGACGCGGCGCCTCTGGATTGGTGCGGCTCTGGCGCTGCCGGTCTTTGCGCTTGCCATGGGGCACATGGTGCCGGGCCTCTCCTGGACCAGCGGTGGGGTCTCGCGATGGCTGCAACTGATCCTAGCGGCCCCCGTCGTCTGCTGGGCCGGGCTCCCCTTCTTTTCAAAGGGCTGGCGCTCGATCGTCAGTCGAGAGCTGAACATGTTCACGCTCATCTCCATCGGCGTGGGTGCCTCGTTCGGCGTAAGTGTGGTGGCCTTGATCGCGCCGAGACTTTTTCCGCTGTCGGGACAGCACCACTTGAAGCCGCCCCTCTACTTTGAGTCTGCCGCGATGGTCGTGGTTTTGGTGCTTGTGGGGCAGGTCCTCGAACTCCGCGCCCGGACCCAAACGGGAGCCGCGATGAAGGCCCTGTTAAACCTCTCGCCTCCCACCGCACGCCAGGTGCTCCCTGGGGGCGACCGTACCGTTCCCTTGGCCGAGGTCGCTGTGGGCGACCGGCTACGCGTGATCCCGGGTGACAAGGTTCCGGCGGATGGCGTCGTCGTCGAGGGGCATTCAAGCGTGGAGGAATCGATGGTCACCGGAGAGCCTGCCCCCGTGCAGAAGGCGGCTGGGGACAGGGTCACGGGGGGGACCCTCAACGGCCAAGGCAGCTTCATCATGCGAGTCGACCGGATTGGCTCCGACACGTTGCTCGGGCAGATCGTAAAGATGGTAACGGATGCCCAGCGCACTCGCGCCCCCATCCAGGCCCTGGCTGACAGGGTCTCCGGATTCTTCGTTCCGGCCGTCCTCGCGGCCTCGCTGCTCGCCTTCGTCCTCTGGATCTGGCTCGGCCCCGAGCCGAGGCTCGCACATGCCTTGGTGAATGCGGTCGCGGTGCTGATCATCGCCTGTCCATGCGCCCTGGGATTGGCTACGCCGATGTCCATCATGGTGGGAGTGGGACGAGGGGCGCAGGAAGGCGTATTGATGAAAAACGCCGAAGCCCTCGAATGCCTGGAGAAGATCGACGTTCTGGCTGTGGACAAAACCGGGACGCTCACCGAGGGGAAGCCCATCCTTAGGGTGATAGATGTGGCGGACGGCGTTGATGCCAACGACACGCTGCGCCGGGTCGCCTCGCTTGAGCAGGGCAGTGAGCACCCGCTTGCCGCGGCGCTGGTCGCAGCTGCCAAGGCAAGGGGCCTCGTGCTCCAGGAATCGACGGATTTTGCCGCTGTGCCGGGACAGGGCGTTCGGGGGATCGTCGGAGGACGCTCGGTGGTGGTGGGAACCCCGGACCTGCTGCGGCGCGAGAAGGTATCCGGCCTCGAGCCGTGGGAGGCCAAGGCCGCAAAGCTACAAAGTGAAGGAGCCACGGTGATCTTTGCCGCGATCGACGGAAAGCCCGCGGGTGTGATGGCCATTGCCGATCCGATAAAGGCCACCACCCCCGACGCCGTACGGGACCTTCACCACCTCGGCCTCAAGCTCGTCATGCTGACCGGTGATAATCGCCTGACGGCCTCCGCTGTTGAGAGGCAGCTGGGACTGGACGGATATCAGGCAGGGGTGGATCCGGCCGGGAAGGCGGCGTACATCCGGAAGCTGCGGAGCGAGGGCCACCACGTGGCCATGGCCGGCGACGGGGTCAATGATGCTCCCGCCCTCAGCGAGGCCGACGTGGGGATTGCCATGGGCACCGGCACCGACGTCGCGATGAAGAGCGCGGGCGTGACCCTGGTCAAAGGCGATCTCAGGGGCATAGCGAAGGCCATTCGCCTGAGCCACGCAACCATGCGCAACATCCGCCAGAACCTTGTCTTCGCGTTTTTCTACAACGCGCTCGGGATCCCCATAGCAGCCGGCGCTCTTTACCCGTTCACCGGGATCCTCCTTAGCCCTGTGATCGCCGGAGCCGCTATGAGCCTGAGTTCGGTTTCGGTGATCTGTAACGCATTGAGGCTTCGCAGGTCCAAGCTGTGACAGCGGTGGGGCGGATTCGATCGCTCCGCTTCCTCCATTCCCGCCGGCTCGGGGGCGCCTCGGGCCGGGTGGATGTCCTGATCGACCCGTGCGGCGGGTAGTCCCGAGCGGGGATCCGCCGATAAAGGGTTATGCACGACGTCGCGCTTGCCTCAGCGTTGGCCGCACCTAGTCTCCCAACCGGAATGGTCGATATGGATTCCATACCCAACCGCTGACCCCATGCCGGAACCCGAGCCAAGCAAAGACCGCATGAGCAGGCGCCGGTTTCTCGCGACGGCGGGCGCGTGGAGCGTGAGCGCCCTCATCGCACAGAGGGCACTTTCGGCCCGGGCCGCGGCCGGCACGGTCACGCTGCCCTTTGCGAACGGGGAGCGGGACCTCGTGGCGTACCCGCAGAAGCGGCCGCTCATCCGCCTGACTTCGCGCCCTCCGCAGCTGGAGACCCCGTTTTCCGTCTTCAACGACGGGCTGATCACCCCGAACGACGCCTTTTTCGTCCGCTACCACCTGAGCGTGATCCCCACCTCCATCGACCCGGGCGCATACCGCGTTCGGATCGGAGGACTCGTCGATGCGCCGCTGGAGCTGTCCTTGGCGGACCTCAAGGCGATGGGGGATCCAATCGAGATCGTGGCGGTGAACCAATGCTCCGGAAACAGCCGCGGTTTCTTCTCGCCTAGGGTGCCCGGCGGGCAGCTGGGCAACGGGGCGATGGGCAACGCCCGGTGGACCGGAATCCCGCTTAAGAAGGTGCTCGAGAGAGCGGGACTGAAGCCCGGGGCGAGACAGGTCACGTTCAAGGGGCTCGACAAGGCGCCGATCGAGGCGACGCCCCCTTTCGTGAAGGCCCTGGACGTGGATCACGCGCTCGATGGCGAGGTGATGATCGCCTTTGCCATGAATGGTGCCGATCTGCCGATGCTCAACGGATTCCCCGTCAGGCTCGTGGTTCCAGGATATTACGGAACCTATTGGGTTAAGCATCTCTCGGAAATCGAGGTGGTGGGCGATGTGTTCGGAGGCTTCTGGATGAGCACGGCCTACAGGGTTCCTGACAACCCGGGGCACAGCATCGAGCCCGACCAGAAGGGCGTGAAGACGATCCCCATCAACCGCCTCAACGTAAGGTCGTTCATCACGAGCCTTGGGGAGTCGTCGACCCTTCCCGCGGGAAGGGAAACCAGGGTGCGAGGGATCGCGTTCGACGGCGGACAGGGCATCCGCGAGGTCCTATTCTCGAGCGACGGGGGAGCGAACTGGCAGGGAGCGGTGCTGGGCGAGGAAGCCGGCCGCTACTCGTTCCGGGAATGGTCGCTCGGCTTCACCCCGCCCCAGCCGGGGACCTATGCGCTTAGGGTACGCGCGGTGAACCGGGTGGGGGAGACGCAGCCGCTCAAGCCGCTCTGGAACGCCTCGGGCTACATGCGAAACGTCGTCGAAACACTCACCGTTCAGGCTGTATAGGAACGGCAACCCCTACAAATGCCCCCCAGGCTCGCGCACCTCCACTTTGGGTCCCGGCTCGTAGCCCTGTTGCTGGCGGGCGCGGGCCCCGGGCTGCTTGCCGAGTCTGGGCATTCCGTGGAGATCGTGCTTCCGGCCGACACCGTGATGTTCGCTCCCTCCAGCCTGAAGGGCTTTTCGGCCGCGCAGGCGAACTGCGTCGTGTGCCACTCGACCGAGTACATCCGCTCGCAGCCCCCGCTGAGCCTTGCGGCGTGGACTGCCGAGGTCAAAAAGATGAAGAAGGTCTTTGGGGCGCCGATCGCCGACGACCAGGTCGAGCCGATCGCCCACTACCTGGCCGAGACCTACGGCCCAGCGCGGGCGCCCGCGTCGGGAACGCCCGCCCCCAAATAGCGCTCCCCGGTCGCCCCTTGGGGGACGTCCAGGCGGCGCCTTTCCTCTCAGTCGTTCCCGTTGACCAGCTTGTAGGCGTAGGCGGCGGCGATGGCCCCGGCGACCTCGCCCGAAACGAGCACCCAGAAGTTGCCCCAGGAGGAGAGGCCCATCCAGCTGATGCCCGTGGCCACGGCCGGGTTGAAGGCCCCGCCCGAGACGCCCCCGACCGCGAACGCGCCGACCATCACGGTCATGCCGATCGCGAGGCCGTAGAAGGAGTTGCCGGCGGTGCCCTTCGACGTCGCGACGTTGAGCACGACCCAGCAGAGAGCGAACGTGAAGAGGAATTCAGCCACGAACGCCGGCCTCCAACTCGCCAGCACAAGCGGCTGGGCCGCGCCCGAGGCCTTGATCGTCCCTACGACCCAGGCAGCGACGAGAGCGCCGAGTAGCTGGGCTATCCAATAGGGGATAACTGACTTCGTCTCGACTTTGCCGCGGATCCAGACCGCAAGCGTGACGGCGGGATTGAAGTGGCCGCCCGAAACGTGGCCGCCGGCGAAAACCATGACCATCAGGGAGGCACCGATCGCCAACGGCGCGAGCGGCCCCGCCCCCGGGGTGATCACGGTACTGCCGACCGTGAAGACGAGGAAGAACGTGCCGATGAACTCAACGAGGAATTTTTTCATGGGAGATGACTCAAGAGCGGACGCAGCTTCTATCAGGCGTGCGCGGATTATATGCCAACCCAAAATGTTCCGGGGACTTGGGAGGGGGTGGGGGGCGCCATCCTCAGGTGCTGCGATCGCTGCGTGCGCGGGAATCGAGCGGGGTCCGCTGCCCCCTGGGTCATGGTGGGGTGGCCCTCGGGTACGATCTGGAAGCGTCCGGCAGCTTTGGCAATTTCATTGGAGCACGAGTTGGGTCGGCAGCGACAATGCGCCCCATTTTCGAATCGACCCTGTCCCGGCGAGCCTGCGTACCTCGATTAGGCCCGGTCTGAAACCCCTCGTGGTTCTCAGGGGTCGCGAACGGGACGGACCCCGCGGGCGGCCCAGGCCGATGGGTCACCCCCGGCCCTCCTCAGGGCTTTAGGTTTGTACGAAATACATGGTCCCAGAATCCGGTCGTGACGCCGAAGTTTCCCAGGTCGTCGAAGTGGTGGTGGAGGGCGTGGCGGCGCCTGAGCCTGCCGAGATAGCCGGTCGCCCCGGTTCGCCAATGATGCATGCCATAGTGGGCCGTCACGTAGCAGAGGTACCCAAGCATCATTCCAGACGTGAAGCATGCCGCGATCTCAACGCTCGTCAGCAGGAGGCTGGGGACCGTCACGAAGGCGATGAAGACAAGCATGCTGAACCAGGTGGGCGTGCCCACCAGCGCCTTCTGGTCGTGGTGGTGGACATCGTGCTGCCGTTTCACCCAGACCACATGGTGCAGGACGTAGCGGTGGAGAAGGTATTCGGTGAGGCTCCAGGCGGCGACTCCGGCACCCACCATCGAAAGCAACCGGACCCACTCGCTGGGTTCGTTAGCGAGGGAGCAGATGACGAAGAGCGCCGATACCGTGGGATAGACGTAGAAGTCAGCGAAGAAGGCATTTCGGCTCAGCCGAGTGGCTGGCGCGGGCCCGTCGTGCGCCTCGACGCGTGTGGCTTCGCCGTTCGGCTCCCTCAGAGGCTCGCCGACCTGCAGACTCGGGACTGCGGCAGGCGGGCTCATTGTCGGTACCAGTCGCCCCGCGTGAGCGGTAGGTTTGAGGTGCCGCACGCATGCGGCTTCACCAGCAGCGTCTGGTAGATTGCCAGCCGGCCCTGCGCGAATCCCCGTGCGCAGGCCGCCATGTAGAGGCGCCAGACTCGATAGGTTGGCTCCTTCACGAACTCAAGGGCGGCCTCGTGCTTCGCCTCCAGGCGCTGGACCCAGTGTCGCAGCGTATGCGTGTAGTGCTCGCGAAGGTTCTCCACGTCGCGCACCTCAAAGCCAGCCGACTCCGCGGCCGCAAGAACAATCGGAAGGCGAGGGATGTCGGAGTCGGGAAACACATAGTCCTGGATAAACGAGCGCCCACGGGTCTCCCTGGCTCGCACACCGTCCCCGATGGCGTGGTTCAGGAACACGCCGCCCGGTCGGAGGAGGCGGAACGCCTTCCGGAAATATTCCGGAAGATTGTCTGCCCCTACATGCTCGGACATCCCCACGCTCACAATTACATCGTAATCCTCCGAGTCCGGGAGCTCGCGATAGTCCCTGATATGGATCTTAACGTCATCGGACACCTCAGCGTCAGCCACCGCCTGGGATGCGAACGATGCTTGATCCTTGCTGAGCGTGATCCCTGTGACCTTGGCCTTGAAGTGCTTGGCGGCGAACACCGCCAGGCCGCCCCATCCGCACCCGATATCGAGGAGGCTTTGACCGCCCTTCATCCGCAGCTTCCGGCAGATGTGCGCTAGCTTCTCGGACTGCGCTGCACCCAGGCCGTCACCCTCACTCTTGAAATAGGCGCAGGAATAGAGCATCCGTGGGTCCAGCCAGAGACGGTAAAAGTCGTTCGAGACGTCGTAGTGGAATCCTATCGCCCAGCGGTCTCGCTCGAGAGAATGCCGGGTGGCGCGCGCCCGGGCCACCGTGCTAAGGCGCCGTCCGAGGGCCCTTGCCGAGTCTTGGAGCCTCAGTCGAAGCAGGGTGCATCCGGCCCGAAAGCGTGCCCCGCGCTTGGAGTCGGCGAGGGTATCGCCCAATTCGCATGCAGTCTCGATGTCACCCGCAACGTCGAAGTCATCCCTCAGATAGGACTCGGCCAGGCCGATCTCGGTGCCCGAGGCGAACATTTCGCTTAGGGAATCGGGATGCTTCAGCACGATGGTGGCGGGTCGCGGCTTCTCGTCGGGCCACGGGCTGCCGTCCCAGAGCTGGAAAGAGACATTCCCGGTTGGGGCTTCCGGGAAAAGACGGTCGAGGAGGCCCCTCGCCACCTCGAGCGCGGAGCTTGATCGGGACCCGTCCGTCGTTTGGCTCCGAGCGCAAATGGGCTGGGCGACGGCGTTGGTGGAAGACGGTCTTTGCATGAGGGTGCGTCGATTCGGGTATGATGCCGGGTCGGCCTCTTCGGCACGCCACGGTCAGCTAAGGGTCGCGAGCGCCTCTTTTTTGAAGCCATGCAGCTCGGAGAACCGCCCTTCTCGGATCTTTTGAGCCCAATCCGGATCGGACAGCAGCGCCCGCCCGACGGCGACCAGGTCGAAGTCACCCCGTCGGAGTCGTCGAATCAACTCATCGAGAGAGCGCGGGGTGGACGCCTCTCCTTTGAACGCGTCCAAGAAATCCCCGGAGAGGCCGACGGAGCCCACCGTGATCGTCGCCTTGCCGGTCAGCTTCTTGGCCCATCCCGCAAAGTTGAGGTCGGATCCCGGAAATTCGGGCTCCCAGAACCTTCGCTGCGAGCAGTCCAGGATATCGACCCCCGCCGCCACCAGCGGGGCGAGCCATGCCTCCAGCTGCTCGGGCGAGTTGGCCAGGCGAGCGGTGTAGTCCTGGAGCTTCCATTGCGATATGCGAAGAATGACGGGAAATCCTGGCGCCGTGGCCTCGCGTACCGCCTGCACGATCTCCACCGCGAACCGGGTGCGTTCCGCCAGTGTCTTGCCGCCGTAGGCGTCGGTTCTCTGGTTGGTCTTGTCCCAAAAGAACTGGTCGATCAGGTAGCCGTGGGCCCCGTGTATCTCGACCGCGTCGAAGCCCAGATGCATGGCGTCCCTGGCGGCACTGGCGAATGCCTGAACGGTGGCTTCGATGTCGTGCACAGACATGGCCACGCCTCCTATCGTGCCCGGCTGGACAAGGCCCGAGGGGCCCTCGAAGGGCGACGGCGGCAGCCAGCCGCCGGCTTTGGGCGCCACAACGCCCATGTGCCAGAGCTGCGGCGCCATCTTTCCGCCGTCCTTGTGAACCTCGTCTATCACCGCCTTCCAGCCGCGGAGCGGAGCGGCACCGAAGAAGCGGGGGATGTCGGGATCGTTCGAGGCCGCCGCTCGATCTACGACAGTCCCCTCTGTGATGATGAGCCCCACATCCCCGGCGACCCGGCGGTCATAGTAGTCCGCGACGTCCAGGGAAGGCACTCCTTCGGGGGAAAACGAGCGGGTCATGGGCGCCATGACGATCCGATTCTCCAGCTTGAGGGTCTTCAGTTCAAAGGGCTGAAAAAGGGGGTTCGGTTCCATGGCTTAGGTGGTGGATGAAGGGGGATTCCGCGGGTGCGCGAACCCCTCTGAGGGCCACGGCTATCGGAGGTAGCGCGTTGCCCCGTGCGGGCGCCGGCGCTGCGGCAAGATAGCGGGTAGGCGGCCGCGCTCGCTATGGGTTATTGACCCACCTAGGGGGCCGTGCGATCGCTGCGGTAAGGGCAACACCCCATCGCCGTCAGGGGCCTGAAATCCGTACGATGGGAGAGTAAGCACGTCTCCAAGAAGCACGAAGCCGTTCGACTCCTTGGTGCCGGTCGAACTCCGCCGCCGGCTCGGGTGGCGTCCGCACGAAACCTATGCACCGCCCCGTACAGCCCCGCAGGGACCCGCACACCTTAATGCCGCTGGGGGAACCGTGAACGACCGGGCGGCGAAATCACGATCGAAACTCTATGAAAGCGACACAACTTCTTCACAACCAGGGGCAGAGCCTCTGGCTGGACAACATCACGCGTGACCTGCTGAACAGCGGCACCCTGGAGCGCTACGTTAGGGAGCTCTCCGTGACCGGCCTGACTTCGAATCCGACCATCTTCGAGCATGCCATCAAGAACAGCGCCACTTACGACACGGCTATTCGCGAGGAAGCGACGAAGGGGACGTCGGCTGAGGCGCTTTTCTTCGACCTCGCCCTCGAGGACCTGACCCGGGCGGCAGACCTCTTTCGGCCGGTTTACGATCGGACGAACGGGGTGGACGGCTGGGTATCGCTCGAAGTGTCCCCTCTGCTGGCGCACGATACGGCCGGCACGATCGCCGCCGCGCGCGAGCTCTTTACCCGTGCCGCAAGACCCAACCTGTTCATCAAGATTCCGGGAACACCCGAAGGCCTGCCCGCGATCGAGGAGGCCATATTTCTCGGCATACCGGTCAACGTGACGCTCCTGTTCTCACGCGAGCACTACCTTGCGGCGGCCGAGGCGTACCTGCGCGGCATCGAGAGGCGCATCGAGGCGGGCTTGAACCCGAAGATCGGCTCGGTTGCTTCGATTTTCGTCAGCCGCTGGGATGTGGCCCTTGCGGACCGGGTTCCGCCGGCCCTTGACGGTCTCCTCGGGATCGCGATGTCGGGCCGCATCTACAGGGCCTACGTGGACCTGCTGACCTCTCCGCGCTGGCTGAGGGTTTACAACGCCGGGGCGCTCCCGCAGCGGCTCCTCTGGGCCAGTACGGGCACAAAGAATCCGCGCGCGCCCGATACGCTGTACGTCAAGGCCCTGGCGGCACCGTTCACGGTGAACACCATGCCTGAAGCGACCCTCAAGGCCTTCGCCGACCACGGCGAGCTCGGTCCCACGATGCCCCCGGACGGCGGCGAGTGCGAGCATGTGCTGGCCCGTTTCGACGAGCCCGGCGTGAACCTCGTCGAACTGGCAGCGAGGTTGCAGGACGAGGGGGCCAAGTCGTTCTCGAAATCGTGGAATGAGCTCATGGAGGTGATCGCCTCCCGGAGCGCCACTTTCAGACGATCCGCGTAAGCCATGACCACGAAGAAGCCAAGGACCCGGATGGCAGCTACCCCCCGGAAGCCGCTCACGCAACTGCCGGCCTGGAAGGCCCTCGTCGCCCACCATAGGTCCGTCGGTAACACTCATCTTCGGGAGCTCTTCGCCGCCGACCCCAGGCGCGGAACGCGGATGACGCTCGAGGCGGCGGGCCTTTACCTCGATTACTCCAAGAACCGCGTCACGGAGAAGACCCTGAAGCTGCTCGTGGAGCTGGCGCGGCAGGCCGGTCTCGCAGGCCGGAGGGCCGCCATGTTCCGCGGGGACAGGATAAACGTGACCGAAAACAGATCCGTGCTGCACGTGGCCCTTCGTGCACCCAGGGGCGCGGTCATTCTCGCCGACGGCAAGAACGTCGTGCCGGAGGTCCATGCCGTGCTCGGCAAGATGACGAGCTTCTCCGAGCGCGTCCGCAGCGGCGAGTGGAAGGGACACACGGGCAAGGCGGTCAGGAACATCGTCAACATCGGCATCGGGGGTTCGGACCTCGGGCCCGTCATGGCCTACGAGGCGCTCCGGCACTACAGCCAGCCCGGTATCGTGTTCCGGTTCGTCTCGAATGTCGACGGCACCGACTTCGTCGAGGCGACGCGCGACCTGGATCCGGCGCAGACGCTCTTCATCATCTCTTCGAAGACGTTCACGACCCTTGAGACCATGACGAACGCGCATAGCGCGCGCGCCTGGCTGCTCCAGGGGCTGGGCGCTGCCGACGAGGCGGTCTCCAGGCACTTTGTGGCTGTCTCCACCGACGCGGCGAACGTGTCGGCCTTCGGCATCGACCCCGAGAACATGTTCACCTTCTGGGACTGGGTCGGGGGCCGCTACTCGATGGAGTCGGCCATCGGCCTGTCCACGATGCTCGCGATCGGACCCTCGAATTTCGAGTCGCTCCTGAAGGGCTTCCGCGAGATGGATGAGCACTTCAGGCACGCCCCCTTCGGCAGGAACATGCCCGTGCTCATGGCGCTTCTCTCCATCTGGAACAACGAGTTTCTCGGAGCGCAGACGGTGGCGGTGCTGCCCTATGAGCAGTACCTGAAGCGCTTCCCCGCCTACCTTCAGCAGCTGACGATGGAGAGCAACGGCAAGCACGTCACCCTGGGCGGCCGGAAGGTCAACTACGAGACGGGTCCGGTGTACTGGGGCGAGCCTGGAACGAACGGCCAGCACTCGTTCTATCAGCTGATACACCAGGGAACGCGCCTTGTGCCCTGCGACTTCATCGCTTTCGGCCAGTCGCTCACGCCTCTGGGGCGCCACCACGACATCCTCGTCGCGAATGTCTTCGCCCAGGCGGAGGCCCTGGCCTTCGGCAAGACTGCAGCCGAGGTCCGGGCCGAGGGCACCGCTGCGGCCCTTGTGCCGCACCGCGTGTTCGAGGGCAACCGGCCGTCGAACGTGGTTCTGGCCGACCGCCTTACGCCGGAGGTCCTGGGCCGCCTGGTCGCCCTCTACGAGCACAGCGTCTTCACTCAGGGCGTCATTTGGAACATCGACTCGTTCGACCAGTGGGGAGTCGAGCTCGGCAAGGTCCTAGCCCAACGCATCATTCCCGAGCTCGAGGCGACGACGCTACCGCGACTGCGCCATGACAGCTCGACCAACGCATTGATCCGCAGGTACCGAAAGCTGAAGAGCGCAAAGCAGGGGAGGCGTCGCGTGGGTGACACGATTGTCCAGCAGCGCGAGATCCCGGGGAGCGCGGTCCCTCCCCCGCTCGGGGTCTAGACCCCATGGGGATCTTCGGGTGAAGCCGGCATGATCCCCGTACCCGTTGGGTCGGTCGCGTCTGCCCACCAGGCCGCGCGCCCGGGTCGAAAGCGGAACAATGTGGTTAGACCAACCTGATATGCTCACCCAGACCGTTACGCCCGCCTTGGAGGCCATTCGACTGCCACGGCCTTCGGAAGGGACTTCCGCCTCCGTGCTCTCTGCCCTGATGCTGCGCAAGACCACGAGAGCCATTCGGGCGACGCCGCTGCCGCAACGGCTTCTTTCTGACCTGCTGTGGGCAGCGTGCGGAGTAAACCGCACGGTGGGTCCTTTTGGGATTTCCGGGAGAACGGCCGCTTCGGCCAGCAACTGCCAGGAAATCGACGTCTACGTCGCGACCGAGGGGGGCGCATATCTATATGACGCTCCCGAACATCTGCTCGTGCCGGTCGCTGCGGGTGACCTGCGGGCGGCCGCCATGACGCCGGGCCAACCGGACTCCCGAGCGAGCGCTCCGGTTGAGCTGATCTATGTCGTCGACATTCACCGGCTCTCGCACACGAAGGGATACCAGGAGCCCGGGCTCCAGAATCCCGATGTCCAGAAGTCGTATTACTTCGTCGACACCGGTCTGATCGCCGGAAACGTTTACCTGTTCGCCGCTGATCAGGGACTGGCGGCATGGTTCCACAACTGCGACAAGCCGGGTCTTGCAAACTCGCTGGCCTTGAGCAGTGACCAGCGGGTTCTCTTCGCCCAGTCGGTCGGATACCCCGAAGCCCAGGGCCGGGGTTAGGGGAAAAAGCCGCCTGGAGACCGGGTTCGTTGCGAACCGTCGATTGTCCATCAGCCGGCTTGAGACCCCATGCCGACTAGGATTCGATCCACGGGCCGCGCCTTATATGCCCCTGCATCGAAAGAAAATCTTTCGCCTGCCTTCTCCGGAGCCCACCACGATCTACGTGCGACCGGGATATAACCGCGTGCTGGCCGGGGAGTTCGAGGCGCTCAAATTAAAGAGGGTGGAGCTCGTGAAGGACAAGGTCGAGGCGCACAGCCAAGGCGACCTTCGGGAAAATTTCGGGTTCAAGGCAGCCAAGGATGCCATACGCGCCGTCGACCGGAAAATGGCCGCACTCGATCGATTTGTTGCCCGCAATGCCTTCATCGAGGTGGATCCGTCAACGTGGCTTACCAAACCGACGGGCACCCTCCAGCTTGGCCATGTGACGACGATCGAGAAGCAGGACGTGGCTTCGAAGCGCAGGCACCAATTCACGTTTCTGGTGACCACCCACGGCGACACAGCAAGCGATCCCGAGTCTGGAATCGAATGCCTGCCGCACAACTCCCCCCTGGCCGCCGCGGTTCTGGGCCTCCCGGTCGCAACTCCGACCCAGGTGACGCTGCCTGCCGGCGAGGCAAGGGTGACCGTTCTTTCGATCCGCAACCCAACCCAGGCAGAGCTCGACCGTCTGCTCGCAGCCGTAAAACCGCCCGAGGTCGAGGACGATTAGGATACGAGTCGGGTCCGTCGCCAGCCCTCAAGGGAGCCGGAACGTTCGCAGTCGAAGGCGCGTGGCGCCACAGCCCGCATCCCACCCTCGGCCGGGGAGGAACGCCTACGCGTTCGCGCCAGGCTACACCGTGAGCATCCTTGCCTAAAGGGTCTCCTTGCCATTACTACGGCGGCCAAAGTGAAGACACGCCTAGGACGTTTCAGGGCGATCGCCCAATCGAGCATGGTGCTCGCCTGTGGATGGGCGGCCCATCCAGCGGCCGGAGCCGACTCATCCCCGTCCGTAAACTCGAGCTTCGAGGAGCTTGTTCGCCAAGGCGACGCTGCCGACGCCCAGTTCGACCCCGAAAAAGCGCTGCGCCTCTATCTTAAGGCCAGCTCCGAGCACCCCAAGGATCCCCAGGTGCTTCTGAAGATCTCGAAGGAATACTCGGATTCAACGGTCGCCCTTTCGGACCCGAATGATCGCAGGCTTCGTCACGAGAAGGCGCTTCGCTATGCGAGGCGGGCAGCCGAGCTCGATCCCCGAAACCCCATGGCACTCGTCATGCAGGCCGTGTGTTACGGCAAGCTCGCCGAGCTGAGCGATGTGCGCAGGAAGATCGAATATGCCCGCCTCATAAAGGACTACGCCGACCGCGCGCTCGCGATCGATCCTGACTGCGCCTACGCGCACGACGTGCTCGGGCAGTGGGAGTTCGAGGTCGCCGCGCTCGGGCGCACGAAGCGACTCCTGGTCACGCTTGTGTTCGGCGGTCTGCCCCAGGCCTCCACCGAGGAAAGCGTCCGCCAACTTGAACGGGCGGTCCAGCTGGAGCCGAACTCGGCGACCCATCGCCTGGCCCTGGGCTTTGCGTACGTTGCGAATGGGGAGCTAGCGAAGGCGCGCCACTCGTTTGAAGTGGTGATTTCCATGCCGCCCCGGGAAATCTATGACGCCGATTGTCGCCAGCAAGCGCAGCAGGCGATCGCCAGTCTCTAGCAACACGGCTCGAAACGGCACCGAGGCAATGGCTGCACTCTCACGGAAGGCTCTCGTCTTCGGCTCCAAGTTGATGGCGGTGCGCTATCGGGCGCGCATGCGCCGCGTGGCCGGGGCCGCCGAACGGCAGGAGAGGACTCGTGCCGGTCTCGTGGACGAACTGGCGAAGACGTCCTACTGGCGCGAGACAGGGATCTATGCCGGGATGCCCGCGCAAGATTTTCGCAGGGGCGTGCCCCTGCGCACCTATGAGGACCTGGCGGGGGCGATCGAACGAGCAAAGCGGGGTGAGGCCGATGTGCTCTGGCCCGGCCGCTGCTCGCTGTATGCGATATCGTCGGGAACGACCGTGGGTCGCACCAAATACCTGCCGATCACCAAGCCGATGATCGAGCATTTCAAGGACGCCGGGCTCGAGTCGCTCTTCGCCTACACCGCTCGCGTGGGCCATGTCGGGATATTTCGGGGCCGCCATCTTTTCCTCGGGGGATCGACCGCGCTCGCCCCCATCGCGGAATCGAAGCCGTTCGAGGCGTACGCCGCCGACCTGAGCGGCATCTGCGCCCTCAATCTCCCTAAGTGGGTGGAGAGGAATCTTTACGAGCCGGGAGCCTCGATCGCCCAGATAGGGGATTGGCCCGCCAAGATCTCAGCCATTGCGCGCAGGACGGCCCCCCTCGACATCACTCTCCTGGGTGGAATCCCGAGCTGGGCCCTCATTCTGGCGGATGCCGTTCGAGCGGAGAGCTCCCTCGGAAGGGTAGGGGTCCCCAATCTCCAGGCGATCTGGCCAAACTTCGAGTGCTTCATGCACGGAGGAGTGCCCATTGCGCCGTATCAGGACGAACTGCGGGCGGTCCTGGGGCCCAGGGTCAATTTCCACGAGGTTTATCCCGCTTCTGAAGCCTTTATCGCCGTCCAGGACGCGGATTCGGGTGCCGGCCTGCGTCTACTGACGGACGTGGGCATCTTCTACGAGTTCCTTCCCATGAGCGCCTTCGATCAGGCGCGGCTCTCGAGCCTGGGCGACAAAGTCGTTTCGTTATCGGAGGTCGAGGCCGGTGTGGACTACGCCCTCATCCTGACGACGCCTGCCGGCCTGGCCAGGTACGTGATCGGGGACGTCGTGCGATTCACGTCCACGGCGCCGGCGCGGCTCCTGTACGTGGGCAGGACCAAGCTCCAGCTGAGCGCATTCGGAGAGCACGTGATCGAGAGAGAGGTGACCGAGGCCCTTTCGGTCGTCTGCCGCCGCCACGGGCTGACCGTCGTCAACTTCCACGTCGCCCCCATATTTGCCAACGCGGCCGCGGGTCGGAATCGCGGCTGTCACGAGTGGTGGATCGAACTCAGGCAAGACCCCCTCCTGACGCCGAATGCCTGCGAAATCGGGTCCCAGCTCGATGACGAGCTCAGGCGAATGAACGACGACTACGACGCGAAGCGCAAAGGGGGCGGTTTGGACACTCCGGTTGTCCAGCTGGTGAAGCCCGCGGTGTTTGAACTTTGGATGAAGGAAAACGGCAAATGGGGGGGGCAGAACAAGATGCCTCGGTGCCGCAGCGATCGGGAAATCGCCGATAAGTTGGCGCGAATGCAGAATCAGGCCCTGGCGTGAGCCGCGCCGTGGCGGCAGTTTGCCGCAAGGAATTGGCCGGATGGATGTAGGGCGTGGCGGACTCGGGGGGCCCTCACATCTCGACCCTCCGTGAATCGATTAGCTCCCGCGGGGCCCTTGCCCCGGTGGGCATCTCTGCCGGCCCCGGGGGTGCTCGGTCGAACCGACCCCCGCCCCCCTCATGCTTCCGGCTCGATTTTCGAAAGGTGGGCCTATCAGCTGAAGGCCCCTGAGGACCGGCTTTAATGTGCCTCAGCGCCGAGCGTCGGACGATCGGCTAACTACCTTGGAATCAGCGCCAAAGGGACCCCAGTTGGCCCTGCCAAATTGCGTTCAATTAAACGCTGTAATTAACGGCTTGGCAAAGGCAGGCGTATTCGGTTCTGTCTTCGAAACGTATGGAGCGAGACTAGGCTGGGGAGGCGCGTCACCCGCGCGCAACAGGTGCTGTGGCCATGTAAGCCGTGGCAGACTGGGCTCTCCGATCCTGATCCTCGCGCCCGACTCCCTAGTTGCCAAATTCCTCATATTCGCGCCCTTGACCCATGCAGATGCAAACCGCCCGCTTCTTCAACCATGCCCGCAAGGTGGCCACGGGCTTCATGAGCGCGACGGTTGCGGAAAGCGGGGAAGCGCATCTCCTCCTCACGTGCACCCTCCTCGCGAACGAATTCAATCCTCCCTGCGATGAGCGGCCAGCAACGGATGACACCGCATGAAGGCCTTCCAACACGCAGCCCCGACCGGCCCAGGATACCTCGAGCGAGGACGAGTCCGCTGATGCCGTCCCTGCCCTACACTTTCAAACCCTCCGTAACCAGGGCCCGCGATGTCGCCCTTTCGGGCGGGAAGGCGGAGGTGCGCCAGCTGGCCACGATTTTATGCGAGGATGGTCCTGGCGACCATCCAACCATCGTCCTCGGGGGCTTCGTGCCCGATTCGACGGAGCAGGTGTTTCTTCTGCGTCGCATGCTGTTCCAATGCGGCAGCATCTATTATTTTAATTACTCGCGCCGCGGCTTCTCACTCGAGCTGCTGTGCGCGCAGTTGGACGACCTGGTGGAGGAATTGACCGTTCTTCGCGGCAAGCGCCCCGTGATATTCACGGTCAGCTTCGGCGCCGGTCTGCTGGTGGAGTGGCTGAGGCGCGGTCAGTCGATGCAACTGCGCGTCGACATCGCCGGGACGATCATGGTCAGCCCGGTCGCCTGCGTGGGCGACGTCCTCAACCCGGCCGAATCCAAGCTGACGACGCTGACGGCCCGTGCGCTGAAGCCGTACTTCGATCCCCCCGGCGAGAGGAACCCGTTGGTCGTGGAACGCTCGCAGGCCATCTTCTCGAAGATGTTCAATGCGGGTGCCCAGAATAGGGATGCGCTCCTAGGCCTGATGAATGCGGACGAGATGGGCCGCTTCCTCGAGGCGGTGATCGCCTCGATCAAGGGGCTCGACTTCGCCGGAGCGAGCGAGCGGGTGCGCGCCCTAAGCCAGTTCGTCGAGCCGGACGAGTGGAGCGCGCCGGATTTCTCTGTGCTGACCGAGGTCCCCACGCTGATCCTCTACGCTGAAAACGAGGGGACCGTGCTGATGGGCAACTCGCCCACGCGCACCGCCCTCAGCAGGGACCTTTTGCGGTTCTTCCCCCAGGGAAAGTGCCTCGTCGTGACCGGGGGTGATAGCCCTGTCCAGCATGCCTCGCTGATCTTCCACTATCACCAGTTCGTTCCCCATGTCGCCCACTTCTACAAGGCGCTGAGGGCCGGCAGAGTCAGCTTCGCGGCGTGAGCCCCGGGTTCGCTCGCGGATCCACCATCTTAATGAGCAACTACACTAACTTTGTTGCGGAGCACGGCACCGCTATTCAGGTCGTCCTGTATGCCGGCCTGCTGACCCTGCTCTGGGTGGTGGAATGGATCGTATCTGCCGAGCCTTTCGGCGTAAAGTGGGGCGCTGCGCGGCTCAATGTGGCGATCATGCTCCTGGCGCTCCCGGTGCAGTTGATCATGACCCTACTCGTGGTCATCGCTTCGGCTTGGGTCACCGTTCACCATTGGGGGCTCCTGTACGTCCTGCCGGGCAGCTCGAGCCCGTGGAGCAAGTACCTCCTCGCCTTCGTGCTGCTGGACCTGGGCGACTACGTCTACCACGTCTGCATGCACAAGTACCATTGGTTTTGGAGGTTCCACCTCGTGCATCATAGCGCCCAGAGCGTGGACGTATCGACGACGATTAGGGAGCATCCCGGCGATACCTTCGTGCGGGTGTCCTTCCTCGTGGCCTTCGTTCTCATGATTGGGGCTGGGTGGGGGGTCCTGTTGCTGAGGCAGACGGTGGAGACCGTCGCCAACATCACGTCGCACTCGAAGTACCGCCTTCCGGACCGGCTCAGCCGCGTGTTGGGCTGGATTTTCATCACCCCGAACCTGCACCACGTGCACCACCACCACCAGAGGCCCTACACGGACTCGAATTTTGGGGATGTGTTCAGCGTATGGGACCGCCTGTTCGGCACGTATGCGGAGCTGCCGACCGATGACACCGTGTTCGGGGTGGACACCCATTCGGACAAGAACGTCACCGAGAGCTTCAAGGAAGTCGTGATGATACCGTTCCGCCGCCAGATGCGCCAGAAGGGGCAGCTCGCCGATAATCTGGGCGAGTAGGTGAGGGTCGATTCCTGGAGCCAGCCCAATTCTCGGCCAAACGACCCTCCCACGATGAATGCCACGGCGCCCGCCGACCCGCTTCGTTACCTTCCGCAAGGCCGAAACCTGGGGCTCTCGTCGTTTGCCATCTTGGTCCAATTGGCCGGCCTGGCGCTCACGCCGCTCGTCTGGTCGTGGAGCAAGGCGGCCTTTGTCGCATACCTGGCCCTGTATGGCTACGCCACGGTCATGTGCTGGCTGCTGATCCACGAGGCCATCCACCGCAAGCTGGTCCGGAGCAGCAGGCTCAACGACTACCTCGGCCGGGTGCACGCGATCCTTTTCGGCTGTCCCTTCTACATCCTTAAGATCGGGCACATGACCCACCACCGCTACAACCGGAGTGAATTGGACACGACCGAGCTCGTGCCCTCCGACACCAAGCATTTCGCGCGGTGGTGGCTGGCCTATTACGGCAGGATCCTCGGCCTTCTCTATGTGTCCGAGGTGATTTCGCCCTTGATCTTCTTTTTCTGGAAGCGTTTCAAGCGCCTGGCCGCCGCATGGACGCAAAACAAGGCCCTCGTTTCGATCCTTGATCTCTTCACGCGCCGGATGGTGCAGGCGATTCAGATGGATGCCGTGTTGTGCGTCGGGTTTCTTGCGGCGCAGGTCTATTGCAATCGGTACGACCTGAGGCCCTTCGTCCTGCTCTTCCTTTGGCGCGCGCTCATCGTTTCATTTTACGATAATGCCTACCACTACGGAACCGACCCGCACGACAACCAGGCCGCGAACAACCTCGCGGTGCCGCGGGTGGTGAGGCTGTTCATCCTGAACCACAACATGCACCGTGTGCACCACCGGCACCCCTCGGCGTCCTGGGCCGTGCTGCCCAAGCTATTTACGGCGGACAAGGATGCGTTTGACGGAGTGCTGATCGAGACGGGCCTGCAGCAGATCAAGGGTCCGATGCGCCGCCCGGTCGCGCCCGACGCGGAGAAGCGCAAGACAGCGACAAAGTAGCCGGTTCTTCTAGCGCGCGTTCGCGCGCGCGGCCTGCGCTCGCGCGGAAGGGAGGAGACCCCCTCCGGCCAGGGCTCTTGCCTCGATCACGGGACCCTTTCCAGTGGCTGGAGAAAGCGGGCGACCGAAGGTGCAGGGCGGAAAGGGTTTGCCCGGAGCTCCAGATTTCAGATTCCGTGGGTTGCGCCAGGGGCCTTTCGCCATTTTCCTTCCCAACTCCCACCATGGAATACAGACACCTTGGCAGATCCGGTTTCAAGGTTCCCGTCCTGACCCTCGGCACTGGAACCTTTGGCACGGCCGGCATGATGAAGGCGTGGGGTGACAGCGATGCAAGGGAAGCCACCCGGCTGGTGGACGTATGCCTCGAGGCTGGCCTCAACATGTTCGACTCCGCCGACGTCTATTCCGAGGGCCGATCGGAGCAGGTACTGGGCGAGGCGATCAAAGGGCGCCGGGACAAGGTCCTCATCTCGACCAAAGGCACCTTCCGTAGCGGGCCGGGGCCAAACGACGTCGGGTCGTCTCGCCAGCACCTGCTCTCGAGCGTCGACGGCAGCCTGCGCCGTCTTGGCACGGACTACATTGATCTCTACCAGCTGCACGCGTTCGACGCCCTGACTCCGGTTGAAGAGACCCTCGGCGTGCTCGATGAGATGGTTCGCGCAGGAAAGATCCGCTACATCGGCTGTTCCAATTTCTCGGGCTGGCACCTGATGAAGTCGCTCGCCGCTTCCGATTCCCGCGGCTTCACCCGCTACGTCGCGCACCAGGCCTATTATTCGCTCGTCGGCCGGCACTACGAATGGGAGTTGATGCCCCTGGGGCTCGACCAAGGGGTCGGCGCCGTGGTGTGGAGTCCCCTGGGATGGGGGCGGCTCACAGGTAAGGTTCGGCGGGGCCAGCCGCTGCCGCCCGTCTCCCGCCTCAACGACGCAGCCAGTACAAGCATGGGGCCTCAGGTGGAGGGCGAGTATCTCTATCGGGTGGTGGATGCACTCGACGAGGTCTCCAAGGAGACCGGCAAGAGCGTGCCGCAGGTGGCCCTCAACTGGCTCCTGCAGAGGCCGACCGTCTCGACGCTGGTGATCGGGGCGCGCAACGAGGAGCAACTGCGCCAGAACCTCGGTGCGGTGGGCTGGAACCTCACTCCGGCGCAGGTGGCCACGCTTGACCGCGCAAGCGCGGAACCCCGCACCTATCCCTACTGGCACCAGGCCTTCTTCAAGGAGCGCAATCCCTTCCCGACGTCGTAGGCCAGGGTCGGTCTCCAGTACTCTTCGGCAAAACGGTGCCTTCGACAGGGTGGGGCCGCACGGGTGCCCAGCCATCGCCCATCACGAAAGCGGGATCGCCTGTTTCAGCCTCGCGTGCTTCCCACCGAGTCGCGGTCGGAGCTGCCGGGAGCCAGGCGGTATTTGTGCCACACGAACGGCGCCTTGACCTGGGCCAGAAAGGTCCTCGGCAGGGCCTCCTTGATGCCGATCTCGACCGGGGGGCGTCGGTTGGGGTTGAGGTACGTGCCGAACAGCTGGTCAAATAGCACCAGGCTTTCGCCGTAGTTTTGGTTTCCCTCTCGGAGGTCGGTCGAGTGGTGCCAGCGATGCAGGCCCGGCGTGTTGAAGACGTAGTTGAGCGGTCCGAAGCGCATCTCCACGTTGCAATGGGTCAGGATGCCTATGAACGAAGTGAGCGCGCTCACCCAGAGCATGATGTCTCCGGGGGCGCCGACGAGCATGAGCAGCGGAATGCTGAGCAGGACGCTCTTCAGCGCATCGACGAAATGGAACCGGCTGTTGTTGAAGAACCAGAGTTTGGTCGAGCTGTGATGCACGGCGTGAAACCGCCAAAGCCAGTCGCGTTCGTGGGCGATGCGGTGGGCCCAATAGAGCCCAAACTCCGCAATGACCATGCCGAGCGCGACCTGGCAGGCGAGGGGCCATCCCGTCGGCCAGTGGCTCGCTGCCGGTCGCCCTCTGAGGGCCCAGGTGAGACCGATCATGGTGAGGACGAGGGCGCCCCCCTGGGCGGCCACGGTCGATAGTATCGTGTGGCCCAGGTCAGGCCAGAGCTGGCCGTCGCGCTCAAGCCAGCGCTTCTCATGGGGCATCCAGCGCTCCAGGAAAAAAAGCACCAGGGCCAATCCCCCATAGGCAGCCGCGTAACTGTACGCGCCCCAGCCGCGAGACATGCCGGAGGCCTGGCAGGCGATGGCAAGCCCCAACAGGAGCGGCCACCAAAGTCCGCTCAGCATCGTGCGCAAGAACGGGTGCGTTTTCACCGGAAAGTAGGAGCCTGACG
>CAIXHE010000018.1 GCA_903919205.1 uncultured Opitutaceae bacterium | reverse complement strand
CGCCGGAATCATGCCCTCGATCACGCCGTCCAGGGGGGCCGAATAGTACACGGCCATCCACCGCGCGAGTTCGAGGAGGTCTGCCGTGAGCGCGGGGAAGGGATAGACGACCTCGGAGAGGTTCTTGAGACGCTCGAGGGGGAAGTCGCTGGGCGGACCGACCACCCCCACGACGCCGAGCCGCTGGACCCTCCCGACCGGCATGCGCACAAGGGATCCCACGGCGACCGCTGCGCGGAGCGACTCCGGCACCTTGTAGTGCAGCATCTTGTCGAATCCGGCCAGGGGGTGTACGCCCACGATCATTTCAGGCACGCTGGCGATTGAGCGAGGGCGCCGCGGGCCGCGCAATCCCCTTTGCAGGCCCGCGTGGGGATCGCATTGACAGCACCGGCGGCCGCGGGAGACATTCCCTGCGTGAGCATCCCCACGGCCAGGGAAAGATTCAGGAAGTTCCTCGCGCAAAAAGGCCTTCGGGTGACCAGCCAGCGACTGGCCATCTTTGACGCCGCGTTCGGGCGGAAGGAGCACTTCACCGCCGAGCAGCTGCTCGACTACGCGCGCTCCATCGATGATTCGGTCTCCCGGGCCACGGTGTACCGCACGCTGCCGATCATGACCCGCAGCGCGCTCCTGCGCGAGATCGACATCGGCAGCGGGGAGAAATTCTACATGCCGAACCTCGAGCAGAACACGCAGATAGCCCAGGTGGTCTGCCTGGACTGCGACCGCATCTTCGAGATCAGCGCGCCCTTCATGGAATGGTACGGAAGCACGGTGTCTTCGAAGCTGGGGCTCGCGCCCGTCTCCCAGCGCCTGCAGGTGAGCGCCCGCTGCAACGCGCTTCGCGACACGGGCACCTGCCCGAGGCGGGCCTAGCCCAGCCACGCATGTCCCGGGAACCGCGAGACGCCGCCTTCGAGGTGGGATTTTTCGAGACCGTGCTGCGGCACGACTCCCAGTGCACCGAGGTGATCGAGATCCTGGGGGGCCTCTACACTAAGCTCGGGCGGGTGGCGGACGGCCTGCGCATGGACCGCAAGCTCGTGAGGCTCCAGCCCGAGAACCCGACGGCGCATTACAACCTGGCCTGCAGCCTGGCGCTCAGCAGGCGCAACGCCGACGCGCTTCGCTCGCTCAGGAACGCCGTGGGCCTGGGCTACCGAGACTTTGAGTGGATGTCACACGACCCGGACCTGCACGGGCTCAAGCACAGTCCCGCCTTCTGCGCTCTGGTGGCCCAGCTCAAGCCTCAACGCTGAGCCGTGTTCGCGCTCAAGAAGTTCATCTCGTACTGGCTGATGCCGGTGCCGCTCAGCCTGACCCTGATCGCCCTCGGCGCCCTCACGGGCTGGCTTGCTGGACGCGCGCGGCTTGGCCGGTGGCTGGTCGCGACGGGAGTCCTCCTGCTGGCGCTTTTCTCCAACGAGGCCCTGAGCGTCCAGCTGATGAGGCCCCTCGAGTCCCAGTTTCCGCCGATCGCAGAACCCGCCGCCGGGCAGCCCGCCCCCGCGGCGATCGCGGGATGCCGCTACGTGGTCATCCTCGGGGGCGGTCACACGGACGCCCCTGGCCTGACGGCGCTCGCGATGCTGTCTGGATCCGCCCTCGGCCGCATCAGCGAGGGCGTAAGGCTCCTTGGGCTGCTCCCCGGGGCCACCCTGATCACCAGCGGCCCGGCCCGACCGGGCCACGAGGCGCACTCGTCGGTGCTCGCGAGAGCCGCGGTGTCGCTGGGGGTCAATCCCGCCCGGATCCAGACGATCAGCACCGCGCTCGACACCGAGGACGAGTCGCTGGCCGTCGCCAAGCGGGTGGGTCAAGAGCGGGTCGCCCTGGTGACCTCCGCATGCCACATGCCCCGCGCGGCCCTGCTCTTCAGGAGGGCGGGCGTGCGCTTTGTCGCCTGCCCCACGGATTATGAGGCCCCATCCACCGAGAGGTTCCGGTGGGACCTTCTGTCCTTCGACGGGGAGGCTCTGCTGCGCAGCACCCGCGCGGCCCATGAGTGGCTCGGCCTCCTCTGGCTGCGCCTGAGAGGCCAGGCCTAGCGGACGGGATTGGGTGCCGGAAGGTTCAGGATGAAGGTCGAGCCTCTGCCGGACTCCCCCTCCAGCCGGACCTCCCCTCCGTGGGCCTGAACCACGTGCTTGACGATCGCGAGTCCGAGGCCGGTGCCCCCCTGCTCGCGCGAGCGGGCCTTGTCCACCCGGAAGAAGCGCTCGAAGATCCGGTCCTGGAAATCCTTGGGGATGCCCGGACCGTCGTCGGTCACCAGGACCTCGATGCGACCGTCCTCAAGCGTGCGGGCCTCGACGAGCGTCTTGCCGCCCTCCCGCCCGTACTTGATGGCGTTGTCGATCAGATTGGACATCACCTGGCGCATGCGGTCCGAGTCCGCGTAGACGATGAACCCCTGGGGAATGGCGTTCTCGAGCGTGACGTCCCGCATCAGGGCCCGCGGCTGGAGGTCGTCCATCGCATCCTGCACGGTGTTGCGGAGGGCGAGCGGCTGCTTGTTGAGCCGCAGGCCCCCGGAGTCGAGGGTCGAGAGGAGCAGCAGGTCGTCGATCAGCAGCGCGAGCCTATTGGCATGCTTGTCGATGATCTGCAGGAAGCGCTGGAGCGCGACAGGGTCGTCCTTGGCTCCGTCCAGGAGGGTCTCCGATGCGCTCTTGATGAGCGAGAGGGGTGTGCGCAGCTCGTGGCTCACGTTGCCCACGAATTCCTGGCGCACACCCTCGAGCTGCCTGAGACGGGTGAGGTCATGGAAGACCAGGATCGCGCCATCGCTGGCACCGTTATTGCCGCGCATGGCCAGCGCGTTCACCTGCAGGAAGCGCGGCGCCCCCATGGAGTCGATCCTGAGCTCGTAACCCAGCACCTCGGCCTCGCGCTCGACCCGGGACACGAGCGCCGAGACCTCGTGGTTGCGCGTAGCCTCAAGCGTCGTCTTCGCGACGGCGTTGCCCTCCAACCCGAACAGGGCGGAGGCGGCCTTGTTCGCGAGGCGTATGCGGCCGACCGAGTCGACCACGAGAAGGCCCTCGACCATGCGGTCGAACAGGGCCGACGTGCGCTCGGTCTGCTCCTTGAACTCGGCGTCGCGGCGCGCGCGCTGCTCCGCGAGCTCGCGGCGGTTGCGCTCCCAGTCCGCCGCCCGCTCGGCGCGCGCGCGGATGAGCGCAATCGCGAGCCCCACGCAGAGGGACCCCAGCAGGATCAGGGCAAACTCCATCTGCCTCGGCTCAGACTTCCGCCGCGAAGCGGTACCCGACACCGCGGACGGTCTCCAGATGCTGCGACGCCTCGCCCAGCTTCTCGCGCAGGCGCCTCATGTGGGTGTCCACCGTGCGGCTGTCGATCGGGTTCTCGTAACCCCAGACATCCTGGAGCAGGCGGTCGCGCGACTGGACGCGGCCGCGCCGTCGCGCCAGGATCTCGAGGAGACGGAACTCCGTCGCCGTCAGCGTGATGATCTTCCCGGCCACGTGCACCACGTGGCGGGGCACGTCGATGTGGATATCGCCGATCTGCATCTGGCTTCCCGTCTCGTCGCCGGAGCGCGAGCGCGAGAGCTGCTTGCGGATGCGGATCACCAGCTCGCGCGGGCTGAAGGGCTTCGTGACGTAGTCGTCCGCGCCAAGCTCGAGCCCGAGCACGCGGTCCATCTCCGCCGCCCGGGCGGTCAGCATGATGACGGGGATGGAGGCGGTGGCGGCGTCCCGCCGCAGGATCTTGCACACCTCCAGGCCGTCGACCTGCGGCAGCATCAGGTCGAGTACGATCAGGTCAGGGCGCTCGTCCCTCGCGATCGCCAGGGCCCGCGTGCCATCCTTGGCGAAGACGGGCGTGTACCCGGCCTCCCTCAGCTTGAAGCCGAGGACCTCGAGCGCATCGGGCTCATCGTCAACCACCAAGATCTTCGTCTTCATGGATCTTCTTGGCTGAGTGGCGGATGTCGATGGCCTCGTAAAGGTACACGACCTCCTCTGCGATGTTGGTGGCGTGGTCGGCGATGCGCTCGAGGCACTTCGATATGACCATGAGGTTCAGGCACCGCGAGATGTTGGCGGGGCGCTCGACGATGAAGCTCGAGAGCTCCCGGTGCAGCTGCCGGTTGATGTCGTCCACCTCCGCGTCCCGGGGCACCACGGCGCGCGCCCTATCGGGCTCCCGGTTGATGAAGGCGGAGATCGACTCGCGGAGCATCTCGAGCGACATGCTGGCCATCCGGGGCAGGTCGACGTAGGGCTTGAGCTGCGGCTCGGCGCCGAGCTCGATCGAGCGCCGCGCGATGGTGACCGCCGAGTCGCCCACGCGCTCGAGGTTCTGGGAGATTTTCATCGCCACCGTGGTGAGCCTGAGGTCGGTGGCCACCGGCGCCTTCGCCAGAAGGTGGATCGCGATGTCGTCGATCTCGACCTCGAACTGGTCGATGATGTTGTCGTCGTCGATGACGGACTGGGCCAGGACGTCGTCGCGCTCGACGAGCGCCCTCATGGCGCGGGTGAGCGCGGACTCGGCGTGGCTGGCCATGGCCAACAGGCTCTCCTTGAGCCGGTTCATCTCCTCTAGGTAAAGCGTCATGCGCGAGGGTTTCTATCGATCAGCCAAAGCGTCCAGAGACGTAGGCCTCGGTTTGGGGGTTTCCAGGGTTCGTGAAGATGTTGCGGGTGTCGCCGAACTCGATCAGCTTTCCCATGTAGAAGAAGGCGGTTCGGTCCGAGCACCTCGCGGCCTGCTGCATGTTGTGCGTCACGATGACCACCGTGTAGGACGCGCGCAGCGACTGAATCAGCTCCTCGATCTTGGCCGTCGCAATCGGGTCCAGGGCCGAGCACGGCTCGTCCATCAGAAGCGTCTCGGGCTGCACCGCGAGCGATCGGGCGATGCAGAGGCGCTGCTGCTGGCCCCCGGACAGGCTTGTTCCCGGGCGGCCGAGAACGTCCTTCACCTCGTCCCATAGGGCCGCCATCCTTAGCGACTGCTCCAGGCGGTCCTGGAGCACGGTCTTGTCCCTGATCCCGTTGAGCCTGAGGCCGACGAGCACGTTCTCGGCGATGCTCATGGTCGGGAACGGGTTCGACTTCTGGAAGACCATCCCGACCCTCCGGCGGATCGCAACCGCCTCGATGCCGGGACCGTAGAGGTCCTTGCCGAAGTGCTGGAGGGAGCCCTCGAGCCGCGTGCCCGGGGTTAGCTCGTGCATGCGGTTGAGGGCGCGCAGGAAGGTCGACTTGCCGCAGCCGCTCGGGCCGATGATCGCCGTCACCCGCTTGGCGGGAATGCGGATCGTCACGTCCATCAGGGCCTGTCGCTGGCCGTACCAGAGGCTGAAGTTGCGGATGTCGAACGCCACCTCGTCGGCCTGGACGGGCAACGCGGCCACCGGCACCTGGGCGGGGGTCGAGGCGGTCCGGACAGCGTCTGACTTGGCGGGAGCCGCGGTGGTGGCGGGGGGCGTGGCCATGGCGTTCAAGGGGATTGGTTGCGGTCGCGGGAGAGTATGCGAACCGTGACGTTAAGGGCGAGAATCAACACCATCAGTACCAGCGCGCCCGCCCAGGCCTGGCGGTGCCAGTCGTCGTAGGGCGAGATGGCGTAGGCGAAGATCTGCAGGGGAAGCGCCGCGATCGGCTCCTTCAGGTTGTGGTTCCAGAAACTGTTGCCGAGCGCCGTGAAGAGGAGCGGCGCCGTCTCCCCCGCGATCCTGGCGAGGGCGACGATGACGCCCGTGGCGATGCCCTTCAGGGCCGTCCGCACCACGATCACCATGATCACCTTCCAGCGCGCGACGCCCAGGGCGAGCGCCGCCTCGCGGTAGCTCTGGGGCACGAGAACGAGCACCTCCTCGGTCGTCCTCATGACGAGCGGCACCATCATGAGCCCGAGGGCCACCCCTCCCGCGTAGGCGGAGAACGTCTTGAAGGGGACCACCAGCATCAGGTACACCACCATTCCCCAGACGATGGAGGGAACGCCGTTGAGGACATCGGCCGCGAAGCGCAGCCAGTCGTTCGCCCGGTCAGACCCGTATTCGGCCAGGTAGATACCCCCCAGGACCCCGATGGGAACCCCGACGATCGCGGCCATGGCGAGGAGTGTCAGGGTGCCCACGATGGCGTTGGCCATGCCCCCGCCCAGCTCGCCCGTGGGCTTTGGCAGCTGGGTGAAGAAATTCCAGTCTATCGAGCTCGAGCCGTTGGCCAGCAGGAAGTAGATGACGAGGAAGAGCGGGGCGATGACGGCGATCGCGCACACGACGAGGACGGCGGTCACGGCCGCGCTCTTCATCTTGCGCCACCTCGCGTAGCTCTCGGTCGGAAGGAAGGGGGAGGTGGCCATCTCGGTCAGTGAACTTTGATGGGGCCCGAGCCGGTCATGCTCTTGAGCATGATCTGGGCGGCGATGTTCACCAGGATCGCGACGCCCATCAGGACCAGGCCCAGCTCGAAGAGCGAATTCTGGTACAGGTCGCTGGTCGCCTCCGTGAACTCGTTGGCGATCACGCTCGCCAGCGTGTAGCCGGGCGCGAAGAGCGACGCGCTGATCTGGGGCCTGTTGCCGATCACCATGGTGACCGCCATGGTCTCTCCGAGCGCCCGACCGAGCCCGAGGACCGCCGCCCCGAACAGCCCGCGGCGGGCGTAGCTGAGGACGGCAATCTTCAGCACCTCCCAGCGAGTGGCTCCCAGAGCGTAGGCCGCCTCCCTCTGGAGGTTGGGCACGCTGCGGAGAATCTCCCGCGAGATCGAGGTGATGATCGGCAGGATCATGATCGCGATGACGATGCCGGCCGCCAGCATGCTGACCCCGTAGATCGGGCCCTGGAAGAGTGGTAGGAGCCCGAAGTAGCGCTTGAGCCACAAGAAGAGATCGTCGCGCAGCCACGGGATCATGACGAAAATGCCCCAGAGGCCGAAGATCACGCTAGGGACGGCGGCAAGCATCTCGATCGCCATCACAACGGGCTGGCGCAGCCTTTGAGGGGCCAGCTCCGTCAGGAAAAGCGCGGTCGCCACGCCAAGCGGCACGGCGATCAGGAGCGCCAGGAGCGAGGACACCAGGGTTCCGAAGATGAAAGGGAGGGCCCCGTACTTGTCCTGGACGGGATCCCACTGCGAACTCCACAGAAACCCGAAGCCGAACTTCGAGAGCGACATCCGGGAACCGTGGTAGAGCTCCCACCCGACAAGCACGATCAGGACGACGATCATCGCCGCCGCGGCCGCCGCCACCCATTTGAAGGCGATATCGGGCACCTTCGAGCTAGTCTCGGGAAGCGGTCGCTCGGGGGACGATGAGGGGCTCATTGGGTTGGAGGCGGCGCGGGCCGGCTTGCGCCCGCGCGGCTGCCCGCAGGTCAGTACTTGATCGTGTCGACCGTGTCCAACACGCGCTTCCTCAGCGCATCGGGCAGCGGGGCATACAGGAGCGTCGAGGCCATGCCCTCGCCGTCCTTGAAGGCCCACTTCAGGAATTCCACAAGTTTCTTGCCCTTAGCGGGGTCGGACTGCTGCTGGTACACGAGCAGCCAGGTCGCGCTGGCGATGGGATAGGAGGCCACACCGGGGGCGTTCGTGATGGAAAACCGGTAGTCGTCCGGGATCTGCGCGGTCGCGAGGGCGTCCGTGACGGATTCAATCGATGGAGTGATGTAGACGCCGGCGGCATTCTTGATGTCCGCGAAGGGGAGCTTGTTCTGCTTCGCGTAGACGAGCTCGATGTAGCCGATGGCCCCGGGCGTCTGCTTGATCTGGCCGGACACGCCCTCGTTGCCCTTGCCACCGAGGCCCGTCGGCCAGCTAACCGAGGTGCCCTTGCCCACCTTCTGCTTCCACTCGGGGCTCACCTTGCTCAGGTAGTCGGTCCAGATGTAGCTTGTCCCGCTGCCGTCCGAGCGGTGCACCACCACGATGTCGACGTCGGGAATCGCAGTGCCCGGGTTCTGGCCGGTGATCGCAGGGTCGTTCCACTTGGTGATAGTCCCGAGGAAGATCGCCGCCAGCGTCGGGCCGTCGAGCTTGAGGGTCGGCGCACCGGGAAGGTTGTAGCTGACCACGTCGGCTCCGGCCACCGTGGGGATGTGGAGGAGCTTGCGGGGGGCCTTGGCGAGGTTCTCGTCGGACATCGGTCCGTCCGAGGCGCCAAAGTCGACGGTCTCCGCAAGGATCTGCTTCTGGCCCCCGCCCGAACCGATCGATTGGTAGTTGAACCGCACGGACGGGTCGATCTTGGCGTATTCGTCAAACCACTTGGAATAGATCGGGAACGGGAAGGTCGCCCCCGCGCCGTTGATGAGCATTTGGGCCGAGGCATGGGAGACGCCGATCGCTGCAAGAGCTAGGAGGGCTAGGTATTTTTTCAAGGGAGGGTGGGTTCGAGGGTTTACTGACATGGAAGGCAGAGGGAGCGGGAAATCCGGCCTGTAGATGCCACAGTGCCCTGGCTCTTTAACCGATCAAACCCGGACTTTGGGCTCGGAAAAAGGTTACAGGAAGGTGTTTGTAGCGTGTCGGTTGGGAGAAACCCCATCGGACAATCATAGGGGAGCTTTGTTACAAACAGGTGACGCGGGGGTTACACTCCCGTTAAACGGCGGGAAATCGCCCCGGATTCCCCGAAGATCGCGCTTGCCGAGGTCACCAAGCATGACGAGACCTAGCCCATGGACAGTGTTACGGAGCTCACCGAGGAGGTCGCCGCCATGGGCTCGCACATGTTCAGGGTCCGGCTGCCCTTCCTGGCCGAGTTGCGCGCGTATTCCTGGGACAAGGCCCGCGCAGACCTGTTGGCCGGCGCCACCGTCACCCTGGTGTCGATACCCCAGGCGATCGGCTTCTCCCTCATCCTGAACCTGCCCCCCACCCCGGTGATCGTCTCCGTGATCATCGGCGGCTTCGTCGGAGCGCTTTTCTTCTCCTCACGCTACCACGTCTTCGGGCCCACGAGCTCCATCAGCCTGATCGTGGCCGCGACAATCGCCGCCAACTCGGTGGCCGGCATCGAGCCCCTCAACCTGGCGGTGTACCTTGCCTTCCTGATCGGCGTGATCCAGCTGTTCGCCGGACTGCTCAACTTCGGGGAGGTCACCCGATTCATCTCCCGGTCCGTGGTGATCGGCTACAGCACGGGGATCGGCATCCTCCTGATAGCCAGTCAACTGCACAACCTGATGGGGACGACCACCACCGTCGGGCAGACGTTCTCGAGCAACGTGTTCGAAGCCCTCTACGACCTGGGAACAGTCAAGTTCTCGCCGTGGGCCATCGCCATCGGAGCGCTGACCTTCGCGGTGTTCCTCGCGGTGCGGAAGACCCGGCCGAAGTGGCCCGAGGCGTTGATCGGCCTCGCGCTCCTGGGGATCGCCGCGAAGGTGTTCACCCTCTACGAGCCCGTGCTGCCCTTCCGCATGGTGCGCGACGAGGGCAGCCTGACGGCCGTCCTGCCCGCCTTCGCAGGCTCCCCCTTCGGCCCGCGCCGCCTTCACCTCCTTCACGAGCTCGCCGGCACGGCGATCGCCATCTCGATCCTGGGGATGCTCGAGGCGGCCTCGATCACCAAGGGCCTGGCGGCGAAGAGCGGCCAGGTGATCGAGCCCAACCAGGAGCTGGTGGGCATGGGAGTCGCCAACATCGCCTGCTCGTTCTTCGGCGCCGTGCCCGGCTCGTCGTCCTTCGCGCGCTCGGCGGTCAACTTCCAGAGCGGGGCGCGCACGCAGATGTCTTCGATGATGAGCAGCGCGGTGGTCCTCGTCGTGCTCGGATTCGTGACCCCGGTGTTCAACTTCATCCCGGTCGCCGCGCTCGCCGCCCACCTGATCCGCATCGGCTTCAAGATGATCAACTGGCACCAGATCCGCATCGCCTGCCGATCCACGCCCTCGGACCTGGTCGTGTTCGTGGTGACCCTCGGCTCGTGCCTGCTGCTCAAGCTGGACACGGCCATCTACGTGGGCATCGGGGTCTCGCTCGCCCTCTTCCTTAAGAAGACCAGCATGCCGATCCTGGTCGAGTACGCGATCAGCGACAGCGGGGCGCTGGCCGAGCTGCGCGACCCCTCCCAGAGGGCGGACCCCCAGATCTCGATCATCCACGTCGAGGGGGAGCTCTTCTTCGGGGCTGCGGACCTCTTCCAGGAGCAGGTGCGGCGCCTGGCGGAAAACCAGGACATCCGCGTCTTCATCCTGCGCATGAAGAACGCGCGCCACCTGGACGCCTCCACCGTCATGGCCATGGAGAGCCTGCACGAGTACCTCAGCGAGACGGGCCGTCACCTGCTGATCAGCGGCAGCAGCCCCGAGGTGACCCGGGTGCTGGAGAACAGCGGGCTCCTGGAGCAGATCGGCCGCCAGAATATATTCCCGGCCCAGTCGAACGCCACGATGGCCACGAAGAACGCGCTCGTGCGCGCGAAGCAGCTGCTGCCCGGCCAGTCGCCCGACCTGCGGATCTTCTACGACAAGAAGCCGGCCTCGGCGTGAGGCCTCAGGCCGCCGCGCCGCGCTCCGGGGCCGCCAGCACCGCGCGGGCGCGCTGCAGGGCCGCGTCAAAGTGCGCGCAGATGTTCGGGCGGCCGATCCGCTCGATGAAGCCGGCCTTCGCCAGCATGGCGAGCGGCTGGCGGTGGAGCCCGCTCAGGATCAGGACGCCGCCCGCGGCCTGGAAGCGCTCGACGATGCTCTCCAGGGCGTTCAGGGCGGACGCGTCCATGGCCGTCACCAGCTGGAGGCGCAGGATCATCACCCGCGGAAGCGGCCCGGCGCCCTCGAGCGCGTCCTCCATCTTCTCGGCGGCGCCGAAGAAGAACGGCCCGAAGATGCGGTAGACGAGGACGCCCTCCGGGATGTCCTTGCCCCTCGCCAGCTGCTCGGGGGTCTCCAGCTCGTCGTCGGCGGTGACGGCCGACACCTCGGTCGTCTCGGCGATCCTGCGGATGAACAGGAACGCGGCGAGCACCATGCCGACCTCGACCGCGATCACCAGGTCGAAAACGACGGTCAGGAGCATGGTGGTGACCAGGACGACGGCGTCGCTGAGCGGCATCTGCCGCAGCCGCGACAGCTCGTGCCACTCGCCCATGCGCAGGGCGACCATCACCAGCACGGCGGCGATGCCCGCCATCGGCACGAACTGGGCGTAGCGCGAGAAGACCAGCACGATCACGAGGAGCGTGAGGGAATGCACGATGCCCCCGACGGGCGAGCGGCACCCTGCGCGCACGTTGGCCGAGGTCCGGGCGATGGCCCCCGTCGCGGGCAGGCCGCAGAAAAAGGGGCACACGATGTTAGCGACGCCCTGGGCGACCAGCTCGGTGTTAGCGTCATGCCGGTCGTTGATCAGGCCGTCGGCGACCACGGCGGAGAGGAGAGACTCGATCGAGCCGAGGAGCGCGATCGTGATGGCCGGGGCGAGCAGCCCGCGGATCCGCTCCAGGGTCACGACCGGCAGGGTGAGCGGCGGGAAGCCGGAGGGCACGGCCGAGGCGCCGAAGCGCGAGCCCACGGTGGCGACCCCGAAGCCGTGGGGCAGCCCGAGGACCGTGACCGCGACGCTCACGGCCAGGATGGCGACGATGATGCCGGGGACGCGCTGCCAGCCGAAGCGCGGCCAGTAGTAGATGAACAGCATGCAGGCGACGCCGACACACGCCGAGGTGGGGTTCACGTCGGGCAGGTGGTGCCACACCCACGGCACCTTCTCCAGGAACTCCCTAGGGGGGGACGACGCCGTCTTGATGCCGAGGAAGTCCTGGATCTGGCTCACCATGATCGAGATCGCGATTCCGGTCGTAAAGCCGCTCGTCACGGGGTACGGGATGAACTTGATCACCGCGCCCATGCGGGCGAAGCCCATGAGGACCAGGAACACGCCCGCCATGATGGTGGCGAGCAGCAGGCCGTCGTAGCCGTAGCGCTCGATGATGAGGAGGACGATCGGCATGAACGCCGCGGTCGGCCCCGCGATCTGAACGCGGCTGCCCCCGAGCGCAGAGACGAGGAAGCCCGCGAGGATCGCCGTGAAGAGCCCGACCGCCGGCGCGGGGAACGGCGTCGCCACGCCCACGGGCACGCTGGCCACGCCGAGCGCCAGGGCGAGCGGCAGCGCGATCAGCCCCACCGTGACGCCCGCCAGGACATCCGAAACGAGGCGCTCCCGGTTGTAGCTCCCGTCGAACAGCTCGAGCATCCTGGGCCTGAAGCGGGCCTTAAAGAACTCCTTCATGTCGAGACTACTAGGGCAAGAGGGCGCGCAGTGCACGGACCTTTTGATGCCCCACCCTCCCGGGGACCGCGCCACTTAAAGCCTTGATGGGCGTTGGGAAGCCCATTGTCTCGAGCGGTGAACCTTCGCATCCAGCCCTTCGCGATCGCCCTCGGGCTTTCGCTGGGAGCCGTCCCAAGCTCGGAGGCCGCCGACTTCGGAGGGCGCTTCCGGGAGCTCACCCTGCGCGCCTCGCCCGGTGAGCTCTACTCGCTCCTATACGAGGTCCCGAAGGGCGGCGACCTCCACAACCATTCCGACGGCGCGAACCGCTCCGAGTGGATCTACGCCGTGTGCACCGACCCGGCGCTGTGCGGCGGCGAGACCTTCTACACGCGCGCGCGC
Organism: uncultured Opitutaceae bacterium; assembly: GCA_903919205.1. Classification (GTDB taxonomy): domain Bacteria; phylum Verrucomicrobiota; class Verrucomicrobiia; order Opitutales; family Opitutaceae; genus Palsa-1447. The sequence goes on along the minus strand of CAIXHE010000018.1, from coordinate 2,933 downwards.
TTCACATCGCCCGCCGACGCGGTCGATCCGACGCAGCTTTTCCGAACGATCCGAAGGAAGGCCTACGAGGGCCTGCCGGCCTCCGACAAGCCCGAGTACGTGGAGCTCTCGGCGCTGAGCGCCGACGAGCGGCGCCGCTGGGCCGACAGCCTTCGCCTGAGCGGGGCCGGCGACGGGCGCACCGAGTTCTTCGCCCACCTCTGGCCGAGGATCGACGGGATCACGACCTGCCTGCCGGCGGCCACCGAGCTCCTGGTCGAGAGCATGAAGGCCTTCGGCGCCGAGCACGTGGGCTACCTCGAGACGCAGTTCTCGGTCGAAGGGATGCTCGGCAACGACGGCGCGCCCGTGCCCACCGAGCAGGCGGTCGCCTTCGTGCGGGCGCGCCTCGCGCAGCCGGACGCCGTCGCCACCGGCGTGACGGTGCGCTTCCAGGAAAACGTGGTGCGGTCCGAACCCGACGCCGAGTCGGAGGTGGCGAGGGCGTACGCCTTCGTGGCCGCGCACCGGGACCTTTGGGTGGGGCTCAACCTGGTGGGCATCGAGGACGAGGGACACGGCTACCCGTCCCGGTTCCTGTCGACCTTCCGCTCGCTCCGCGCGCGCTATCCCACGCTGGCGCTCTCGATCCATGCCGGCGAGATGGACGGCCCGGACCACCACGTGCGCGACACGCTGCTCCTCGGTGCCACGCGCATCGGCCACGGCGTGAACCTGATCCAGGACCCGGACACGCTGCTCCTGCTCCAGCAGGGCGGCCGGGTCCTGGTCGAGGTGAACCTGATCTCCAACCGCCTGCTCGGCTACGCGCCCGACCTCTCCCGGCACCCCTTTCCCGAGTACCTCCGAACCGGGGTGCCCGTGTGCCTGAACACCGACGACCGCGGGATGTGGGACTCGAACATGACGGATGAGTACTACACGGCCGTCACGCTCTTCCACCTCTCGTGGGCGGAGATCGTCGAGCTGGGCCGCGCCTCGCTCGCGCACTCCTTCGCGCAGCCCGAGGTGAGGGCCGCCCTGCTTGCCCGCTACAGCGGCCAGTTGTCCGCCTTCGAGGCGCGCTTCGGCGCGGGTACGACCGAGGACGCGCTGCGGGCGCTGGCCACGGTCCGGCCGGTGACCTACACCTATGCCCGCAGGACCTGGGGCCTCGAGTTCAGGTAGGCGGGGGCCAGGCCCCGCCTTTCTCTCTCGTTTTTGCCCCGGCGCCTGTGCAGCTTCGGCAGACGATGAAGGCACCGCCCGATTCGGGATCGCGCATTCCCGAGCTGGATGGAGTCCGCGGGATCGCCATCCTGTCCGTGCTCTACTGGCACTATTTTGCATCCCAGCGCCACGAGGGGACGGCGCCCGTCGTGCGCGCCCTGGAGCGCGCCGGGATGCTCAGCTGGGCGGGCGTCGACCTTTTCTTCGTGCTCTCCGGATTCCTGATCGGGGGCATCCTGCTCGAGCACCGCGACTCCCCTCGCCTGCTGCGCGCGTTCTACGCGAGGCGCATGCTGCGGATTGTCCCGATCTACTACGCGTGGATCCTGGCTTACCTCGCGGTGCGCGCCCTCGCGGCCGACCGCCTCCATTCGCCCTGGCTGCTCAGCTTCCCGCTGCCCATCGCCTCCTACCTCAGCTTCACCCAGAACTTCTGGATCGCCTTGGATCGCGCGTGGGGACCGCACTGGCTCTCGCCGACCTGGAGCCTTTCGGTGGAGGAGCAGTTCTACGTGGTGCTGCCCTGGGTGGTGGTGCTTCTGCGGCCGAGCCGGCTCCTTGCGCTCTCGGTGGCGCTGGTCGTCACCGCTCCGCTTGTAAGGTACTATTTCCTCGCCCGGGGTAACGACTTAGCGGCGCTCGTGCTCCTTCCCGCGCGCTGGGACGCCCTGTTCCTGGGCGTGATCGGGGCACACCTCTATCGGAGCCATCCACAGCTGTGCTCGCACCCCTCAGGCGTGCGCATCCTGCACGCCTGCCTGCTGGGGTTGTTCGCGGCCACGGCCGCATGGATCGCCTGGCCCCCCGAGCCCCACGGCTGGCTCCCGGCGCTCCAGGCAACGCTCTTGTCCGCGCTCTCGCTTCTTTTCATCGCCTTTGCCCTCTACTCCCCCTGGCGCGGATTCCTGGCAAACCGGTGGCTGGCAGGCCTTGGGGTGATCTCCTACGGCGTGTACATGATCCACGAGGGGATCTACGGCCTGCTGTATGCCCTCACTCACGAGGGGACCCTGCGCACGGGGGAGCCGGCGACCTCCTCGTGGCTCGACCTGGACGTGATGCTGCTGTCGCTCGCAGTGAGCCTATCGATTGCGGCAGTCTCCTACCGCTATTTCGAGGGCCCGCTGCTGCGCCTCGGGCGGCGTTTTGCCTACCGCTAGGGCGGCGAAAGTGGCCGAAAGGCGGGATTAGAACCTGTATGCCTCCCTGAAGCCAAATAACGAGCTTACACGGACTTTGTTGATTATTATTTCTTGAGAAGTGAAGAAGAAAGCAGCAAGAGATCAATCGAGGGGAACTCTAAAACATCATCGTCGGCAGCCTTCTGCCAACCGAAAGACGGTCGACCGGAGACTTAATCGATTCTCTCGCGATCGCTTCGCGAACTTACGCACAGATGCTGTCGTGAGATTTTCGAGAGACCCCTACATTCGATAGCGATGACGTTCAATAAACCATAATTAATACAGCTGCCTCCGTGGCCTGTTGTCGCGCAGCTTCGGGCGAAATTGAGTCTTGTGTTTCGGAGTTAAGTGCGTCGGTGGGCAGACTTAGACTTTCCAAGAGCCCGAGAACATAAGTGCTCTTTACTGCATAATTGACATTTTCCGGAAGCGCGCCGCTTGCCTTGAATGCTAGCTGCGCATCGAGTTTCGCCGCTACCACACCGATGACTCTTCCACTAGAATCGCACAATGCTCCACAGCCGCAAGACGGGCTGTTTT
>CAIXHE010000017.1 GCA_903919205.1 uncultured Opitutaceae bacterium | reverse complement strand
TGTCCACCTGCGCCATGGCCCCGATCCGGAAGTCGTTCGTCACGTCCACCTGCCAGGGCACGATGACGCCCCCCTCCACCGCGTTGTTGCCGACGGCGTTCGAGTCGGTCGGCAGGACGATGTAGGGGACGACGGCCGCCTCCTCGCGGCTCTCGCCGTCCTTCAGGAACACCCACTTGGCCCGCAGGGTCACGTCGCCGATGCCCGACTCCGTATGGTCGCTCCCGTTGGTGGCGAAGGTGTTGCGCACGAAGAGCTGGGTGCCGATCTCGAAGTCGAAGCCGTTCACGATGCCGATGTAGGCGGTGGTGTTGCCGAGCACCAGGGCCCGGTACTGGTTGGGCGCGGACTCGTCCGGGGCGACCCCGAGCGAGAAGGCGTCGACCTTGAACGAGATCGTGCCCGGGTCCTGGGGCTGGGGAAATTCCGTGGACTGCGAGCGCAGGGCCGTCGCGGCGGCCAGGCACCCGCAGAGCAGCAGGGCGTTGAGGAGGCGCGGGAGGAAGACACGCATGGCGCTAACGTTTCCGAGGCCCCCAAGCCGCGCCAGCACAAAACGGCGGAAAGCCTAGCCCACACCCAGGATCCAACCCTCATGGCGGGCCACGCGCTCCTCAGCGAGGGTCAACCCTGGACTCAGATGGTCCCCCATCCTGCCGGCGGCCCACTCCGCCTGCAGCCAGCGGCACACCGCATGGGCGTCGCGCGCGTGGGGGCTCGCCCCGGGCAGGGAGAATGCACCCCGCGACAGGCTCGGAAAGACCTCCGCGACCACGACGGCCCCGGCGGGCGGCCTCCATCCGTCGAACGGCCAGACGTGCAGCCGCGCACGAAGGGCCGCCCGGATCCGGGCAAGCCACGGGAGGCCGGCGTGGGTCGAGGTGGCCACCTCGCCGTTGACGCCGAAATGGAACACGGACTTGGTGCCCGGCACCCGCCGCTCCGTCTGCCGCCGCCAGCGCGGGTCGCCCAGGCGCCGGAGGCCCTCGCCGACCCGGCCCTGCCGGACCTCGCGCACGCGCACGCCCGCGTCGGCCGTGGGCCAGTGCCCGCAGAAGTCCCCGAGGAACGCGTCCCAGGACCGCGGAAGCGCGTGCCGCTCGAAATATTCCTCGGGAAACGAGAAGCCGTGGTCGATCCCGACCCAGGCGGGACCGTCGCGGGAGAGTTCCGCCTCGAGCCAGCCGGCCAGGGCGCGCCGGCTCCATCGGCGCCTCGCGCCAGCCGCGGGCGCGACCCGCTCCGCAGGCCCGTCCCCCGACGCCAGGAACACCTCGAGGCCCGCCAGCCCCTCCTCGGGGGTGCCGGCGCCCGAGTAGTCGATGCCGAGGAAGCGGATGCGACCGGGACCTGCCATATAAGCCGGATACCTTGCGCACCCGGGGCCCGCTGTCGAATGGTCTCCAAGGGCCTTCCGGGCCCTGCGTGGCTGCCAGCCCTGGACGGCACGAGCGCCGGACGAAGTCCTGCGTAACTAAGCCGAGCCCGGGTGGTCCATGTCTTCACCATGAAAAACAGCGAACCCGTATCCCATGTAGCCACCGATGCCTTCCTCAGCGACCTCCGTGCGCTGGTCACCGAGGCTGAGAAGCTGCTCGAGGAGTCCCCGGACGGCGCACACTCGGGCGCGGGCTCCGCGCTGCGCGCGCGCTTCGACGCCGCTCAGGAGCGTTTCAGCGACCTCTACGCCGGCGCGAGGAAGCAGGTCATTTCCGGAGGCAAGTCTGCCGACAAGGCCATCCGCGAGAACCCCTACCAATCCATGGCCATCGCAGCCGGTGTCGGTCTTCTGATCGGTGTCCTGATCAGCCGGCAGTCCAAATAGCGTCCGACGCCATGGACGCCGGGCCTCCACCTTCATCCGGGCTGCTGGGATCCTTCCGGAAGCTGGGGGAGGGCCTGCTCGCGAGCCTCGAGGATCGGATCTCGCTCGTGTCCCTTGAGCTGAAGGAGGAGAAACTCCGACTGATCCGGACCCTGTTCTGGATCGGCGCCATCCTCTTTTCAGGCGTGATGGCAGCCACGTTCGCCAGCCTGACCGTGGTCTACCTGCTTTGGGAGACGTCGCGGCTCATGGCGCTCGGGGGCCTCGCGCTGCTGTATTCGGCGACCTTCGCGTGCCTCATAGCGGCCTTTCGCCGGTACCTTGAGAGCCAGCCCAAGCCGCTGGCGGCGACGCTTGAGGAGATCGGGGAGGACCGAGAATGTATCCGCGCCAGGAACTGACGCTGCTGGCAGCCCGCAAGTCTGAGCTGCGGCGGCGAATCTCGATCCGGCGTTCAGAATGTAGCGCCGCGGCCGAGCGCTTGGCCCGGCCCATCGCCTGGATCGACCGGGCCTACGCGACCTGGCGGCGCGCTTCGCCCCTCCTCAGGCTCGCTGCCGTTCCGATCGGGCTCTTGATGGGCCGACTGAGGATTCGACACCTGCGCGCGGCGGGTGCGGCCCTGCGCTGGGGCCCCTTCGTTCTGAGTGCCGTCCAAGCGCTCACCGCGCTGCGAAGCTCCCCACCCAAACCCAGCCCATGATCCCCGGGCGCCTGTGGCGACGAACCGGGCCCTGCTCCATTTCAACGCCGCTACCCAGGACTCGTACCGAATTTGCTCCTCGAACACGCAGGTGAATCCCGGAAGTTGGCTACTTGCGAAATTGCTTGTCAGCGCTTTTTCTCCGAAGCCTAATCATCCCTCTTCGCTCGATCGATTGGGCAAGGGCGCGGTAGCCAAGTGGTAAGGCCGAGGTCTGCAAAACCTCTATGCGTCGGTTCGATTCCGACCCGCGCCTCCAATCATAAGTGATTTACAGAAAGCCTGTTATAAGGATTCTAGATCCTAGTGTCACAGAAGTGTCACACTTTGAGAGTATCCCCATGAGGGCTTCATTTTTTCGCCTTAACGAGCGAAAGGTGCGGTAGAGGCTTATGGTTGCTTCCCGAATGAGCCCAGGCGTAGCGCGGAGGACTTTACCCCGCTAAAAATCGCTTCACGCATTTCCTCTGGAAACGCACTTGGTATTCGCTGGCCGACGCGCTCCAACACACCCTCAGCGCTCGCACCGATTTCGTTCATAAGGCCCCTGGTCGTTTCTTCCGCGATGCCACATCTACGGCCCGTCTCCGCCCAATGCCGTGGTTCCATACGACTCCATTCATAATGCCGGTTGGCACCATAAACGGCCATTGCCATCTTGATCTTCTGCATTGGCAGCCGCCCCTGCCCTCTTCCCATCAAGGGGTAGGCCGAAAGAATGTCGTAGAGCGGGGCCAACCGATAGCTGCCCCCCGCCTCCAGAAAAACGCTGAAATTCTTTGCGTGGCCATCAATGGCTCCCAAGACCCAGAATAGCATCTGCGTCCGGAAAAAATTGAGCCGATCTTTTTCAGCGTTGGTTGAGCCAAGAAGAACGTCCATTATTCGACGTATCCCAGGTCCTCCATCAGATTCATATTTTAATCCCGGCGGCGTTCCCGTCGCCTGGCAAAAATCCTCTTGAGGAAGTCTTAGCCACCAAGTGCCTGCGGACGAAAGGCGCCGGTCAAACCGTTCAACGATGAGAACTCGATGAATTCCAAACGACTCCATGCGGCAGTGGGCTACATCAACGCCGAATTCTCGGATAATTTCTGAACATAACCACTCATTCTCGACAGAGGTGCTCAAATCTATCCCGTCCATCCTGATACCCATGGGTAGCTTGAAGATGTGGGTAGAGGGAGTCGTGCCATGGGGAACCATCCATTTGTCAGCGTGCCGAAGAAAGGCAGTCTTCTCCTGGGCGCCAGCTAGCGAGATCCTAAAGGCGTCATCGTCCCGCCCATCTTGGTGCCCAAACGTGGAGCCAAGCATCTCGGATAGAAGCAGCCCGATTTCGTCGGCGGTAACCGGTCTTCCTTGGATTCCTTGAAGACCCTCAGGCACTACGCCCTCGGGTAAGATTTGTATGGCTCCGACACAATCCCTGCCAACCTCAGAAAGGAGATCAAAGGCCTCTATCGAGCCGGCATGAAAACGTCGCTGCATCCGCTCGCGAATCGCCCTATTATCCGGAAGAAGGTTGTCGAAATAGGCATTAACAGGATCTCGGTACGGCTCATTCGAGGGCCTGAGCGGCATGGACAACGAGATTGCCCGCGCCAAAGGAGACTCGAGCCAACTTGAGTCGTAGGCGAATTCCATCGGAGCGTTGCCCGACGGTAGACTCCAATGGCCCGTCAGCTCGCCGTTCATCCAAACGGCCAGACTACGTGAGTGTGATCGGCGACCCATTCGATCACCAACCTTCACCCCTTGCTCTGTGCTGGCCCTTGTCGCGCACTACGAGTTCCAGGTCCAAGGCAGACAGCAGTTTGAACAGTCTTCCTACGGAGGAGCGCCCCGGGTCAGCCTCGATGATGGACACCGCGTTCTGCCTCAACCCGACGTTGGTTCCAGCATCTGCTTGAGTTAGCTTCTTTTTTTTGCGTTGCCCGCGGAGTACAGCTCCAAGCTGGTTAGGGGTTCGTATAGGGAATTCCATAATTTACTACCTATAGGGGATAAATGCCATTTATCTTCTATTCAAGATAATTGTCTTTTATCTCTTTTATGGATTAAAACTCGAACATAGGCGTCGGTCCGATTCCGACCCGCGTCTCCGATTATAAGTCATTATCATTGAGTCTTTTCTAAACTGAAAAGGCCCGAGTGTAGCAAAATTCGCGGCACCGGAATCCTTTGATTCCCGAGAAATCGCCAACATCAGATGTTTCCCGGCGGTGATAGGCGCGGCCTTCATTCGTGCAATTGGTCGGCGGGAAACAGCCCCGGGAAATAGGCTCCGAGGACTTTAACGGGCAAAGCCAGCCGTACCGGCGATTTTGGGCTGTCGGATTTGAGCAGGCCTGCGTCCACGGCCTTTGCCAAAGTGGCTCGTCCCGTGCGTTCGCCTGCGCCTACGATGCGACCTGCTTCTCCGCGCTCGAATACTCCCCGATAAAGCGCCTCGCGCAACAAGAGGAAGATGCGCGCACCGTCTTTGCCGAAGCGACCTTCTATGTGGGTATAATGCTCGATACGACCGGCCAATGCATCCAGTTCAAGTAGGCCATCCATAAAGCTTATCTGGTCTAGCATGACCGTTAGCACGAATTCACAAAAATCCCTCAAGGCTCGCTCACTGAGGTGCCCGCGCCCATCTTCCGCTGACGAGGAGCTTCGTTTCTGGTCAGCATTGGCCAATCGCTCGTAATATTCCTTGCGCTTGAACGCGAGCCCACGGGAAAGCGACCAAAGTCCTCCTGCATCAACGCCTAAGTCGCGGATCAATTTGTCGGAAAATAGGCGCACCACGCGGCCGTTGCCGTCGCGAAATGGATGGATCCAGGCAAGGCGGTGATGACTGGCGCCGACGGCCACAATTTTCTCTATACGAGAGTGCCCTGGTTCCTCGTAGCGGCTCTGGAAATGATCGAGTAATTTTGGGACAAGCTCGTGGGG
>CAIXHE010000016.1 GCA_903919205.1 uncultured Opitutaceae bacterium | reverse complement strand
GTGAACGGCTGCGAGGACATCGACCTCTGCTTCAGGGCAAGCGAGGCGGGCCTCGTGAACGCCGTCGCGCTGCGAAGCCGGGTGCTCCACCACGTGAGCGCCTCGCCCGGGCGCAAGCTTCGCGACGAGGAGAATTCCTACCTGCTCGTCGGCCGCTGGCGCCACCGGCTCGCCGTCGAGGCGAGCCGCGCCTGGTGCTGGCCCCACTTCAGCGCCATCCTTCCCGAGCCGAGGGACTTTCCCGACCAGGCGGAGGCCTGGCGCATGGCCCTCTACATGATCCACTGCAACCCCACGCCGCCGCCGACCGCCGTCGCCGGCATGGAGGCGGCCATCGACCTCGAGCTCGCACGCTGGCGGGAAATGTTTTCCCATTAGGCATGTCCGGACCCTCCCGCACCCCGCCCTACGGCGGCGCCTTCCAGAGGCGCTTCACCCGCTTCTCCGGGATCTACTTCGACGAGTTCCGCACGAACTCGGCGTGGATCCGCGAGACGGCGGTCGTGCGGCTGCCGCCGACCAGCGACATCCGCTCGGTCGTGCTGCGCGGGGAGTTCGTGGCGCACCCCGAGGCCAAGGGCGTCGAGGCCGGATGGCCCGAGCTCGAGCTCTTTGTCGACGGGCGCAGCGTCGAGCGGGTGAGGGCCAGGGCCGCGGGTCCCTGGCAGGCGACGCTCCCGCTCGATCCCGCGTACGCGAGCAAGGGCTCGGTGCTCTACCTGCGCCTGCACGGCGTCTGGGTGACGAACGCCCTCGCCTGGGCCGGGCGCGTGACAAAGCTCGGCGCGCTCCAGCGTTACCGGCCGCAGAACCGCAACCGGCAGCTCAGGCTCCTCTCGATCGAGTCCGGCGAGGGCGAGAAGATCTACGATTTCTCCAAGAGGGAGAGCCCCTACTGCGTCGAGTTCGCCCGGGCCCACGTGCGCACCGGCATGAACGTGGTGGGGTTCCTGACGGCGGATTTGGGCATCGGCGAGTCCGCGCGCTGCATGGCGCGCGCCTGCGACGCGGCGGCCCTGCCGGTGGCGCTGGTCCCGCTCAAGCTCAACTGCCGCAACCCGCTAGGCGACTCGACCTTCGCCTCCCGGCTCCAGGTCGACAATCCCTACGGGGTGAACGTGTTCCACATCGACCCCCCCGTGGCCCGCGACATCGACCACCACCACGGGGCCGCCTTCCGCAAGGACCGCTACAACATCGGGTACTTCGCGTGGGAGCTGCCCGAGTTCCCGGATGCATGGACGTCCTCGTTCGACTACCTGGACGAGATCTGGTGCCCGAGCAACTTCGTGCGCGAGTCGATCTCGCTGAAGCCTCTCTTCCCCGTGATCACGATGCCGCATTCGGTCCGCTTCGAGCGGCCGACCGAGAGCTCCGAGGTGCTCCGAACCCGCTTCGGGCTCCCGGCGGACCGGTTCCTGTTCCTCTGCCTCTTCGACCTCAACTCCTACACGGCCCGCAAGAACCCTCAGGCGGCGATCGAGGCGTTCCGCCGCTCCGGACTTGGGGGCGTGGGGGCCACGCTGGTCATCAAGGTGCACAATGCGGATCTGAACCCGGCCGACTTCGAGGCCCTCAAGCTCGCAGTGGCCGACCTGCCCGACACGCGGATCCTGAACGAGACCCTCTCCCGCGCAGACGTCTACGCGCTCGAGGCCGCCTGCGACTGCTTCGTGTCGCTCCATCGCTCCGAGGGCTTCGGCTTCGCCGTCGCCGAGTGCATGTACCTCGGCAAGCCGGTGATCGCCACCGACTGGTCCGCCACGGCCGAGTACCTCGACCGCACCAACGGCTTCCCGGTGCGCTACAGCCTCGTGACCCTCACCGAGAACCACGGACCCTACAGCAAGGGATCCACGTGGGCCGATCCCGACGTGGATCATGCGGCCGAGCAGATGCGCCTCGTCGTGTCCGATTCCGACAGTGCGCGCCGGCTGGGTGCGGCCGCTCAGCGCACCATCGAGGAGCGCTTTTCGCCCGAGGTGATCGGCCTGCGCTATCGCCGGCGCCTCGAGGCCCTATCCACCCTTTAATCGGCGCCTTCCGGCGCAACCGGCGGGCGATCGGCTTCAGACGGGCGGCAGCCCACGCCACGCCCATGGATTGAGCTTCCTGAACTTGTTTCGGTAGCCGAGCGAACGAAAGACCAGGCCAAAGGCCGGGTCCCCCGCCGTGATCGCAAACGAGACGCGGTCAAACACCACGCCCCCGGAGTGCTCCGCGCAGTGGGGTATTCCATCCGCGACCAGCGTCACCCGCTGCGTCCCGATGTTGAAGATTCCCCACTCGCGCGGGATGATCACCACTCGCGCCTGCCGTTCCTTGCGGACGGCCGCGCCTGCGCACACGCAGCAGCCGTTCGGCCATTGCGCCTCGAGCAGGCGAACCCCGGCCCTTTTCTCGAGTGCCAGGTCCGTTAATAGAGCCGGCAGCGGCGCAATCAGGCCGGGGAACGTAACGGCGCGAAGATCCCTCCAGGGCGTCGGCGCACCGAATACATGCCTGGGAGCCACGCAGTCCTCCGCGATAGGACGCAGCGCCCCATCGACCATCTCGAGGTAGGTGTCGCAGGTCCTGCAGAGCAGGGCGTCCGGGACAAGCACGGTGTCGACCGGGCCTTTGCACACGGGGCAGACCTTCCGACCCTTCAACTTGTCGCCTAGGCTCATGGTGGAAAATCGACGGGGTATTCTGTCCCTAAAGCCCGGACCCACAGCAAGAGCGAAGATACGCAGAGCCGTCGGCCTTCGATCTTTGCCAGGGCGCGGAAGCGCATCGTGGCCGGCCACGCAGAGCGTTCCTAAGCCCCTGCCATCCTTCAAAGTATCGACGTCGGCGCGGGTCCGCATTAGTACAGGGCCCGGCTTGGGGTCACTGAAGGGCCCGGGGACTCACTTGGAAATGATCATTAGGCTCGTCCTTGTTTCGATCGGCAAGACGCTGGTGTTCGCCCTGGCGTGCGTGCTGACGGCCGGGCTTTTTTACCCCCTCTACAGCGCCTCTACCCAGGAACCGCTCCTGGCCATGGAGTCGGGCGCGTTTGGCATGCCCTTTGTGTTTGCCGGCAACCTGCTGTTCTCCGGCGTTCTCGTGGTCTTCGCAGCCCCCAAGAGGCTTCGCGCATGGATACAAGGATTTTCCCTGAGGGTGCTCGGTGGCGCGGCCTGCGTCGTAGCCTTCGCCGGGGTGACGCTCAGCATCCTGGTGAAATCGTCGCTCCAATCGGAGGGCTACACGTTTCCGGGAATCGGCGAATATGTCCTCAGCCGGACGGCCAGCGAAGCGTTCAGGAGCGCCACTCCGCCCGGGGCGTCGATAACCCAGCTGCACTACGCGGTGGGGCTGACGGGCACGGGGCACGGGCCCATCCCAAAGGGCGCCCGGGTGGGGCCCGTGTCGGCAACGCTGGCATGGAGGCCGGGCAGCCCTGGAACACCCAAGGAGACATGGGTCTACTTTTACAAGAACCCAGCGGGCAAATGGACCTACGTCCTCCGGCTGGGCGCCGCCGACGCGCAGCCATGATATGCACGCGCCGGGCGCCTGCCGCTACCGCGGCTCTTCAGTTTCGTAGGGGGGACGTCCGTCCACGGAAAATTGCTTCGTTCCCGGGTCGACCTCCACGTCCTCGGGCCAGTGGATCCGCCGCATGGGCGCTCCCGGAAACAGCACGTCCCTGCCCGTGGTGCCGAACGTCAGCGACTCCTGGTCGTCGTCGACGGAGGCGACACGCCGCTCAAATTGCCGCGACCCGCTCATGGCCATAGAGCCCGAAAACGGCAGCCATTCGAAGCTGCCATCCTTGAGTGTCGCCACGCTCGTCGTGGCTTGGGTTAGGCAGTCCAGCGGCGCCAGTTCGGCGGTCAACACGCGGTCCGTCGTGACCGACGGCACGACTCCGACAAGAGCGACCGTGGCCAGCGCCGCACAGGTTCCGCACAGTCCCGTGAAGAGAGGCGCCCACAGGGCCAGCACGAACGTCCACGCGTCGGGCCTTCGGCCGGACACACTCGGCACGAGGCGGGGCACCAGCCAGTAGAAGATCAGAGGGGCGGCGACCATCGTGGCCGACAGGCCCAAGAATTCTCTGTCGAACCGACAGAGGGCTCTTCCGACCAGGAACGGGGAAACGATGACTCCCGGGACAGCCAGTAGCAGTAGGAATAGGGCCCAGATACCGAGTGCGCGCGGGTAGCGCAGGCGCACCCGTTTCCCATTGATCTCCTGCTTCTGGAGCGCCCAAAACCACGTGCCGGAGAAAACCACAACCGCCAATCCCAGTCCTCCCGCCACGCCGGCCATCAAGGTGCGGATCACGAGTCCCGATCCGTTGGACCTCTCCCACGCGTCCACGAGGGCCGCCAATTGGTGAAAAAGGGCGTGCCCGGAGGCGGAATAGCGATCCTCGGGTGCCAGCGACACGCCCCCGCACACTCCCTGGGAGGCTCCGCTGAACGCGACCAGGGGCGCGAACTCCGGCGTGAAGTCTCCCTTGTCGGGAATGGTCCAGATGATCTCGCTTACCGGCACGCGGTGCTCCCTGACCCAAAACGCCAGCGCCGTCTCGAGGGCGAGCTCCTGCACGGCTCGAAACTCAGGAAGGTCGGATGCGATCGCGTCCCAGTTGTCGGTCAGTTTACGCGCGTAGCGATCCATGGTGGGATCCTCCACCACGTCCCCCATGAGGGTCGTCTCGGATTGAATCCTCATGCCGTTGCGCTCTGGCGTCAGGTGCCCCCCCTCGAGCCTAAGCGCGATATCCGACGAGGTGATCCACAGCCGCATGAATTCGCCGCCGGAGCCGGGAAACCCCCCGGCTAGGGCGTCGCTGGCGGTGTTCAGATGCAGGTCGGTCCCGAACGGATAATGGGCGAAGATGGCCTTGAACTGGATGTCGGCGCGGTAAAGCAGCGCTCCCTCCCGGGTTCCTATAAGGCTCGGGGAGTAGGTGACCCTCGCGAAGCCGGGCTTTCCCGACGGCTCCGATCCGATGGTGATGAACGGGATCTGCCCGGCGCTCACGCAACGCAAGATGGTCGCGAAGCTTTGCGGGTCGACAGAGTCCACGGGATAGCGGCCGCTGTCGGTGACGAGCGTGACCCCGTCATCCTCGACTGCAATCTCGCGAACGCCGTCGACCGACTCCGGCAGGGCGAGGCGGGGATTGAGCGCGACCCCGCCCGGGCTCTTCGGAAGTGTCCACATCGTCCTGCCGATTGCGGTCACCGCCCGATAGGGCAGGCCGTTGGCGGCCTCGGAGACCGACGGACTCACGAGGGCTCTAAACGCAGCCTCTGCGGGCTCGCGGAAGGCGAGCGCCCCCGCGGTGAGCACCTCGGTGCGACGTTCACTCACGAGCTCGGGCGATGAGGCAGCTCCAAAGAACGAGCCGGTGTTCTCGATCGTCTGCACCTTGCCAAACAGCGAGACGTTGTAGTCGTCATTGAGCGGTTCTCCCTGCCCATCCATCACGATGGTTCGGTGTGCCTGGAAGCCGTTTTGGGCTGGTCCGACCGCTTCCTCCTCGCCGTCCAATTTCAGGTTTTCCCGCTCCAGCTGGGCGTACTCAGAGATGTGGTCCTGCACGAAGCCGCTGAGGGTGACCACCAGCATTCGCTCCCGCTGCTCGTCAAATACATGGCAAAAGTCGGCGTTGCCCGTCCTCGCGGCCTCGTCTACCTGCTGCAGGCGGTTGGGCTTGAACGTATGGTCGACGACCGTCTGGGCCAGCTCCTTGTCCAAATTTGATAGCGTGCTCGAGCGGGAGGCGACCGGGACCGTCATCGCCCCATGGGAGTCATATTGCCAGTTGGTGGACTTGACCTCGCCGCTATCGAACTGAGCCAATTTCTCCTTCATCAGGAGCAACGCGCTGTGGAACTTGGCTACGTCATCCTCCGGCCGGTCCGGGACGTCCAACTCAGCCGCGTGACCCAGCATGGGATTGACCGGGTGCACCACCGAATCGCTCAGGAAATGCAGATACTCCCCGAGATACACCATCGCGAGGTTGTGCTTGTCCGGATCCTGAAGCGCCCGGTTTATCCTAGCAAGGTGGAGCTGCTCGACCTCCGAGCGGTGTTCGGTCAGCGCGTGGTAAATCTGGCCGGCGCACATGTGGTCCAAATTGACGGCGCGCTCGCTGACCACCTTCCACTTTTCCGCAGGGGAGCTGGGCAAGTCCGTGAAGAGAGACCGGGCTTCGTCGGCGACCTTAGATTGGGAAAAGGCGGTGAGCCGGTCCTGGTCGTCCATGCTCTGGGACGCATCGGCGATCAGAGCCGCTGCCTGGGGGGAATAGCCCATGTTCCGAGCAAGCACCTGGAGCACCGCGTGATGGACCGACTCGTCATAGGCGCGAGCAGGCACCCTGCCCAGCAGGACCAGGATGAAGAGGTAGAACGTGGCTCTTTTCGCACTCATGCCGTCCGCGCGGGGCTTACCGAGGCCCTCCAGCACAGGGTCCCAAGGCCGATATACGTGAGCAGCCAGAGGCCGACGGGGCTGCCCGGCGTGTGCTCGCTCACCAGGAACACGCCTCCGACAGCCGCCAAGTGAACGAGGTAAAAGACCGCCCCCCAGCGGGACGCGAGCGCCGAGGGCGCCGAAGGGGAGCGCTGCATCCGCAGGCATAGCATCCAGCTGAACGGAACCGCTGTAAGCGCCAGCAGCCCGATGCCCAGCACCAGCGCCCAGGGGGAAGGCGGGTCGTTGGGATCCGCAGAGACAGGGGTGAGCACCCCATGGGTGACCGCGACGAACCAAAGGACCATATAGAGGTTGACGGTCCCGAACACGACGGGGGTCCATTCGAAGGCGTCGCTCTGGCCGGGGAGCATCCGCCTCTGCCTCCACCATCCCGTGACCGCGGTGGCCAGCAGGAGCACGAGCGGAAGCAGGCCGGGCATCGGCAATTCGTCCTCCTTCGGCGCGAGCACCTCCCTGCCCTGCCTGTCGAGCTCTCGCACGAGGTCAGGCGTCACGGCGGCCATGTGGATCGTCTGGTCGTCCTGACCGGTTGCGCCGAAGAGCAAGGGGCCGGCGGTTTGGAAAAAGCTCATGTGCTCCCCCTCGAAAGCCGCCACCGCGTCAGCCGCACTCCCGTGGAACCGCACGTCCTTGCACTGGTAGACCAGCGCGGCGACGCAAAGGGAGCCCAAGGCGAGCGGAGTGCTCGTGGCCGAACCCGCCAGTCCCGCTATCGCGATCCAGGCTGCAAGAGCCGCACACGCCAGAAGGGACCAGGGAGGGAAGAATTGAACGCCGTGCACGACCGTGAGTCCTCCCCCCGAAAGTTCGCTGAGCGAACCCACCGGGTGGCTGAAGGCGGCAACGAGAGGACGGTACATGAGCAAGAGCAGCCCGATCATGAGGGCCGCGCCGACGCGCTCGGGGCGGCGCAGAAGCAAGCGATCCACGGGCCCCGCGCGATCGCCTGTAGCGTCCCGCCCGGCCGCGTTGATTGAGAGGAGAAACAGGCCGAACGCGAACAGTCCCAGCTCGAGGTTCAATCCATTGTCCCTCAGCAGGACGGTCCCCCCGGGTTCCGTTCTGACGGTTTGAAGCACGAGGGTTCCGTCCACACCCGGGCCATAGAGGGGCCTTATCCGCTCAGGAAGGCGGACCGAGAGGTAGCTCGCCAGAAATCCCATCGCCGAGAGCAGCAGCAAACCCAGGGCACCGGCCAACAAAGCGAAACGGTACGCAGCCTGGGAATTTTTCATGGTTCCAGCAGTGCCCCGCGCCCAGATATCATTCCCCAGAGGGGAAGGCCGGCGCTGCACGACCGGTTGCATCGGAGGCAGTAGCGACCTGGGCCGCGCTTCGATGCTGCGTCATGGCTTGCTGGCCTCGGGCGCTGGTTTCTTGGCGAGGTCCCTCAGGCGCGCGTTCTCGGCCTCGAGCGATTCGATTTTCGCCGCCTGGTTCCCGAGCGTTGCTCGTAGGGCATCGTAAGCCGCGATCAGGGACGAGAGCGTGGCCCCTTTTCTTAGGAGGGCCTCAATCGTCGCGTTCCGGTCGCCCTTCGGGCCGTACTGCATGAAGACCCCGCCGTTCAACGCGAGAACGAGCGGGGAGCGGCCGTCGTGGTTCACGGCGTTCGGGTTGGCTCCGTGCTCCAGCAGGTAAAGCACCACGTCGGCGTGCTGCTGGTCGCAGGCCTCCATGAGCGGCGTCCATCGACCGTGTGGGTCGCACAGATCCACGGACGCCCCCGACTCGACGAACAGCCGCACCAGGGACACACTTCCCAGGCGCGCGGCGTAGCCCAGAGGAGTCATGCCCTGGCGATCGAGCCGGTCGAGCGCGGACCGCCGTTCGTACTCGGGCATGGCGTCCATGATCGCCCGGGCCGCCGACGCGTCGCCCTCCTCGGCGGCCCTGTGCAAGGCGGTATGGTTCCCATCCGGCGCCGGAAGCACCGAGAGGGCCAGCGCGGGAATGACAAGGGACGCAAAGACGAGCGCAGCGAGCATCTCGTTCCTAGGCCGCCTGTTCATGCCAGAACCCTAGCAAAGGGGGCCGGCGTAGCCACGAAAAATAATCGCCTGCAGGATTCGCTCCAAGGCAAGCACGCGCTGCGAGACTTGGGCCCTTGAGCCAGCAGAGGACGGGTGCCCGCCGGAAGCCTGCAGGGCCGGCTAAACGCCGGCCGATAAGCCCGGCCAGCAAGAACCCGTCGGCGCCAGCGAGGGGGTCATTGCCCGGCTGCCTGCCAGACCCGCACGTAGTCCACGCGGAATTCGACGGGAAAAATGCTGTCGTCCACACCCTTTTGCCCGCCCCAGGCGCCACCCAGCGCCAGGTTCACGATCAGGTACTGAGGGTCGTCGAAAGGCCAATGCGCGTGCCCCTGACCGTCGTTGGCGAATTCCGAGACCTTCTCCCCGTCGAGGAAGAACTCCAGCCGCTCATGGGTCCAGAGGAGGCCATACACGTGAAAGTCCGACCAGGGGTGGTCCAGCACCACGGCGCGGCTGCGCTGGGTGTGCAGCACGTGGTTGAAGGCGCCGGTGTGGACCGTGAAGTGCAGCTTGAGCGGGTCCCAGCCCACGTTCTCCATGAGGTCAATCTCGCCCTCCTCCGGCCAGCGCTGCCCCGGGCCGGCACCCAGCATCCAGAGCGCGGGCCAGGTCCCCCGCCCCGTAGGGATCTTGGCGCGGATCTCCACCTTACCGTAGGTGAACGAGAACTTGCCCCGGGTGTTGAGGCTAGCGGACGTGTAATGGGCTCCCTCCCACTCCTCGCGGCGTCCCGTGATGACCAGCTGCCCGCCTACCACGCGGGCGTTCTCGGGACGGGCCGTTGTGTAATATTGGAGTTCGTTGTTTCGGACGAGCCCGTGCTCGTAGTTCCAGCGGGCCTGCGAAGGCAGTCCCTCTCCGGAGAACTCGTCGCTCCACACGAGCTTCCAGCTCCCGGAGGCGTAGCGCGCCGCCGCCTCGGGCGGACCCGGCTGGAACCGGTCCGAGTCCGCGGCGCCGAGCGAGCGAGCCGCTTCGGCGGCGTCTGCTCCGCATACCCATCCCAGCCCAAGCAACAGCGGCACCAGGCCGAGGAATCGTTCCAGCCTCATGGGCAGAGGCTACACCGACCCCTTCGGGCCGAGAAGTCTAAACCGCCGACGGCTGCCGCCGCAATCCGACGAGCGCGACGCCCACGGCGAGGAGTCCGAGTCCCGCGAGCGACAGGCCCAGCGAGAAGGCGAACCCCTGGGGCCGGTACGTGAACGCCACCTCGTAGGTGCCCGCTGCATCCACGTACACCCCCTTGAAGGCGTGGTTCACGCGCAGGTAGGGCGTGTCGCGCCCATTCACCGTCACCCGGAAGTTCCCGCGCTCGTAGGTCTCCGACAGCACGATGAACCCCGGCCCCGAGGCCGTGACCGTGAAGGACGTGGTGTTGCCGGTCAGCCTGTAGTTCGAAGCGGGGCTCACCTTGCGCGAGCCGAGGTCCCCCGAAACGCGCGGCACCGGGCTCAGCTCCACCCAGTCACTGTGCTGGATGCCCGCGAAGGGACGTCCGTCTCCGGACTTGAGCCAGGAGAGGAACTGCGGGAGGTCGGTGTACACCGCGACACTGTCGGTAAAGAACGCCCTCGGCCAGACGGACGGGCTCTCATAGAGCTCCATGTCGGCCGACTGCACGTGCCGAAGAACCTTGGAGAGCCCCGGGTCCGACTGGTGGTAGGCAAGGTAGAAGCGCACGTTGAGGGCATCGAGGAACGGCTTCTGCGCCCGCACCTCGCCCGTCTCGAGGATGTAGCGCCAGTCCCACAGGCGCTTGAATCCGGCGCCGTCCATCAGTTCCCGGTAGTACGGATTCACCAGGGCGTCGGGACCCGAGATGCCCTCGATGCGGTACACCCCGGACCAGCCCGGGAGCAGGTCGTTGTGGAACCCGAGGGCCCGCGAGGGCTCGCTCGAGCGCGCGTGGACCGCGTCGACGGTTGGCGACGGGGCCTGCAGGTCGACGCGGTGTGTGGCCGTCACCGTGAAGTCGGGATATTCGGAGCCCGTGTGGAGCCCCTCCCGCCAATGCAGGCCCACGCAGGCGGCCGCGGCAGCGACGAGTGCAAGGCCCGCGGAATCGCCCCCGCGGCGCAGGCCCCGCAGCGCCCACAGGAGCACCGCGCCGGCCGCGACGAGGCTCCAGCCGTACGCGTGGATGAAGGCGGGCACCGAGACGATCTTGCCCCAGGTGTCGTCGTAATAGGCGCTGCGCACCGTTGCCTGGGCCGTGCCGAGGAACACCGCGAGAATCGCAGCGAAGAGCCCGACGACCAGGATCCCCTCACCCCGCCCGTCTTCGGTGGCGACGCGCTCCCAGGCCTGCTTCCATCCGAAGCTGCAAAGGACGAACAGGATCACGATCAGCGCGCAGGAAAACGTGTTGTCGACGTGCAGGATGTTGCCGAGGAACGGCACGCGCTCGATCAGGGCCGGGGGCACCACGCCGAAGGCGAGCGCGAACAGGGGCAGGGTGGAAAGCGCGAGGGCCCGCGCCACCGGGTCCGCGGCCACGGCGCGCCAGCGCACCGCCGCCCAGAGCAGGCCCACGAGGACGAAGGCGTTGGCGGACGGGTTCACGACGCCGAGCTCGACCTGGAACGGCCGGTAGAAGGCCTCGTCAAAGAGGCCGAGCAGCATGCCCGGCTGCAGCTGGAAGGCCTGGGGGACGTTGTAGCTCGTGTAGGAATGCCCGAGCTCGTGGTAGAACGTGAGCCAGAGCGGGGCCGTGATCATGGCGAACAGGGCGCCCGCCGCGACGAGCCCTGCCAGGCGCGCGAGCGTGCGCGGCCAGCCGAGACCCGACAGCACGAGCACGCAGGCCCCTGCGAGGTTGAGCGTCAGGAGCAGCACGTAGGCCTCCTTCGCCGTCCCGCTTGCCATCTCCCACGCGTTGGCCCCCATGAGCGCCAGGGTCCATAGCGCCCACCCCCTCGCGGACGCTGCCGCCGAGAGCCGGATCCACGCATAGAGGATCCACGGGGCGTAGCAGAGGCTGAAGATCGCGGGATGGTTGATCCGGTAGAGGAAGAGCCCCACGAACCCCGCCGAGGCGCTCATCATGAGCGCGGCCGGCAGGCTGCGGAAGGCGCTCCACGCGCAGAGGCCCACTCCCAGGGCGAAGAGGGCCTTCGCGAGCACGAACTTCAGGTCCCAGGCCCACGAGGCCCCGTTCCCCAGGATGGGAATCACCTGCAGGGGGTCGCCGAAGCAGGACTGCCCCTGGCCGAGCAGCGCCGATCCCGCCGAGTCGTAGCGGTCCCAGAGCGGCAGCTCCCCGTCCTCGAACAGGGCCTTTCGCTGCAGCATGGACCAGGGCAGGTGCTGCCACATGAGGGCGGCGACGTCCGCCTTGTGGGCGTCGCCGACGTCGGCCGTGGAATTTCCCGGGAGCCACGGATTCTGGCCGTAGAGGAGCGCGACCCCGTAGCTCGGAGTGACGACGCTCCGTCCCGCGAAGACCACCGGGTAGTTGGCGGTCAGGGTGCCCGCCAGGGCGCCCAGCACGAGCGCGCTCTTGGGGCGCGCAGAAAGCACGCCCCAAAGTCCGCGGGAGCGCTCCCGCAGTCTCACCCTCGGGGACTTTTCCGCCCAATCAAATGCGGCCAGACCGGCCAGGCATACGGCGAAGGCCCAGGCGAGGCTTCGCCAGGGAAACGGGCCGGGCACCACGAGCGGATCCTTCTGGACCAGCAGAAGCTGCGGGTCGTTGCCGCCGGGGGTGGTCGTCACGATCGCCTGGTCACCCCGCACCTCGAGGCGGTCGATCTGGTAGGAGCGCCTGAACTGATCCGGCGCGAACGCCACCCGCGTGCGGCCGGAGCCGTCCACGACCCGGGCGCGGGCCAGCGTGAGCGTCCCGTCGCGGTCCAGCGGGTCGAAGCGCAGGGCGCGGTAGCGGCCGCAGGGAAGCGCAAAGCTGAGGACACGGGTCTCCCCCGCCCCGATCGTCCGTATCGACGAGTCGGCCTCGTTGATGCCGCGCCCGACGTCGTAGTACAGCTGCACGAGACCCGCGTGGTCGGAACCCACTTCGACCTCGAGCCGCCACGGGCTCGGCGCGCGCGGCGATCCGGGCTCAAGCGGCGCGACGAAGGCCGCCGCCAGGGCGAGGCACGCAATCAGGCGGAGGGGATGGAGGCGGCGGAGCATGGGAGCGGCCGAGGGATACCGGATCGTCGGGTCAGGCTCCAGCCCCGAGCGGCGAGGCGGCCTTGCGGGCGAGGTACACGAGATTCACCACGTCCCCGTGGGGCCGCTCGTCGACGGCCAGGACCTCCAGCTTCGCGTCCTCGAGCCGGGCCACCACCTCCGCCCGCGCGAGCGCGTACATCTGCATCTTCGGCGTGTCGGGAAACCACCCGGGATAGTGGTAGCGCACGTAGCGGCGCAGCCGCATGACCATCGTGGGTGGCCACGGTGAGAACCGCAGGCGGTCCGGCGGGTCGCCGGCCGGAACCCGCTCCGGAATCTGCACCGACAGGAGCCCGCCCGGGGCCAGCACCCGGGCGAATTCCCGCAGGTAGCGGCGCGTGTAGCGGGGGGCAATGTGCTGCAGCGTGATGCGGGTGTAGACCAAGTCGAAGGAGCCGTCGCCGAAGATACGCAGATCGGGCCGCGTGTTCTGAACGAAGCTGACCGCCGGCCTCGCGTTGTGCTGCCGGGCGAGGGCCACCATTTGGCCAGAGATGTCGACGCCGGTCACCCGATCAAAATGGGCGCCGAGCGCCTGGGTGAGGCGCCCCGCACCGCAGCCGAAGTCGAGGGCGCTGCCGCGGGCAAAGTCCCCCGCCTTGGCCCGCACCTCCGCCAGGTCCCGGTCGACCTCGGCCGCGCCGGTGGCGAGGAACTCCTCGAGGGACCAGCGGTGGCCCTGCTTGTCCGACGAGGTGAGGACGGCCCAGAGCGGGTCGTCCTTCGCCAGAGCATCCCAGTGCTTTCGGACCTGCCAGAGCTTCATCGGCCGGGCGTCTCCTCTCGGCGGCCGACCAGGTCGATCTCCAGGTTGCGCAGGCTGAAGCTGAGCCGCCGCGGGTCGTTGCCACCGGGGAAGGCCGCGGGCCGGTCGCTCGTGAAGTCGAGCACCGTGTCCCCGGGGGGCAGGTCGATGTCGGGGAGCACCACGTCGAGCGACTCCCTGGGCGCCAGCATGCCCTGCCAGAGGACGCGCGACCCCTGCCGGATGAGGGCCCCCCGCGCGTCCGCCGAGCGCAGGCGCAGCCTCAGGCGGGCCACCACGGTGAAGGGCTGCGGGTTGCGCAGTGAGACCGTGGCGTCACCCTGGCTCCACCTCCAGAATTCCCAGCGGGAGCGCTCGGGGCGCCACCAGTTGCGCGGGCCGTAGAGGGCCTCGACCACGCTGCCGTCGCGCGGGTTCACGCGCAGGGACGTCGGTCCCTCGACGACGAAGCTCTCTCGACCCGGCGGCTTGAAGATGTCGGCCGAGCCGAAGACACCGAGGTTGCCGACGAGCAGCACCATCGGCCACCAGCGCCCGCGCGGCACGAGGATGTTGAAGGCGAGGGTCATCGGGAGCAGCACCCTCGCCGAGGCCGAGGGATAGTTCTCCCAGACGGCACCCCCGAGAAACGCCATCAGCACGCAGTAGCTCGCCCCCAGGCGCCACCAGGGCTCCCTCCAGCGGGGTCGCAGCACGAAGAACAGGAACTGCGTGAGGATCCCCGCCATCACGAGCAGGTCGAACTTGGCGACGCTCGCGCCTCCCTCGGCGACCAGCTGCGACACGCTCTGCAAGAGCTTGTCGGCGAGGGCGACGAAAGGCGGCGCGAAGTTGCGGGCGTCGCCGGTCTCCTGGTAGTTGCCGAGCCAGAGGCGCAGGCAGACCATCCAGGCCGCGAGCGGACCCACGACCAGGGCACCCTGCAGGAGCCACGCCCTCCACGCGTCCGGCTCGCCGCGCCGGGGCAGTTCGAGAGCCGATCCCGCCAGCACGTTCGTGTCCTTCCCGAGGCCCGAGAGCCCGAGAAGGGCGGCCCCGATCCAGGGCCGGCGCAGCTCAAGAAAGGTCATTCCGAGCACGGTCAGGACCAGGCTGGGGCCGTCCAGGAGCGCCCGGGCGACGCTGAAGATGAGGCCGAAGCTGAACAGCATGGCGGTCCAGCGCAGGACGTTGCCCCAGCTGACCGGCGGGAACCAGCGCAGGAGGAGGAGCGCCAGCAGGTACCAGCACACCAGGTTCTCCACCGCGAAGAGGTGCATCGCGCGCACCGGGTCGCCCCCGGCGAGCACCCAGGCCACGATCGGGAACAGGATCCTGCGGGCCCGGTACGGGAGCCCGTCCACCGCGTGGAAGAGCACCGGGTCCGACAGGCGCGGGTGCATGGCGATCTGGGCGTAGTACTGCGAGTCGTAGCCCACCGAGTTCGGCATCTCGTAGTGGCTCGAGGCCTTGACCTCCGGCAGGTAGATGCGGTGCAGCTTCTCCCCGAACTGGATCAGGTACGTGAAGCCCTGGCCGGGCAGGTGGAAGAACGAGGCGTTCCACGTGAAGAGCGCCACCACCATTCCGCACCAAAGCCACCGTGCCACGGGGCCCCGCGCTTGGAGAAATGATTTGTAACCACCCACTAAAAGAGGACAAACCACTCCTCCCCCTGACTCAAAGCAAGTATGGATTTCACCGGTGAACCCCTGGAGGCAAGCTGGCGGCGCGCGGCCCTTGTGGGCCTGCTCGCCGCCCTGGCCCTCTACACCCTGCTGCTGGCCCGCCACGTGGGGGCGGTGGCGGGGGGGTCCGACTCCTCGGGCTACATGAACCACGCGAAGATGCTGGCCTCGGAACGCCTCCATGTGCAGCCGCGCACCGTGCCCGGCCTCGACCCGGCGGCGGCCCCGCCCTTCCTGTACGTGCCCCTGGGCTTCAAGCCGGCCTGGAACGGCGACGGCATCGTGCCCACCTACCCCACCGGCTTCCCCTTGTTCGTCGTGGCCGCGAGCACCCTGGCCGGATGGAGGCATGCCGGTGACCTCGCGATCGTGCTGAACGCGCTCCTCGGCGTCCTGGCCACCTACGGCCTGTGCCGCGCGCTCGGCCTCGGGCGCGGGGCCTCGACCCTCGGGACCGCGATCGTGGCGCTCAGCCCCCTGTACGTGTTCATGTCGCTCCAGGCTATGAGCGACGTGCCGTCGCTCGCGTGGACGAGCCTCGCCGTCCTGGCCGCGCTGCGCAGCCGGAGCCGGGCGTCCTGGGCCCTGGCTGCCGGGGCCGCGACCGCCGTCGACGTGCTGCTGCGGCCGACCAACGTGCTCGCCTTCATCCCGGTCGCGATCGCCCTCGGCACGTCGCCCCGGCGCTGGGTGCTGCTCGCCCTCGGGGGCCTGCCCGGGGCCGTGTTCTTCGGCGCCCACAGCCTTGCGGCCTACGGCAGCCTCGCCACCACCGGCTACGGTGACAACTCCCAGGCCTTCCTCGCCCGCTACGTGCCCGGCACCCTCCTGCACTACCTCGTCTGGCTTCCCGTGCTCTTCACGCCGCTCTCGCTCCTCTTCGCGGGCCTGCCCTGGGTCCGGGGCCTGGAGACCCGCTCGAAGTGGCTCCTCGGAGCCTGGGTGGGCGCCTACGGCGCCTTCTACTCCACCTATGAGTGCACCCACCAGACCTGGTGGTACCTGCGCTTCCTCCTGCCGGCCGCGCCGGCCCTCGTGGCGGGAGGCCTGCTCGTGGCCCGGCCGCTCTTCGAGCGCGCCCCCCGCTGGGCCGACCCGGGGCGCTCGGTTGGTGCGGCCACGCTGGCGGCCCTGCTCGTCCTCGCGAGCTCGTTCGAGGGCAACCGGCGCCTGTACACGCTCACGATCGGAAGCGACGAGCTGCGCTACCCCCAGCTTGCCCAGTGGATGGACGCCCACGTTCCGGCAGGCGCCGTGTGCCTCGCCATGCAGGCAAGCGGCTCCCTCTTCTACTACACCCACTACACGTTCCTGCGCTGGGACGTGCTCGACGCCCGCCTGGAGGACCGTGTCGAGAAGGCGGCTCGGGCCTCGGGCCGTCCGCTCTACGCGGTTCTTTTCCCCTTCGAGATCACCGAGGGAGGCGCCTTCGCGCGGAAGCTGCGCGGCAGGTGGCAGCAGGTGGGCAAGGTCCAGGACGTCACGATCTGGCGGCGGGACTTCGCGGCCGACACACCCTGAACCCGCCGCCACCGCCCATGCTGATCGACGTTACCCACACGAGCCACACCCGGGCCAGGACCGGCATCCAGCGCGTCGTGCGCTCGCTCCGGGAGGCGCTGGCCTCGCAGGTGACCGCCGTCTGCTTCGACCCCTACGAGCGGGTCTGGAGGACCCTCGAGCCGTGGGAGCAGGCAAACCTCGACTCGCTGGAGCCTTCCCCGCGCCGGGGCTCGCACTGGCCGGTCACGGCCCGCCTGAGGGGCACCCTGCGCCGGTACGGCGCCCTGCCCCGCTCGGCGGCCCTGCGCGAGGAGTCCGGGCCGGTCCTCGTGCCCGAGATCTTCTCGGCCCGGGTGGCCGCCGCGCTGCCCGCGCTCTTTGCCCGCACCCGCGGCCCGCGCATCGCCCTCTTCCACGACGCGATCGCGCTCCAGCTGCCGGAGTACACGCCCCTCTCGAACGTGACGCGCTTCCCCGCCTACCTGCGGGAGCTGCTCCAGTTCGACGGGATCGCCGCCGTCTCGGAGTCCTCCCGCGACGCCCTGACCAGCTACTGGCGCTGGCTCGGCGTGGCGCGCACCCCGCCCGTCGTCGGCCTTCCCCTCGGGATCGACGCTCCCGCAGCCCGCAGCGTCGCGGTGCCCAATGACGACGTTCCCACCGTCCTCTGCGTGAGCACGGTCGAGGCCCGCAAGAACCACCTGGCGCTCCTCGAGGCCTGCGAGAACCTCTGGAGCCGCGACATCGCCTTCCGCCTCCACCTGATCGGGCTCGCCAACCGCGAGACCGGCGCCGCCGCCATGGAGCGGGTCCGCCAGCTGCAGGCAGCCGGCCGCGCGCTGGCCTACGACGGGCCCGTCAGCGACCAGGCCCTCGAGGACGCGTATGCCCGGTGCGCCTTCACGGTCTACCCCTCGCTGGCCGAGGGCTTCGGGCTCCCGGTGGCCGAGAGCCTGGCGCGGGGCAGGCCCTGCGCCTGCCGCTGGGACAGCGCGCTGGGCGAGATCGCCCGCGGCGGCGGCTGTGCGGGACTCGGGTCGGCCACGGCGCCGGAGATCGCCGCCACCCTGGAGCGCCTGCTCAGCTCCCGATCGGAGCGAAACGCCCTCGAGGCCGCGGCCCGCGCACGCACCTTCCGCACCTGGCAGGACTACGCCTCCGGCCTCGTGCAATGGGCCTCCACGATCCCGCGCCTCGACTGAGCGGGCCCCGGGGCGGCGCGCCCATTCCCAAGGCATTTGCATTTGCAAAAGGCCTTGCCGGTTCTAGGATTTGCACCGCATGGCGATCACCCTATTCCTAAAGAACAAGAAGCCCATCTTGAACAGGTGCATCGAGGACTACTCGACCAAGATGCGCCTGCGCTACGCGCCGTTCTACCATGCGATGAACGCGCAGGCCGGGACGACGATCCAGCTCGAGGGCCGGGAGATGATCATGCTCTCGAGCAACGACTACCTGGGGCTCTCGTTCCACCCGAAGGTGATCGAGGCGGGCCGCGCAGCCCTGGTCAAGTGGGGTACCAGCACGACGGGCGCCAGGCCCTCGAACGGCTCGCGCACGTACCATCTGGAGCTCGAGCAAAAGATCGCCACCTTCCTTGGGCGCGAGGCCTGCCACATCCACTCCGCCGGCTACCTCTCGTGCCTCTCGAGCGTCGCCGCGTTCGCCCAGAAGGGCGACGTGATCCTGGCCGACAAGAACGTCCACTCGTGCCTATGGGACGGCATCCGCCTCTCAAACGCCACGGTCGAGCGCTTCTCGCACAACAATCCCGACGACCTGCGCGAGGTGATCGCCACCGCGAACCCCCAGGCCCCGAAGATGCTGGTCGTCGAGGGCGTCTACTCGATGGAGGGGCACATCGCCCGGCTGCCCGAGCTGGTGGAGATCGCCGAGGAGAACGCCTGCTTCACGGTGCTCGACGACGCCCACGGCTTCGGCGTCCTCGGCCGCCAGGGACGCGGCACCGTCGACCACTTCGGCCTGAACGACAGCGTCGACGTGATCTGCGGGAGCCTCTCCAAGTCGCTCGCGAGCACCGGCGGCTTCATCGCCGCCTCGCGCGAGGTGATCGAGTACCTGCGGACGAACTCCAAGCAGACCATCTTCAGCGCGGCGATCAGCCCGAGCCAGGTCGCCTGCGCCCAGGCCTCGCTCGAGATCATGCAGACCGAGCCGCAGCACCTCGAGCGCCTCTGGTCCAACACGAAGAAGTACCGGGCGATCCTGAAGGGCCTCGGCTTCGACACCTGGGACAGCGACACGCCGGCCGTTCCGATCGTGCTCGGCTCCAAGGAGCGCGTGTACCCCTTCTGGAAGGCGCTCCTCGAGAAGGGCATCTTCACGGTCATGGCCACCTCCCCCGCGGTGCCGGCCGGCAAGGACCTGATCCGCACGGCCGTCTCGGCCATGCACACCGACGAGCAGCTGGAGAAGATCGGAGCCGCGATGGCGTACGCGGCCAAGAAGCTCTAGCCGAACACGCGGCGAAGCGCCGCGGCGGTCTCGGCCCAGGTCGGGAGCGCTCGCATGCGCGCCTCTCGGGCGAGCCTCGCGTGCACCGCGTCGTCCGTCACCACCGCGCGAAGCGCCTGCTTCCAGCCCTCCAGGCGGTTGCCCTGGACGACGACGCAGCCCCCCGCGGAGGCGTTCGCGGCCACGGGGGCGATGTCGCTGCAGATGCACGGCACGCCGAGCCAGAGCGACTCAAGGAGCGGCAGCCCGCAGCCCTCGGCGAGCGTGGGAAAGGCGGTGGCCCGGGCCTCGCGCACGAGGCCGACCACGCCGGCGTCATCCAGGCTCGGGTGGTGGTGGAGCCCCGGCCCCTGCGAGCGCAGGCGCCCGATCCTCTGCGCGATCGGGCGCCCGAAGTGCGGGTTGACGCGGCCGACCAGGTGGAGCTCCATCGGGAGGCCCTCGCGGCGCAGCTCCTCGAAGGCGTCCAGGAGCAGCATCTGGTTCTTTCGCGGCTCGAGGATCCCGAGGGAGACGATCCTCCTCGGGGCATGCCCGGCGGAGGGCGCCTGGGCGCGGGGGACGCCCGGGCCGTCGGAGCCCAGGTGCAGCACGTCGACCTGGGGCACGTAGGAGAGGCCCTGCCAGCGCCAGAAGCCGAGCAGCTCGTCCCGGCTGGCGGCCGAGACCGCCCACACCCGGTCGAACTTGGACAGGAGCTTCATGTAGCCCGGGTGGCGCTCCACGCTCTTCGGCCAGGTGATCGAAGGGTGCTTGATCGGGATGGCGTCGTGGTAGATCGCCGCGAAGCGGCACGGCCGGCGGTCGATGAAGGCGGTGATCCCGGGCCGCTCCGACTCCGAGAAGAGCTCGGGCGTGAGGATCCAGTCCGAGCGGCCCGGCACCGAGCGCAGGGCGGGCCAGCGCGCCGCCCGGGCCGAGGGCCCGAGCTCGTGCAGCAGCCTGCGGCTCACGCGGGCGAGCCCCGAGGCGTGGCGCCACGAGGAGGCGCTGGTCGTGTCGAGGTAGATCATGGGGCCGCGGCCGCCTCCAGGCGCACGAGCAGGCGGTCGGTGTTCGCCCGCACGTCGAAGTTCTCCTCGACCCAGCGGCGCGCGGAGAGGCGCAGCGTGTCGCAGAACGCGTCGTCCTTGGAGAGGCGCCGCAGGGCCGCCACCCAGTAGTCAGGGTGCTCGACCGGCAGGACGACGCCGGTCACCCCGTCGGTGACCGCCTCGGTCGTGCCGGCGGTCGGAGAGGTGATGACCGGGACCCCCGCGGCCATCGCCTCCGCGATCACGTTGGGAAGGCCGTCCTGGTCGCCGCTCGGGGCCACGACGCCGGTGTGCAGAAGCACATCCGCCCAGGCCAGGTGCTCCCAGACCTCGTGAGAGGGCACCTGCCCGGCGAAGGTCACCCGGTCGGCCACGCCCAGGTGGCCGGCCAGGCGCTCCAGCTTCTGGCGGAGGGGCCCGTCCCCGACGATCCGGGCGACAAAGTCCACATTGGCGGCCTTGAGCGCGGCATAGACCCGCAGCTGCCGGTCGAGACCCTTCTTCTCCACCAGGCGGGCGAGCGAGAGCAGGTGGAGCGGCGAGCGCGAGGCGCGCACGGGCTTGAGTGCCGGCAGCCGCTCCAGGCCGCTGCGGATGCAGACGACCTTCTCGGGGGGCAGGCCCCGCGCGAGGAGCGCCGCGCGGGCAAGCTCGGTGGAGGTGTGCACGAAGACGGCGGGCCGCAGCTTCTCGGAGAGCCACCAGTCGCCCCCGTGCTCGAACACGTCGTAGGCGTGGGCGCCCGCGCTGTAGCGCTGGCCGTTCAGGCGCCAGAGGAGCCAGGCCGCCGTCGCCGGGGCCCCGCTCCAGGCGGCGTGGACGAGCGCGGTCGGGTTCCTCCGGAAGCTGCGGGCGTAGACGCAGGCGAAGCCCGCCCCGAGCATGTTCTCCCAGAAGTTGATCCAGGACGGCGGGCGCCGCCGGTAGAGGCCGGCCAACAGCTCGCGCAGCACGTCCGGCCGACGCCAGGACTCGTAGGGGATCAGCCACAGCAGCTCGAGGAGCCTCCACTTGCTGAAGCGCTCGACCTCGATTCCCCGGAAGGCCCCCCCTCCCCCCCAGAGCGAGTGGATCCTCAGGCGCACCCCCCGAGCGCGCAGCGCCGCGACCTCGCGCTGCAGGAACATCTCGGTGGTCTTCGGAAAGGTCGTGAAGAGGTACGTGAGGGTGAAGCCGTCGGAGCTCAATCGCGGGGAAGGTAGAGGGTCGCGGGCCGGGTCGGAAAGATTCTTCGTGGGGTCCCGGGCGCGGAGCCCCGCACGCCGGTTGCCTTCAGAGCACGCCGGTGAACGGCGCCAGGGAGTGCGGCCGGAACTTGAGGCGGGTCGGCTTCTCCTCGGACACCTCGGCCGCGAGGTCCACCAGCTCGTCGATCAGCACGGTCGGGTCCTCCTCCGAGCGCAGCCTCAGGAAGTTGTCGCGCATGCGCTCGTACGCCTTCGGGTCCCTGATCCAGGCGTTCATGATCCGGTCGAAGTCCTCGCCGTTCTCGATCTTGTCGGAGGCCGCGCCGTTGCGGAGGTACTTCCAGGTCAATTCCTCCTGGGGCATGATGCCGCCCACGGCGTTGAAGATGATCGGGCAGCGGAAGTGCAGCGCCTTGGCGCAGGTGGTGGTGCCCCCGCGCGTCACGATCACGTCGCTCACCTGCATCAGCAGGTGGACGATCTCCGAGTAGCCCTCGATGTAGCAGTTGAACTCGGGGTGGTTCGCCCGCCAGTGGACGAGGTCGTTGTACGCCTGCTTGTTGCGCCCGCAGATCACGATCGCCTGGCAATGGTCGGCCCGCTTCACGAGGGCCGGCAGGAGGTCGAAGTGGTTGTTGGCGCCGTTGCCCCCGGTAGCCAGGAACACCGTGAAGAGGTCGGGGCGCAGCCCGAGCTTCTCCTCGCGGAAGGCCGCCCTCTCCGAGGGGTTCACCACCTCGTAGTGCGCCCGCGGCAGCATGAGGTAGCCCCTCACCCGCGCCTTCTCGGGGGCGATGCCCTTCTTCAGCGCATAGTCCTGCGCCGAGGCCGTCCTCGAGAAGTACATGTCCACCGTGGGCTCGATCCAGTTGCGCGAGTACCCCCAGCCCCCCGAGAACTCCCCGCAGTAGGTGGCGCACCGCACCTTGCCCTCGCCGAGCACCTTGCGCGCCAGCTGGAAGTAGCCCCGGTTCAGGCAGTCGTGCACGCTGAGGACCAGGTGCGGCCGGTACTCCTTCAGCACGTTCAGGTAGTACCTGCGCCCGAAGGAGACGGTCTTGCTGTTGAGGATGCTCTGCAGCTCGACGAAGGCGTAGAAGGCCTTGTGCACCCAGGGGGCGCTCGCCTGGATCGTGTTGTAGAAGTTGACCCCCACCCGGTTGAACACCGAGCTCTTCTCGAGCATCTGCTCGATGCGCACGTCCACGTCGTGCCGGTAGAGCTGGAAGCACCAGTCCGCGAACGCGGCGGCACGGGCGTCGTGGCCGCCGCCGGTGCTCGAGGTCAACACAAGGATTCGGATCTTGGACATTCGGGTGTGGCTTGCGCTCAGGGCCGCCCGCGCCGCGCCCTTGGGCTGCGGGGGGGGAAAGGGAGGTGCGCCTGCGGCATGGCTGTGTAGGAAACCGCCCGGGTGGCCGGGAGGGAAGCCGACCACTGTGAAGCCTGCCCCCGGCAACTCAAACCAGAAACTTCACGCCGGGCCCCTGCGCAGCAGGAGGGCCACGTTCGCCCCGCCGAAGCCGCTGCTGTTCTTCATGACGACCCGCGGGGCCCGAGCCTCGGTCGAGCGCAGGATGTTCAGGCCCTCGCAGGCGGGGTCGAGCCGGCTGATGTGGGCCGAGCCCGGGATGAAGCCCTCGCGCATGACGAGCGCGCTGAAGCCCGTCTCCATGGCGCCCGCCAGCGAGAGACCGTGGCCGGTGAGGGCCTTGGTGCTGCTGACGGCCGGCCGGGCCCCCGCCTCCCCGAACACCGCCCTGAGCGCCCGCGCCTCCGAAACGTCGCCGATCAGGGTCGAGGTGGCGTGCGCGTTCACGTAGTCGACCGCCCCGGGCTCGAGCTTGGCCGAGCGCAGGGCGTTCTCCATGGCGAACCGCGAGCCGGTGCCCTCCGGGTGGGAAATGGCCACGTTGTAGCCGTCGGAGGCCTGGCCCCATCCGGCCACCTCGCAGTACGGCTCGACGCCGCGGCGCTCGACCTCGTCCTCGCTCTCGAGGACCAGCACGGCGCCCCCGCCCGTGCCGACGAAGCCGTCC
Source organism: uncultured Opitutaceae bacterium (assembly GCA_903919205.1). Lineage (GTDB taxonomy): Bacteria > Verrucomicrobiota > Verrucomicrobiia > Opitutales > Opitutaceae > Palsa-1447. The sequence goes on along the minus strand of CAIXHE010000016.1, from coordinate 21,127 downwards.
CGGGCGGCGTCGAAGGGCCTGGAGGCCAGGTCGGGGTTCGTCTGGAGCGAGAGCGTGCGCATCCCCATGAAGGGCATGATCGCGTCCCGGTTGCCGTCCTCGCCGCCGACGACGAACATCCGCTTCTGGCGGCCGAGGGCGATCTCGTCGTAGGCGTAGCCGGTGGCGTGCGCGGAGGACGCGCACGCCGAGGAGAAGCCCGTCGAGGCGCCCTGGATCTTGAAGGCCGCCACCAGGTTGAAGTTGAGCGTGCCCACGATCGAGGCGACGATCCCCATCGGCGAGCACCGGGCCGGACCGAGCTTGATCATCCGGTCGTGGTGGTAGTAGGTCAGCATCGGCGAGCCGCCCGAGGCCGCGAAGAGGCCCGTGTGGCGGTTCGAGACGTCCGGCTCGGAGAGCCGCGCGTCGGCGAGCGCCTGCAGGAACGCGCAGTGGGCGTAGAGGCCGTGGGGCGCCATCGAGCGCAGGGTCTCCCGCTTGATCTCGTAGCGCTGGGGCCAGGTCCAGTCCTCGGGGTCGACCGAGTCCGTCGTGAAGCCCTTGATCGTCCCGATCACCTTGCAGGCCATGTCCGGCCGATCGAACGGGGGGTAGAGCTCGAACCCGTGGCGCATCGTCCTCAGGCTGTCCGAGACCGCCTGCGCATCGTTGCCGATGCTGGTGACAAAGCCTAGGCCGGTGATGAATACGCGGGGCATTCTCGAGTCTGGGGGCGGGGAGGCCCACCCATCGTGAACGGCGTCACGACCCGGTCAACCTCAGGCGTTCATCGCCACCCGCAGGGGCGGGGCGGCCTGGATGGGGGCCTCGGGGGCGGCGATCTCCGCGGGCGCGACGGGCTCGGGGACGACGGCCGACTCGACGTAGGCAAAGGTCAGGGTGATGTCCTCCGCGATCACGGCCTTCTCCTGGCCGACGCGGATGGCGCCCTCGAAGGTCGCGAGCGGCATCTTCATGCGCTTCGGCTTGATCGAGAGGGTCAGGATGTCTCCCGGCTTGCACATGCGGTGGGCGCGCACGCCCTCGCAGCCCGTGAAGAAGATGGTGTTCGAGCCGATAGCCTTGCCCGGCTCGGTCGGGGCCCCCTCCAGCAGGTACAGGACCGCCAGCTGGCCGAGGGCCTCGAGCATGATCGAGGCCGGCATGACCGGGTTGTCCTTGAAGTGTCCCTGGAGGAAAAACTCCTGCCCGGTGATCTTGTACTTCCCGTTGGCCCCGGTCGAGCTGACCGACGCCTCGTTCAGGAACAGGAACGGGGGCTGCACCGGCATCACGGCCCCGATGTGCTCGATCGGCAGGAACTTGGTCGGCCTCGGCAGGGGCAGTCCGCGGATCTTGCAGTCAATGAAGGTTTTCACGTCACCGACGGTGCGCAGGTTGCGCAGCTCGTCGTTGTTGATCGTCAGCTGGAGGACGTCCTCAACAAGGATCACGATCTCCATCATGGTCAGGGAGTCGATGCCCAGGTCCTCGATCAGCCGGAGGTCGTCGTCGCCGTCCTTCAGCTTGGCCCGCAGGTCGGGCTCCACGAACCGCTCGATCACACCGATCACGACCGCGGGCATGTGCTCCGCGTTGCCGGTCTTGCGGTACTGGACCGCCGCCTCGAAGGTCGACGGCGAGCACCGTTTCAGGGCCTCCCTCAGCGCTACTTCGTCTTCCGGTGCAAAGGGTTTATTCGCAACCGTTAACGGCTTACCTGCGCCCTGATTGGATTGAGCAAATTCTGACATTGGACGATCTTTGTATGTTCCGCTGCCTAATAAAGTAAACCCATTTCTTGGACCCGCGACCCCGCCCCACCCGCTATTGACGACTCTTTAATTTGAGTAAGGAACAAATCCTGCGACCCGATGACCGTAACCAAGCTTGATCCTCCTGCGTCATCCCCGTATCCATTGATGTCCGAATCCGCTGAATGAGCGTAACTTCAATCGCCAAGCCCGCCTCTCCGCTTTTCCTTATCACGCACGAATTCTACCCGGTGAGCGGGGGAATCGCGACGTTCGCCGAGGAGATGGCCAAGGCCTCGGCGGAATTGGGCTACGATGTGGAGGTCTGGGCCCAGTCCGCACCGATCGGCATGGAGAAGAAATGGCCCTTCCGGATCAAGCGCATGCCCCTGAAGGGCACCCATGACCTGATTTGCCAGATCCGGCTCGCCTGGCAGCTGGTGGCCTACCGCCGGGAGCTGCGGCACGCCACGGTCTACCTCCCGGAGCCGGGTCCGATGCTGACCATGATGCTCCTGCAGTTCTTCCGGGCCTTCAGGCCGAAGCGGCTGGTGCTGACGTTCCACGGCTCGGAGATCCTCAACTTCTCGAAGAGCCCCCTGCGGCGCTGGCTGGCGGGGCGCCTGATCCGGCACGCCGACCGGATCAGCACCCTCACCACCTATACCCAGGAGCTCCTGATCGAGCGCTTTCCCCATGCCGCGGACAAGAGCTTTCTGACCCCCGGGGCCCTCCGCACCGACTTCGCGGTCGTCCCGGAGCGCGCCACCCGCTCCCAGGGCAAGACCGTCATCCTCACGGTGGGCCGGCTGCACCCCCGCAAGGGCCAGCTGATCACCCTCAAGGCGCTCCAGATGCTGCCCGACGAGGTTCGCTCCGGCATCGAGTACTGGATCGTGGGCGGCCGCAACAAGGGCAACTACGAGGAGCTGCTGCGCAACCAGGCCGCCCGCGACCCGGTGCTCAAGGTGCGCTTCTTCGGCAACATCCCCGACGAGGAGCTGGCCGAGGTCTACGAGCGCGCCGACATCTTCGCCCTGACGAGCGTCCCCCACGGCCAGAGCATCGAGGGCTTCGGCCTGGTCTACCTGGAGGCGGCCGCCCACGCCCTGCCGATCGTCGCCCACAACATCGGCGGCGTCTCCGAGGCCGTGCGCGACGGGGAGTCCGGGGTCCTCGTGACGCCGGGGCGCCCCGCCGAGCTCGCCGCCGCCTTCGAGAAGCTGATCCACGACGCCCCCCTCAGGCGCTCGATGGGCGAGTCGGGCCAGGAATGGGCCAAGCGCAACTGCTGGCAGGAGAATGCCTCCACCCTCTTCGCCCGCACGGCGGACGCGGAATGATCCAGTCCCGGGCAGAGGTCACGGTGCGCTACGCCGAGACGGACATGATGGGGATCGTCTACCACGCCAACTACCTTCCGTGGTTCGAGGTGGGACGCACCACCCTCCTGAAGGAGATCGGCGTGCCCTACCGCCGGCTCGAGGAGGAGGGCTACCGGCTGCCCGTCCTCGAGATCAGCGCGAAGTACCTGCGGCCCGCCCTCTACGACGACACCCTCCAGATCCTCTCGACGGTGCGCGAGAAGCCGCTCCTGCGCATCCGCCTCGAGTACGAGGTGCGGCGAGGCGACGAGCTGCTGGCCACCGGGCAGTCCGTGCACGCCTTCGTGGACCGCGAGGGCCGCCCGGTGCGCCCGCCCGCCTGGGCCGCGGAGCTGATCGCCGGCCGCTTCGCCTAGCGCCGGCTGAACGCGGGGTCGAGCTCGAGGCCGAAGAAGTCCCGGGCGTTGGAGAAGCAGACCCGCCGCACGAGCCCGCCCACAAGCTCGGGGTCCTGCGGGATCTCGCCCCGCTGCATCTGGCCGCCCAGCAGGTTGCAGAGCACGCGCCTGAAGTACTCGTGGCGCGTGTAGCAGAGGAAATTGCGCGAGTCGGTCAGCATGCCGACAAACCGGCTGAGGAGCCCCAGGTTCGAGAGCGCGTGGAGCTGCCACTCCATCGCCTCCTTCTGGTCGAGGAACCACCAGCCGCTGCCGAACTGGATCCTGGACGGGACGGGGCCCTCCTGGAAGTTGCCGGCCATCGTGGCGAAGGCGTAGTTGTCGGCGGGGTTCAGGTTGTAGAGCACCATCTTCGGCAGCTCCCCGGTGCGGTCGAGGGCGTCCAGGTAGCGAGCGAGCGAGCGGACCTGCGGGAAGTCGCCGATCGAGTCGAAGCCCGTGTCGGGCCCGAGGCGGCCGAGCTGGCGCGAGTTCGCGCTGCGCAGGGCCCCGAGGTGGAGCTGCTTCGTCCAGCCGCGGGAGGCGTCCCAGCGCCCGAACTCGAGCATCAGGTACGAGCCGAACCGAGCGGCCTCCTCGGGGCCGGCGGCGCGCCCCGACCGTGCGGCGTCGAACGTCGCGCGGGCCTGCTCCAGGGTGCAGGGCTCCGAGAGCGCCGTCTCAAGGCCGTGGTCCGAGAGCCGGCAGCCGAAGGCGTGGAAGGCATCGTGGCGGGCCCGCAGCGCCCCGAGCATGTCGCCGAACGAGCGCACCGGGGAGCCGGCCGCCGCCGCGAGGCGCTCGAGCCAGGGGTTGAACACGGCGGGGTTCGCGACCGCGAGCGCCCGGTCCGGACGGAAGGCGGGGTACACGCGCGTCCTCAGCCCCGAGCGGCGTATGCGCTCGTGGGCGTCCAGCGGGTCCGCCGGGTCGTCGGTCGTGCAGACGACCGCCACCCGGTTCGCGGCCAGGATGTCGTGGACGCGCGTCTCGGGCAGCCGGTCCTGGGCCCTCCTCCAGAGCTCGGGCCCGCTGGCGGGCCCGATCAGGGCGTCGCTGCCGAAGTAGCGCGCCATCTCGAGGTGCGACCAGTGGTAGAGGGGGTTGCCGAGCGTGTACGGCACGGTGGCCACCCAGGCGTCGAACTTCTCTCGCGGGCTCGCGTCGCCCGTGCAGAAGCGCTCGTCCACCCCGTTCGCGCGCATCGCGCGCCACTTGTAGTGGTCGCCGTCCAGCCAGATCTCGGTCGGGTTGGCGAACTGGTGGTTGTCCGCGATCTGCCGCGCCGACACGTGGCAGTGGTAGTCGTAGATGGGCTCGTCCTTCGCGAACCCCCGGAACAGGTCCCGGGCCTCGGCCGTCTGGAGCAGGAAGTCGTCGTGGATGAAGGGCCTCATCGGGAGATCTCCCCCAGAAGCTCGTCGTAGGAGCCGATCCGGGCAAGCAATGTCCGCGCGGCGGCGCACCGCGCCCCGGGGGCGAGCCCCGTGTGCTCGGCGAGGAAGACGATGTAGCCGGCGACCGCCTTGGCGTAGAGCAGGCGGGCCTGCGGGCTGATCGCGTAGAAGCGGGCCCGCTGCGCGTAGCCGGCCGGCGAGTGGTCGCCGAGGGAGGCCTTGTCCGCCCGGCCGCCCGAGGCGAGGACGAACAGGAAGTTGTACTCGAAGAAGAACATGTGCTCCGCGGACGGGGGCAGCGCCTCCAGGGCCTCGCGGCAGAGCCCCGGCGACGCGAAGACGGCCTCCTCGGCCGTGTCGAGGGAGGCGCTGACAAAGCTCCGCGCCATTCGCCTCTCGGTGGGATCCGCGCTGAAGGCCCCCTGAAGGGCCAGCTCGAGCGTGAAGCGGTGCCAGTCGAGCCAGAGCGCGCGGTCGCCCGGGTCCGCCGACTGCGACAGCGCGCGGCCCATCTCGTAGGTGTAGCGCCCGCTTGTCTTGATCTCCAGGCGGCCGCCGGTCACGCGCCCCATGGCGCGGTAGTTCTCGGCGGACTTGCCCGAGCCCGAGTGGAAGCCGAGGCCGACGCCGAACTGCCGGGCCACCCGCCACTGGGCCTCGATCATGCGGGTGAGCTCCGCGTTGTCGGCGTAGGGCGTGTTCTTCTGGAGGCCGAAGGCCGGTGCCACGAAGTCGACCGGCATGCCCATCACCTCGCAGAGGGCGAGCATGGCGGCGGTGGTCTCTGGGGGCGTGATCCCGGGCAGCTCGTCGATCGAGAGCTCGCGCAGGTAGCGACGGCCGACCGCCGTCGAGAAGCGGGCCTCGCGGGCCTCGCGGTAGAGGCGGTCCCGCCGCTGCATCTTGCGCAGGGCCGGGTAAACCGCGCACAGGAGCGACGCGAAGGCGCCGGGCTCCACCGCGACGCCCGCCGCCACCAAGCGCGCGCGCACGGCGGAGACGAGGGCCGGGTCGAGCTCGCCCGGGGACGCGGGCCGCCCGAGCGAGAGCTCCGGCGAGAGGTCGAACGTGATGTAGCTCGCGAGCACGCAGCCGCGCACGAGCGCCTCCTCGCGCGCGTCGAAGGCGCCCCCGATCGGCTGGTGGTCGGCGTTGAAGCTCCAGGCGATCCGCCGTCGGTGGAAACCCGTCCTCAGCTTCGAGAGCACGCATCCGTGGCTCATCCCCTCCACGCTCTGGCCCTGGTGTCCCTCGGGCACCCGGGCGCCGATGAACGGGAACGGCACGCTCTCCAGGCGACCGGCGAGCATCGCGTCGACGTCGTACACGAGCTCGCGCGGGATGCTGTTCTGGTTGGCCGTCAGCCCGAGGTCGAGGGCGCTCATCGCCCACTCGACGGCGGGCCAGTGCAGGGTCGTGAAGCGCGCCCCGATGCCGAGCGTGCTCCGGCCGAGCGCCCCCCCGGCCGTCGGGAAGAGGGTCGAGGCCGGGTCGTGCGCCTGCACGAGGTCCTTCAGCCGGAGCAGGTTCTCCCAGGTCGCGGGATAGGCGCGGGTGCCCGGCCCGAGGCGGATCCCCTCGTCCAGAGCCGGGGGCGGGCCCTCGTGGGCCACGACCCAGGCCGCGTCCCCGGTCCCGGGGTCCTCGGCCAGGCTCCAGGCGCACCCCGCCGTGCCGAAGGACGACTTCGCGTGGTGCACGACCCCAGAGCCCGCGAGCAGGCGGGCCCCGAGCGAGCCCCAGTCGAGGCAGAAGTCCGGGCTCACGCAGGGGTTGCGCGCAAGGTCCTGTCCGTTCTCGAGAAGGAACCGGTTGATCGGCTTCATCCGCGGCGCGCGCCTAGATGCTCATCGCATGGAAGCCGCCGTCGACCACGAGCTCGCTGCCGGTGATGAAGCTGCCGGCGTCACCGGCCAGCAGGAGCGTCGCCCCCACGAGCTCGGCGGGCAGGCCGAAGCGCCCCGAGGGCGTGTGGCGCAGGATGCTGGCGACCCGGTCGGGGCTCAGCACCCGGCGGTTCTGCTCCGCCGGGAAGAACCCGGGCACCAGCGTGTTCACCCGCACCCGGTGGGGGGCCCACTCGCGAGCGAGGTTGGAGGAGAGGTTGTGCACGCCGGCCTTGGTCGCCGAGTAGGTGAAGACCCGCGAGAGGGGCGAGAGGCCCGAGAGCGAGCCCAGGTTGAGGACCGCGCCACCCTTGCCCGCCCGGACCAGGTGTCCGCCCAGCACCTGGCAGCCCAGGAACACGCTCAGCAGGTTCACGTCCACGATGCGCGAGAACTCCTCCTCGGTGATCTCAAGGAAAGGCGTGGCCGAGTTGGTGCCGGCGCCGTTGACGACGATGTCGAGCCGGCCCGATCGCTCGAGGACCGCGGCGAGCACGGCCTCTAGGTCGGCGCGGCGCGTGGCTTCGGCGGGCTGGAACCAGGCGCGACCGCCCTTGGCCGTGATCGCGGCGATCCTGCGCTCGGCCTTCTCGGCGCTGCGCCCGACGAGCACCACCTCGGCGCCCGCCCCGGCGAGGCCCTCGGCCATCGCCCCGCAGAGCTCGCCGGTGCCGCCCACCACGACGGCGACCCGGCCCCCGAGTCCGAACAGGCTGGAGAGGAAGGGCTCGGTGCTCATGGGGAGGCCGGGGTCACGGGGTTAAGGTGTTCATCGAGCGGCGTCATGTCTTTTGCGAGGAGGCGGAGGACGCCGAGAAAGAAGAGGTAGGCCGTCCCGGCGATCAGGAATGCAAAGAGATAACCCCGCGGACCGCTAGTGGAAAGCACGTGCCCGAGGCTCCAGTCGGCGAGGAGGCCCGCCAGGGCCCCGCACATCCCCCCGAAGCCGATCACGGAGCCGACGGCCGCCTTGGGGAACACGTCCGACACGAAGGTGTAGAGGTTGGCCGACCAGCCCTGGTGGCCCGCGGCCGCAAGCGCGATCAGCCCCACCGCGATCCAGTAGAGGGCGTCGCTGCGCGCGCTCTCGATCAGCGCCCGCTCGATGCGGCGCTCCTCGTCCGCCCCCACGGCGGAGGCGGCCGCCACCGTGAACTCCCGCGCCGAGCCGTAGCTGCCCCCCTCGAGTGAGCGGAGCGCGCGCTGGTCGGCCTGCGGCACCCCGGATGCCGGCGCCCCCAGCCTCTCGTAGAAGGCGCGGTCGGCGTTGAAGCGGGTCGGCACCTGGGTCACGAGGACGACGGGCACCGAGCACAGGGCGCTCGCAAGGAGCGCCGCGAAGCGCGCACGGCTCACCTTCCATCCCCGCTGGATCAGCGACGAGGAGAACCAGCCGCCGGCGATGCTTCCCAGGTCCGAGACGACGTAGATCACGACCAGCGGGAGCGCGAGACCCTTGATGTCGAGCCCGTAGCGGTCGTAGAGGTACTTGCCGCCCCAGAAGAGGTAGAACCACCAGACGGCGTCGGTCACCTTGGCGAGCGAGAAGGCCCACGTCTGGCGCACGCCGACGACGCGGCCCCAGCGCACGCGTGATCCCGCCGCCTCGGAGGGCGAGTCCGAGTGGATGTGGGCCACCTCCGCGGCGCCGATGCCCGCCGCCGCCGAGGGCGCTCGGTAGATGCAGAGCCAGGCGACGATCCAGGCCACGCTGAAGACCCCCGTCGTCAGGAACGCGAACTGCCAGTGGGTGCCGTCGGCGTGGACAAAGAGCGGGACGACAAGCGGCGCCAGGATGGCGCCCACGTTGGCGCCCGAGTTGGAGATGCCGGTCGCCAGCGCCCGCTCGCTTCTCGGGAACCACTCGGCCGTGGTCTTGATGGACGCCGGGAAGTTGCCCGACTCGCCGAGACCGAGGCCGAAGCGCGCCAGGCTGAAGCCGAGCAGGCTGAAGGCCGGCCGCACGAGCGCGTGGAGCATCCCGAACAGGCTCCACACGGCCACCGAGAGGGCGTAGCCGAGCCGGGTGCCGACCCGGTCGATGACGGCGCCCATGGAGACCAGGCCGATCGCGTAGGCGCTCTTGAAGGCGATGTTGATCGTGGCGTAGTCGGCGTCCGACCAGTGGAACACGCGGTACTGCAGCGTCGGCGCCAGCACGCCGAGGATGCTCCGGTCCATGTAGTTGATCGTGGTCGCGAAAAACAGCAGGGCCAGGATGCGCCAGCGGTAGCGCCCTGCGCTCGGGGGTGACGGGGGCCGTACGTTCAAGCGAGTAAAGAACTTGCCAATGCGCCGCTAACTTTCCACTGAAAACGAACTGGAGACGCGCGCCCGGCGCGGCCCCGCATGACCGAAACCTACCACATCGTCCCCGAGGCCGCCCACAATGCGCTGGTCGAGGCCGTCTACCGCCGGCGCGGCTACCTGCCCGACGAGGCCGCCGACGGCGCTCGCCTCTGCGCCGAGGCGACCCGCCACGGGATCCGCACCCACAACGCGATCAAGGCCCTGCACCTCGACCACCTCTTCGGCTCGGGCTCCCGGGGCTGCGTGCCCGGGGCGCAGATCGAGGTCGTGCCGGGGCGGTTCGAGGCGGCCCGCGTCTGGAACGCGCACCGCAAGCTCGGGCAGCCGACCGCCTACCGGGCCATGGACGAGGCGATCGCGCTCGCCGAGCGCTACGGGGTCGGCACGGTGAGCGTCGACAACGCCTTCCACTATCTCTGGGGCGGGGGCTACGTGATGGACGCCGCCCGGCGCGGCTACATCGCCTACACGAACTGCACCGCCGCGCTCGCCGAGGTCGTGCCCTTCGGGGGCCGCTTCCCCACCCTCGGCACCAACCCCCACTCCTGGGGATTCCCGACGACGCAGGCCGTCGGATTCCCGGTGGTGGTCGACTGGGCGACCTCGGTGGTGGCGATGGGCCGCGTGCAGCAGCTGCGCCGCGAGGGCCGCCCGCTGCCCCCGATGGCGGCCGTGGACGGCGAAGGGGCGCCCACGACCGACCCCGAGAAGGCCGTCTCCCTCCTGCCCTTCGGCGCCCACAAGGGCTACGGGCTGTCGCTCATCAACGAGCTCGTCGGCGCGCTGATCGGCGGCTCGCTGCCCACCCTGCGCAGCCGCTGGGACAGCGACCCCGAGGACAAGCACGCCTGCACGTTCTTCTTCCAGGTGATCCACCCCGAGGCCGTGAGCGGAGGCGCCTTCGCGCGCGGCCGCAGTCAGGCCTCCAACGTGAAGGCCGTGATCGAGGACATCCTCGGGCACGGCAACGAGCACAGCCTGCTCCCCGGCCAGGTCGAGGCGCAGTGGGCCCGCAGGTCCTCCGAGGCCGGCGGCCTCCTCTTCACGGCGGCCGAGATCGAGGCCCTCGGGGACCTGTCCCGGGAGGCCGGGCTGCCGACCTGGTCGGCGTCGTCCCTGCCGACGGTGACCCACTAGGGAGCCCGCGCGGATGAGCCCCGATCCCGTGACGCCCGAGCCCGAGTATTACCCGGGCCTCCACCTGCTGCGCGCGCCCCAGGTGGGTCTCTTCTCGGCCACGCGGGTGCTGATCGCCGCCAACGTCGGGGTCTACGTGTTCATGGCCGCCTTCCTCGGCTCCGGCTGGTTCGAGACCAAGGACATGACGCCGTACATCCTCTACGGCGCCAACAACGCGGCCGCTACCGGCGACGGGCAGTGGTGGCGCCTGCTGACCAGCATGTTCATGCACTACGGGATCCTCCACCTCGTGCTCAACATGTGGGCCCTCTACCAGGCGGGCGAGGTGCTGGAGCGGCTCCAGGGCCGGGCCCTGTACGTGCTCACGTACCTCGCGAGCGGCCTCGCGGGGGGGCTCGTGAGCGGGATCTGGCACGGGGACAAGATCTGGAGCGCCGGGGCCTCGGGCGCCATCTTCGGCGTCTACGGCGCCCTGCTCGGCTACATGCTGCGCGAGCACCACGCGTTCCCCAAGGCGGTGTTCGCCCCGATGATGCGAAGCACCCTCACCTTCGCGGCCTACAACCTCGTGTTCGGGCAGGTGCGCAGCGGGATCGACAACGGCGCCCACGTGGGCGGCCTCGTGTCCGGGGTCATCCTCGGCTGGCTGACGGCGCCGCCCTCCGAGGCCTCGCAGCGGGCGCTCCTCTATCCCCGGCGGCTCGCCGCGGGACTCGCCGCCGCCGGGGCGATGATCGCGGCCGGCGTCCTCGCCTTTCCCCGCTACGACTACTCGGTGGCGGACGAGACGGCCCTCGCGGACGCGATCCACGACCCGGCGACCCGGGAGACCGCCCTCGTGGCCTCGCTCTCCCCCGCCCTCGCGGACTGGGAGGCGGGACGGGCCAAGCCCGGCGTGCTCGAAAGCCTGATCGAGACGCAAGCCCTTCCGATCTACACCGAGATGCAGGGCAGGCTGCGGGCGCTCCACCTCAAGCCCGGACGGCGCAGCGAGCAGAACCGCGAGGTGCTTCTCGCCTGCCTCTCCCTTCGGCTCGAGGCCTACCAGCACCTGCTCGCGGCCGTGCGCTCCTCGGACCCAGCCGAGCTCGCCGCGTTCAAGCGGCTCGAAGCCGAGTCCGGCGCCAAGCTGGCCTCGCTCAAGCTGGTGCGTCGCTGACCCGGCCGTCGGCCGGCTCGGCGCGGGTGTACTCGGCCAGGACCTCGGGGTCGCCCTCGGCGGCGCGCGCAGCCCCGAGCTGCGACTCCCCGCCGAGCCTGCGCACCGCCCACACCGCGTGCGCGCGCACGAGCGGCTGCGGATGCGAGGCGAGCCTGAGGAGCGGCCCGAGGAGCGAGCGGTCTCCCGAGTTTCCGGCCACGACGCAGGCGTTTCGCAGGAGCCCGCGCAGCTTGATCCGCTTGACCGCCGTTCCCCTGAAGACCTCGGCGAAGCGCTCGGGGGTGAGCTCGAGGAGTTCCCTGAGGCCGAGCGCGGCGAGGTCCTGCCGCGCGGAGAGGATCATGCGGCGACCCTCCCGCGCGAAGCGGTTCCAGGGACAGACATCGAGGCAGGTGTCGCAGCCGTAGACCCTGGAGCCGATGCCCGCGCGCAGCTCGGCGGGGATGACCCCCTTGTTCTCGATCGTCTGGTAGGAGACGCAGCGGCGCGCATCGACGACCCCGGGCCTCGGGAAGGCCTGGGTCGGGCAGGCGTCGATGCAGCGCGAGCACTTCCCGCAGAGCAGCCCCACGGCCCCGCTCTCTCCCGAGCGGCGCACCGGGGGATCCGCCTCGAACTCGAGCCGCGTCAGCACCGCCGCGAGGAAGAGCCAGTTGCCATGCGTCCGGGAGATGAGCATCGCGTTCTTGCCGATGAAGCCCACGCCGGCGCGGGCCGCCCAGGCCCGCTCCAGGACGGGCCCCGTGTCCACGTAGTAGCGGTGGTCCCCCGGCGCGCTGCCGCAGAGCTCCTCGAGGAGCCTCCCTGCGGACTCGAGGGCGGCCTTCATCGTGTCGTGGTAGTCAGCGTAGAGGCTGTAGCGCGCCCAGGCGGGGCCCGGGGGCGTGCCGAGCGAGGGACCATAGTTGACCCCGAGGATCACGATCGAGCGCGCACCGGCCAGGACCTTCCCGGGATCGAGGCGCTTGTCGGCCGTGCGCTCCATCCAGTCCATGTCCGCGTGGAGGCCCCCGTCCAGCCATTCCCGCAGGCCCGAGGCCGGCTGCGCGGGATGGACCGAGGCGAAGCGCACCTCGTCGAACCCGAGCGCGCGCAGGCGGTTTCGCAGGTCCTCCTGGAGGGCGCCCATTTCCTCAGGTCGCCTTCGCCCTGCGGTTCACGAACTCCTGCGCCTCGCGCCGCCAGACGCGCACCACGTGCGCCGCGATCTCGCTGAGCGGGCGCGAGTCGGTCAGGATGACGGTTCCGGCCGAGCGGTAGATCGCCTCGCGCTCGGCGTAGAGCGCGCGGGCGCGCGCGTCGGGGTCGTCGACGTCGAGGAGCGGCCGCGTCTTCGTGTGGCGGCCCGTGCGGGCGAGGATGGTCTCTATCGAGGCGTGGAGGCAGACGACGACGCCGCGGGAGGCCACCGCCTCAAGCATGCCCGGCTTCACGATCAGGCCCCCGCCGCACGCGACGACCAGCCTCTCGGAGGCGTGGCCTTGGTCCACAAACCAGCGCTCGAGCTCCCGGAAGGCCTGCTCCCCGTCCGTGGCGAAGATCTCCGCCACGGCCTTGCCGGCCTTGCGCTCGATCTCGTGGTCGCTGTCGACGCAGCGGAAGCCGAGGCGCCCGGCCACGGCGCGCCCGACGGTGGTCTTGCCGGTTCCCATGAAACCGACGAGGTAGAGGTTAACGTCCGCGGGATTCAGGGGCAAGGCGTCCCACGCGTTGGCGGGGCGTCGCCCCTTAGTTGGCCGGGGGAGGGGTCGCCGCCGCCGGGGTCGCCGGGGCCGCGCCGCTCGCCACGTCGAGCAGCTCGATGTCGAAGACGAGCACCGAGCCGGGGGGGATGCCCGGCCGGCCCTCGTCACCGTAGCCGAGGTCGGGCGGGACATAGAGGCGGATCTTGCCGCCCTTCGAGATCTTCTGGAGACCCTCGGTCCATCCGCGGATCACCTGGGTGAGGCCGAACTGGGCGGGCTTGCCGTTTCGCTCGGAGCTGTCGAAGACGGTGCCGTCGATCAGGTTTCCGGTGTAGTTGACGGTGACCGTGTCGGTGACCTTGGGCACCGCGCCGGTGCCGGGCTTGAGGATCTCATAGCGCAGGCCGTCGGGCAGCTCCACGACGGCGGGGTTCTCCTTCAGCTTCTTGAAGAAGGCGGCCGCCTGGGCGAGGTTCTTCATCTTGAGGCTCTGGAGGACCGCGCCCTGCTTCTTCTGGACGAACTCGTTCATCGCGGGCCCGATCTTCTGCAGGTCGTAGGGCGACTCCTTCTGGTTCAGGGCGGCCACGAAGCCCTTCGCGAACTGGTCGGACTCGGCCTGGGTGAGGCCGAACTGGTTAAGGCCCGTCTTCATCCCAACGAACCAGCCGAACTCCTCGATCAGCTGGGCCTCGGTGAAGGCGGGGGCCGGAGCCGCGGCCGGGGCCGCCGCAGCGGGCTGGCCGGGGACCGTGATCTTGGGCTCCTGCGCCCACGCGGTGGCGGCGGCGACAAGGGAGAGGAGGAATGCCTTCTTTGCGACGTGTGTGTTCATTCGATGAAAGGGAGAACGGTGTCACTGAAGGGCCCGGTTGGCAATCCTTATGGAGCGCGTTACCTCCTTGAGTCCCCCCGCCCATATCCCATTCTTCACCCTCCCAACCATGAGCGCTGACCCATTTTGGACCAGTCAGGACGGCCAAATCCTGACCGTGAAGAACAAGGACGATCGCACGGCGACCCTGACGCTCGCGTTCTGGCCGCGCAACCCGGCCGAGTTCGAGTTCATGAAGGCCCGCAAGGCCGAGCTCAAGTTCACGGAGCGCAGCTCGTTGGCGCGCATCGGGATCGAGATGCAGCTGCAGGGCGGCGCGGAGGTGGACGGCAACCGGCTGGTGCTCGTGGTCGACGCCTTCATCTTCGACATGAGCTTCCCGAACTCGGGCTACTGGAAGAAGCTCCTGCGCTCGGGCACCCCGGTCGGCCGCCTCTTCCACGCCCCGGCCAGCGCCAAGCTGACCTCCGACGAGATCTGGGCGGCGATCAAGGACAACCGGCTGAAGCTCCCGAACACGATCAGCATCGACAGCCAGGGCTCGGTCTTCCTCACGCCCCACCAGGTGAGCTATACGCTCAGCCCCCGCCTGCAGCGAATCAACTTCGAGCTGATCGTGAGCGGCGCCTCCGGCCGTGGCTTCCTGGACAAGGTGCAGATCCGCCACGACGCCTCCCCCCTCACGATCCCGCCGCGCTCGGGACTCCTGACCAGCTGCTCCATGTACCTGAAGGAGCACTATGTGGTGCTCAACCAGGGCGCGGGCAACTTCGGGATCCACACGAGCGCCGTGCTTCTCGACCCGGTGAAGACCTTCGGCACGAACATCATGCTCGAGATCTACAACACGGGCGACCACCCCGTGGTGAACCCGATGGTCTCGGTCGAGATCTTCAGGGCGCCCGAGGCCACGGATCCGGAGTTCGCGTCGCTCTCGCGCAGGCGCCAGCGCCTGCGCGCCGTGGCCGCCGACCTGTACTCGACCCTGGACACGCACCCGGCCCGCGACCTGAGCGAGCCCCGGCCGCGCACGGTCATCTCGGTGAAGGGCCAGAGCGCCTCCATGGAGAACCGCTCGATCTGCCTGAAGGCCGCCTCGGTCGACGAAGTGAAGAAGCTCCTGGACGAGAACGGCGGGGCCTGCGGGCACAAGACGATGATCCAGGCCCTCGACGCCGCGCCCAAGGAGTCGGACACCCTCGTCCTCGACTACTTCCCGGACCTCCTCGAGCACATCGAGCTCCTGACGCGCATCGGCGAGTTCAAGCTGCGCCGGATCGTGTTCCGGAGGGCCTCGAGGACGCACGGCTACTTTCTCTCGAGCAACGCCCACGCCCGCCTGGACACCTTCGAGGCCATCAACATCCAGGTCTACTGGTACGACGAGCTGACGAAGGACATCTACCTGCACGTCTACAAGAAGGAGCACGGCTTCTTCCTGCGCGACGAGATGGGCCGCAAGTTCCAGGAGGCCACGATCCTCGCCTTCTACGGCTCCGCCGTCGGCCTGGACCAGTCCGACACCGACAAGATCTCGGGCCTCGTCGAGCAGCTCTCGTCCTTCATCGGCCCGAACCTGGGCGTCCTGACCGGCGGCGGAGGAGGCGTCATGCGCCTCGCCACCGACCAGGCCCGCGGCAAGGGGGCGCTCACCGGGGCCTGCTTCCTCGAGCTCGAGGCGCAGCCGCCCGAGCTCGGCGTCGACTTCTTCAACACCTTCCAGGAGGCCTCGCGGCACTTCCGGCAGAAGTGGTTCGAGGTGGCGGACTTCTGCATCTTCAACGTCGGGGGCGTCGGCACGCTGGAGGAGATCGGAATCGAGCTGTGCAACCTGAAGCTCGGGATCCGCCCGCGGGTGCCCTACGTGTTCTTCAACGCGAAGTACTGGTCCGACCTGCGCAGGCAGGTGCGCGAGATGATCCGCATGGGGCGCGCCCCCGCGTGGATGGCCGACTACATCCTCTTCTCCGACAATCCGGCGGAGGTGGTCGCGTTCTACCGCAGGAAGCTCCAGGTCCTTTGAACCCCGATCCCCTCCCCCGGTCGGTCTTGGTCGTCGGCGGTGGCGGCCGGGAGCACGCCCTCGTGCGGGCCCTCGGGGGCTCGCCGTCGCGGCCCCGGGTGCTCTGCGCCCCGGGCAACGCGGGGATCGCGGCCGACGCCCGGTGCTTCCCCGTCAAGGCCGACGACATCGAGGGGCTCCTCGGCCTCGTGCGAAGCGAGGGCGTCGACTTCGTCGTGGTCGGCCCCGAGGTGCCGCTCGTCCTCGGGCTCGCCGACCGCCTGAGGGCCCTGGGGATCGCCGTCTACGGGCCCGGGGCCGACGGCGCCCGCCTGGAGGCCTCGAAGACCTACACGAAGCGCCTCCTCCAAAAGTACGCCATACCGACCGCCGCGGCCGGGCTCTTCGACGAGGTGTCGCCCGCGCTCGCCTACCTGCGCGCGCGCCGGGCGCCGATCGTCGTCAAGGCCGACGGGCTGGCCGCAGGCAAGGGAGTCGTCGTGGCGCAGAGCCTCGCCGAGGCGGAGGCCGCCGTGCGCGACATGATGGAGGGCGGCCGCTTCGGGCAGGGAGGCCGGCAGGTCCTGATCGAGGACTGCCTCCTCGGCGAGGAGACGTCCCTCCTGGTCGTCGTCTCCGGCAGGGACTACGTCATCCTTCCCACCTCCCAGGACCACAAGCGCGTGGGCGAGGGCGACGTCGGCCCCAACACCGGGGGCATGGGCGCCTACTCGCCGGCCGAGGTCGTGACGCCCGCGCTCCTCGAGCGCATCGAGCGCACGATCGTCAGGCCCTCGGTCGACGCCATCGCCGCGGAGGGGATCGCCTTCCGGGGCACGCTCTTCATCGGCATCATGCTGACGGCGCAGGGGCCCCAGGTCCTCGAATTCAACACGCGCTTCGGGGACCCCGAGACGCAGGCGGTGCTTCCCCGGCTTGCAAGCGATCCGCTCGAGCTGCTCTGGGCCGCGGCGCGCGGCCGCCTGGCCGGCGTGCGCCTCTCCGTGGACCCCGACCCCGCGATCTGCGTGGTCGTGGCCGCTCGGGGCTACCCGGAGGCCTACCCGAGCGGGGACGCCATCACGCTGCCGGGGAGCCTCCCGGAGGGGGTCACCGTGCTGCACGCGGGCACCGCTCGCGACGCCGCGGGGCGCCTGGTCACCGCCGGGGGCCGGGTCCTCGGCGTCACGGCTCGCGCCCCCACCCTCCTGCGGGCCGCGGAGCTCGCCTACCAGGCATGCGACGCCCTCGACTGCACCTCGAAATATTATCGCCGCGACATCGGAGCCCGGCAATTAAGGCGTCCGTGAAAGGCCCCCTCCCTATCCTCGCCGCCGCCGCGGCCCTCCTGTCGCCCCTGCGGGCCCCCGCCGGGGAGCCCAGGGACCTGGGCCTCGGCCTCGCCTACTACCGCGTCCACGAGCTGCCCGCCGACCTACCCGCGGCCTCCGACCTGCGCACGGGCCCGAAGGTCCTCGACCTGCGGTTCGCCCGGGCCGACGGGGCCTCCGCCGCGCTCCTCACGGCCTGGGTGCGCGCGCACTCCTCGGCGCACGGCCCCGTCTTCGTGCTCGAGAACGCCGACACGAGCCCGGCCCTCCGGGCCGCCCTGCCGGGAGGGGCGGGACCCGCCGTCGTCGTCCTGGCGCCGGCCGCCTCCCGCGTGCACGCCGACATCGCGGTCGTGGTGCCCCCGGGGGCCGACCGCAAGGCCTACGAGGCGCTCGACGCCGGCACCCCGCTTGAGAAGCTGCTCTCCGACAACCCCGAGAAGGTCCGCTACGACGAGGCGTACCTCGAGAAGGAGCACCTCTCCGACTCGGGGGGGATCGCGTCCGAGCCGGAGCGGCCTTCGCCCCCGGGCCCGCTGGTCGACCTCGTCCTGCAGCGCGCCGTTCAGATCGACCGGGGGCTCGTGGCCCTGAAGAGGCTGTAGGCGGCCCTCGATCGGGTTTTGCCTTTTGGTGCGTTTCCTATCCCATTGGGGGTTAGATGCCAGCGCCGGGACATATTTTGGTGGTCTGCACCGGAAACATTTGCCGCAGCCCGATGGGGGCGGCCCTGCTGCAGCACGCGCTCGCGGGCCAGCCCGAGCCCCTGCGCTCGATCAAGGTGTTGTCGGCCGGGGTGGCCGCGCGCAACGGAGAGCCGGCGAGCGCCCATGCCGTCACCGCCCTGCGGAAGGTCGGCGTGGAATTGAAGGGCCACGCGAGCCGGCGGGTCACCCAGGAGCTCCTCGACGAGGCGCTGCTCATCCTCTGCATGACCGAGTCGCACCGCGACATGATCGAATTGACGGCCGAGCCGGTGCCCCCCCGCCTGCACCTCTTCCGCGAGTTCGAGAAGTCCGGCGACAAAGAGATTCCCGATCCTTATGGGCTGGCGCTTCCCGCTTATGAGGCCAGCCGGGACGAGATGGTGGCGGCGATCCCCTCGATCCTAGCCCACCTCTCGCAGCTGCCGCCCGAGGTGCTCGCGGGCGGCTGAGGGCGCCGGGCGCTCCCGGCACGAAAAAGTTTTGCCTCCCGGCGCGTTTGCGAGAGGGTCTCAGCTCTACCCATGCTGAACACGGACCCGCTCAGGACCCTCGACCCCGACATCCACTCAGCGATCGCCGCCGAGCTGCACCGCCAGCAGGGGCACATCGAGCTGATCGCCTCCGAGAACTTCACCTATCCGGCCGTGCTCGAGGCCCAGGGCAGCGTGCTCACCAACAAGTACGCCGAGGGCTACCCCGGCCGGCGCTGGTACGGCGGCTGCGAGTTCGTGGACAAGGTCGAGCAGCTGGCGATCGACCGCGCGAAGGCGCTCTTCGGCGCCGAGCACGCGAACGTGCAGCCGCACTCCGGCTCGCAGGCCAACTTCGCGGTCTACACCTCGGTGCTCCAGCCCGGCGACAAGATCCTGGCGATGAACCTGAGCCACGGCGGCCACCTGACGCACGGAAACCCCGCCAACTTCTCGGGCAAGCTCTACCAGGTCGTGGCCTACGGCGTCCGCGAGGACAACCAGCTGATCGACTATGACCAGCTGGCCGAGGTGGCCCTCCGGGAAAAGCCGAAGATGATCACGGTAGGTGCGAGCGCCTACTCTCGGGTGATCGACTTTGAGCGCATGGGCGAGATCGCGCGCGCCGCGGGCGCCATGCTCTTCGCGGACATAGCCCACATTGCAGGGCTAGTCGCCACCGGCCACCACCCCTCCCCGGTTCCCCACGCGGACTTTGTCACAACGACGACCCACAAAACCCTGCGCGGTCCGCGCGGGGGACTCATCCTGTGCCGTGCCGCGCACGCAAAGGCGATTGACTCGGCCGTGTTCCCGGGCGCCCAGGGCGGCCCCTTGATGCACGTCATCGCCGGGAAGGCCGTCTGCTTCGCCGAGTGCCTAAAGCCCGAGTTCAAGACCTACTCCGAGCAGATCATCAAGAACGCGCGCGCGCTCGCCGCTGCGATGGCCTCCCGGGGCTACCGCATCGTCGCCGGAGGCACCGACAACCACCTGCTCCTTGTGGACCTGCGTAGCACCCTCCCGGAGCTGACCGCCAAGAAGGCCCAGGAGACGCTCGATCTGGCCAACATCACCTGCAACAAAAACACCGGACCCTTTGAGACCCGCTCGCCGTTCCAGGCCTCGGGCATCAGGCTCGGCACCCCGGCCGTCACGACCCGCGGGTTCCGCGAGGCCGAGATGGAGGAAATCGCCGACATGATCGACACGGTGCTCCGGTCGATCGGCACGGTGGGAGAGGCCGGCGCGGTCGCCACCGTGAAGACCCGCGCCACGGCGATGACCTCGCGCTTCCCGCTCCCCTACAAGCAATAGCCCGGTGAGCGCGCCCACCCCCACTCCCGCTGCGGAGGCTCCCGCCCCGAAGCGCCCCCTGTCGCTGGGCGTCATCTTCCTGACGCTATTGATAGACCTGATCGGCTTCTCGATCATCTTCCCGCTCGGGCCCGACCTGGTGGCCTACTACCTGAAGATCGACGGGCACTCGGGCGTCCTCGGCTGGCTGCTCGCCGAGAGCGAGACGGTCGCCCGCGCGCTCGGCCAGTCCCATGCGTTCGCCGACGTGCTCTTCGGCGGGCTCCTGACCTCGTTCTACGCCATCCTGCAGTTCGTCTTTTCGCCGTTCTGGGGCACCCTGTCCGACAAGAGGGGTCGCCGGCCCGTACTGCGGATGACGGTGGCGGGGACAGCCATCGGGTACGTCCTCTGGGTGGTGAGCGGCTCGTTCTGGCTCTTCCTTGTTTCGCGCATCGTGAGCGGGGCCTTCAGCGGGAACCTTTCGGTCGCGACGGCCGCCGTCGCCGACGTGACGACCCGCAAGGAGCGCTCGCGGGCCATGGGGATCGTGGGCGCAGCGTTTGGGCTCGGCCTCGTGACAGGCCCTGTCGTCGGCGCCGCCTGCGCCCAGCTGAACCTCCTCTCGGCCCATCCGTCGCTCGCCCGGTTCGGGATCAACCCGTACTCGGTGCCGGCTCTGGTCTCGCTTGCGTTCTGCATCCTGAACCTCCTTTGGGTCAACCGCAGCTTCAAGGAGACGCTCCCGGAAAGCGCGCGCCAGGGAAAGCCCGAGACGCGCCTTCGCAACCCGATCAAGGCCATCCTCGGGCTCTCCAATCCCGACGTGCGGCGGGCGAACATCGTCGCCTTCGTATACTCGATCGCCTTCGTCGCCATGGAGGCCTCGGTGACCTTCCTCGCCGCGCAGCGCTTCCATTACAGCGCGGGGCAAAACGGCATGATGCTCGGTTTCCTGGGCCTATGCTCCATCATCACCCAGGGCTTCATCGTGAGGATCCTCCTTAAGCGGGCCTCCGAAATCCCGGTCCTGGCCGGCGGCCTGGTCGCCACGGCGATCGGCCTTCTCGTGCTCGGCTTAAGCGCCCAGCCCTGGATGCTCTACGCCGGGCTCGCCTTTGTCGCCACGGGCTCGGGTCTGGTGAACCCGTCGACCACCGGGCTCATCTCGCTCTATTCGACCCAGGACGAGCAGGGCCGCGTCCTCGGCATCTTCCGCTCGCTTGGCTCCCTTGCACGGGCCTTCACGCCCATGCTCGCAGGCGCCGTTTTCTTCGTCTCGGGCGCCACGAGCGTCTTTGTATGGTCGGCCGTCCTTACCGTGCTGGCGCTCGCGCTCTGCGCGCGCCTCACAAAACCCGCGCGGTAATTGACATCCTCCCGGCCCTGAAGGGCCGGGATTCCTGGG
>CAIXHE010000015.1 GCA_903919205.1 uncultured Opitutaceae bacterium | reverse complement strand
GCACACTGGCTCCTGCGCACGATCGAGTGCCTCCTCCCGGTGGCGGCCGGCTTCGGGTACCTGCGCCTCCTGGTTGCCGGCCGGCCGCCCCATTACAAGGCGGACCTGTGGGCCACGCTCCTCGGTGTGCGCGTCGACTTCTCCGACCCTCCCGCGCCCGGGCTTCCGATCCTGCCGCGCGTCCACATCGAGGCCTCGTCGGCCGGGGGGCCGCAGCGCGCCTGCGACGCCGCGCACCCCCTGCGCCGGGCCCGCTCGCGTCCGCGGGTAGACTGACCTCCGCCCATGGCGCGCACGTTTCCAGAGGGCTGGTTCGAGCGGGACCTCCTGCTATGGGGGCAGGCCCTCGATACGGCCACCTGCCTGTCGCGCGGCGCCAGCGTGGAGGTCCCCGACCTGCGCAGCGCCGACCACCGCACGCTCCTCGACCTGCGCCACCAGAACACCCACCTTCTGGCCCTGGTGGGGGAGGGCTCCAGCCTGCAGCTGAACTGGACGGTCGAGGACGACTTCGAGGGGGCGCTTCGGGCCTATGCGCAGAGGCCGGGACAGCCCACCGCGTGGTGCCGGCGCACCCGCGCGGTGAGGCGCACGTTCTATGAGCAGAGGATGGCGGAGGGAAGCCTGCGCCGCGAGCGGGTGCACGCCTACCTGGGGCGCCGCTGCGACGGGCTGTCGGCCGCCGACGTGCGCTCGGTGCCCGCCTGCGAGGCGTTCCTGTCGCAGGCCGCGGCGGCCCTCGACGCGCAGCTGCGCCTGCTCTCGATGGTGCACCCGATCGGCATGTGGAGCCCGATGGGGACGCCGGAGCACGGCCGGCACCTGAGGAGCTTCCTGAACCCGAGCCTCTCGCGCGTGCTGAGGGCGCCGGGCTCGGAGGCGATGGGCCCCATCGACCCGGGCCGCTCCGTGCGGGCCAACTGCCTTCGCAGCGACCTGGAGGCGTTTGCCTGGGGAAGGGGCGGCGAGCGCGCGTGCCTGCTCCAGTTCGACGGGAATTTCCACGCCCTCTTCGTCATGAGGGAGCTGCCGAGGGGAACGCGACCGGGGATGCTGCTGCCCGTGCTCGACGCCGTCGGCCGCGGGGCCTCGATCACGCTGTGCATCCGTCCTAGGCCGGTGGGCGCCGAGATCGAGCGGCTGCGGCGCGAGATCGACGAGCTGAGCGCCTTCCTCTCGGAGCGGCGCGCCGCCGGCGTCGAGAACGACATCCGGCTCAGGCGCGCGCGCATCGACTCGCTGCTGTCCTCGGTCACGATCCCGTTCAACCTGCTCTTTGTCGTCCGGGTGTGGGCGGACACCCCCGAGGGGATCGCGGCCCAGTCGCTCGCCATGCGCACGGCGCTCCAGGGGGTCGACGGCGCCGAGTTCATGCAGGTGAACAACGTTGCGCAGGCGCGGCACCTCTTCTACGAGACGATCCCTGGCTGCCTGGGCAGCACCTACCGGGGCTGGGACATCTACGTCGAGAACCACAATCTGGCCGACCTGCTCCCGATCTCCTCGACCTTCAGCGGCCATCTGCACGAGGCGCAGGCGCTCTACGACAGCCCGGGCCGGAGCCTCGTGGGCCTGCGCCTCATCACCGCCGGGGGAACCCCCCAGCATTCGATCCTGGTCGGAGTGAACGGCTCGGGCAAGTCGGCCTTCCTGATGGACCTGATGAGCCAGAGCGACGCCGACTGGGCCTACCGGTTCTACCAGGAGGAGGGGCTCGCCTTCGTGACCCAGGCCCAGCTCTCGGGCATGCGCAGCCTGGTGCTTCGCGAATCGGGCGAGTCGACGCTCAATCCCTTCGACACCCTCGGGCTCCCGCTCACCTCCGCCACGGTCTCGCGCGTGGTGCGCACGTGCATGAAGCTGGTGGGCCTCTCCCGCGACGAGGACCGCAACCGCCGCCGAGAGGGTCTCATCGGGGAGTACGTGCGCAGCCACCTCGAGGACTGCGCCGAGGACTGGAAGCATGCCGACGAGGCCCGCTGGATGGAGCTCGCGCGCAGGGCGCTCGCCACCGAGCGGATGCGCTCGGGCGACGATGATTTCCTGGACGCCCACTTGGCCTTCGCCGAACTCGAGCGCAGCGACCCGCAGGCTGCCGCGCAGCGCCTCGCCGCGGTGGGCGAGGAGGAGGCCCTGCGCCACTCGATCGAGCCCGCGGGCCGCCGAGCCGTCGAGGCGCTCGTCTTCTCCCGTCTCGCCCCTGAACAGATGCCGACCTTCGGCGGGCTCGTGGCGCTCATCCGCCACGGGAGACTGGCGCACCACCGAGGGGCCGCAGTCTCGGCCGAACTCGATTTCCTGTCCTCCGAGCTCGCGAAGGGGCTGCGCGCCGGAGGGGTGGTGGGCGGCTTCATCGACGGGCCGACCAACCTGGACGTGCGCGGCTCGGGGCTGCACCTGGACACGAGCCGCCTGCCCGAGGGGACGCTCAAGGAGCTGGCGGGCTTCGTGGTCTTCGACCACGTGCGCCAGCACATCCTCTCGCTGCCGCGCGGCTCCTCCAAGGTGATGCTGCTCGACGAGCTGCGCCGCATCCTGCTGATCCCCGGGGCGCTCGAGTTCGTGAAGGAGCTGCTCGCACAGATGCGCAAGTACCGCTGCGTGTTCGTAGGCGCCTTCCAGGAGCCCTCCCAGATCGACGACATCGACGGGGCGCTCACGGACCTGCTGCTCGGCCAGTGCAAGCAGTTCTTCCTCATGCGCCAGAACAACGCCGACCAGGTGCGCCGCATCTCGCGCGTGATCGGGCTTCCCGGCGCGGCCGAGCGGGCCATCCTGCATCACCCGCTGGTCGAGCACCAGCAGGGCCATCGAAGGGCCTCGTTCTTCACGTACTTCTCGAGGGAGGGCCCGGTGCCGTCGTGCGGCACCGTGCGCGTGGAGGTGGATCCCGCGATGCTCTACGTGGCAGAGTCCTCGGGCTCGGTGTTCGACCGCAGGATGAAGGTGCTCTCCGGCTATCCCTCGGTGTTCGAGGGCGTGCTCGCCGAGGCGCGAAGTCACAGGCCATGACGCGCGCTCCGATGCTTCTCCTGGTTGTGGTCCTCGGCGGATGCGCGAGCCGGCCCGCTGAAACGAGCGCCCCGGCGCTCGACCGGGGCTACCTGCTCGGCCGGGCCGACGCCGTCAAGCGGCTGTACTGGGCGAAGCAGGCCCTCGAGGCCCCGGAGCGCCACGCACCCCCGGGCGAGCTTGAGTACCTCACCTACGCGGCCCCCGAACCCGCCGACGGCCGCAGGCTGGCCCCCGCGAAGGAGGCGGTGCCCGTGTTCATTGCGGCGCCGCAGGCCGGCACCCCTCCATGAGCCCGGTCGCCCTCCAGGGACTGCGCCTGCTTGCGGCGACCGCCACGACGCTGGCCCTCGCGTCACCTGCGCGCGCCTTCCTGGGCGTCGCCGACACCTCGCTCGTGACGGTCGTGGCCAACCCTGCGGAGGCCGCCAACTGGGCGGCGGAGCTGGATCGCCTGAACCTCCAGCTTGCTGCCGCCCAGGGCACGCTCCAGACCGCCGCCGAGATGAAGGCCTACGCGGGCAATCCCGCGGCCGCCGCGGCCGCCATGGCCGGCCTCTCGGAGGTGTCCGGCGGCGTCGCCAGGCTGGCGTCGGCAGCCCAGACCGATGCGGACCTGCAGGCAGCCTGGCAGGCCCTGGGCGCGCCCGCGCGCCAGGCCGCCGCGGCGGAGCTGCTCACGCGCGCGGGGGCCGGGAGCTCCATGGAGGTGTTCGGTCAGTCAACGGCCCGCGACCCGTCGCTGTACACGGGTCTCGCGGGCCAGTCGAGTTCCACGGCCGCCCTGCGCTCGCAGGTGGCCGACGAGCAGCGCACGCGCTCTGCGGTCGCCTCCGAGCTCGCCGCCGCCTGGACCCAGTTCAGGTCCGCGAGTACTGAGTCGGCCAAGCAGGCGCTGCTGACCGAGATCAGCCAGCTCCACTCCCAGGACGAGGTTCTCGACGCGCGTCGGCGGGCGCTGCTGGACGATCTGGCCCTCGCGGACCGGGCCGAGCGCACCGACGCCCGGGTGCGCTCGCGCGCCAGCGACGAGCAGGGACTCGCCGAGTCCGCGCAGCTGAGCGCCGACGCCGCCGCCCGCGCCCAGGCCGCCGACGCCCAGCGGTGGGTCACCCTGGCCAAGGCTCCGGTCGCTGCCGCCCGGGCCGACTACTCGGGCCTGCGCCTATGGACGACGGCCGACACGGCGGGGGGCTCCCCATGATGGCCGCCCTGGCGCAGGCCGCACCCGCCTCGGACCTCCTCGACATCTTCAGCGCCTACGATGGCGGCGTCCTCTTCCGGGGCCTGACCGAGGGGGTGGGGGGCCAGCCCTCGGTGCTCGGCAGGATCGGCTGGATCTTCACGGGCTTCGGCGCGGTGTTCGTCCTCTGGGGATTCGTGATGCGCGCGCGCGGCACCTCGGGAGAGGGCCGCATGGGCGAGGTGGCGCGCACCTGGATCGTCCTCGCCCTCATGGTCGGCGGCCCCTTCCTCGTGCGCACGGCCATGGAGGGCGCCGACGGCCTCTACGCCTCGTCCGTGGGCGGGCCGTCCGCCCTCACGGCGACCTGCGTGAAGGCGGCGTACGCGATGCCCGAACTGAACGTGCTCTTTGACGTGCTGCGCCGCAGCGCGGCCGAGCGGGCGGGCCCCGCGCCCGCACAGGCCCAGAGGCAGGCCCTGATCGACCATGCCAACGACGGGAGCGTGCTCGGCTACGTCGAGGCCCTTGGGGTCGCGGTCTGGGACACGGCGGCCGATGACGCCGCGGGTGCGGCCCAGACGTGGAGCGGCATGGTCCGGATGGTCTCGCTCGCGACCGGCCTCGGCTCGGCTTTGCTCAAGTGCCTTCTGATCGCGGCCACCGTCGTGCCGCTTTATTTCCTGTTGCTCGCCTCTGCGGCCGTCGTGTGGTTCATGCAGCAGCTGCGCTTCTTCCTCGCGGTCTCCGGGACCGCCATGCTTCCGCTCTTCACCGGCATGTTCTCGCTGCCGGCGGGCCACCCCAACCGCCAGTCGGCGCAGGCCTACGTGATGCACCTGCTCTCGGTCGCGCTCTGGCCGGTGGCGTGGGTGGTGGGACACACGGGCACCGTGGCCCTCTACAATGCGCTGGTCTCCCTGATAGCTGGCACGAGCCGGGTCCCCGACATGGTCGCCCTCCTGCAGTGGGACGGGCTGGCGGCCTCGGCCCCGACCGCGGCGCAGCTGCGGGCCGCGGACACGGCGCTCGGCAACTGGTTCATGGGTAACGTGACGGCCCTGCTCTCGATCCTTGTGGGCGGCGTCGGCTTCGCGTTCTGGGTCTTTTCGGTGTCGATCCTGGGGCCCGTCTTCCTCCACCGGCTCCTGACCGCGGGGGCCCTGTTCTTCTCCCAGGCCGCTCAGTCCGCGGGCCTCCAGGCGATGGGTGCCGGCCGCCTGGCCGCCGGCGCCGCCCAGGCGGCCGGCCTCGGCGTGCCGTACCCGGGCGCGGCCGCCGGCGAGCGGCTCGCCTCCGCGGCCGCGGTGGAGGCCCACGGCGCTGGGGCCGGGGTCTGGGGCGCCACCCACGCCGGGGACGGGTCCAGCATGCAGGGCGCGGCCGAGCGCGTGGATGATTCGGATGGCAACGGCGGCGAGCGCGTGTGACAAGGTCGGGGTGCCCTTTCCTCCGCTCCTCAGATCCATTGCAGGGGGCGTCGAGCGCCTCGTCGACCGGGTGCTGTGCGTGGCCGGCGCGGTCGCCTTCTCCCAGGCCCCCGAGTTCATGCAGCAGTACCTGCGGCGACTCGAGGGGCACCTGGACGAGGCGCGACTCCAGCTCGGCAAGTTCACCGAGGCGGCCGCGCAATCGGGGATGACCCTGGCACAGTTTGCCGCCAACGCGGCCCACAACCCGGACCCCGCGCTCGCGCACATGGGGGCCGTGGTGCAGGACGCGTCGCAGCGCGTCGCGGCCCTGGCTTCGGCGGACGCCGCGCTCAGAGGGGCCTCGGCGCTCAGCCGGCCGTTCGTCTTCCTTGCCCACGCGGACTGGGGCATCGCGCGGGCGACCTGGGCGATCTACCGTCCGGCGGTGCCGACCACGGCTGAGGGCGCCGCCTACGCTCTCGCGGGGATGGCGGCCGCCCTCGGGCTCTACCACCTGGCAGTGCGCGGCCCCGTGGCGCGCCGGCTCGCCCGTCGAGCGCGGCCGCCGAGCGCGCCCGTCCGGTAGCGCCGGTCGCGCTCAAATCCGTGGACAGCGCGGCCGCCGGCCGCCAACGTGGGGGCCCTCATGGCCGACATCCTTGAAGTCCACCTGGGCGAGAGGTCCTACCCGATCCACTTCGCCGACGACCTGAAGGCGCAGATCCGGGGATTCGCAGCCGAGCTGGCGGCCGAAGGCCGGCGGTTCGCGCTCGTCACCGACCGCAATGTCGCGGAGCTGCAGGGACCTCTCCTCTCCGAGCTCTTCGGGGACGCGCCGACCCTCGTCGTGCCCTCGGGGGAGGACTCGAAGTCGGTCGCCGAGCTCGGGCGCACGCTCGACTTCCTCGCGGCCTGCTCGCTCGACCGCTCGGCGGGCGTGTTCGCGGTGGGCGGCGGCGTGGTGGGCGACCTCGCCGGATTCGCCGCGGCCTCCTATCTGCGGGGGGTCGACTTCTACCAGGTGCCGACGACGCTCCTCGCCATGGTCGACAGCTCGGTCGGCGGGAAGACGGGCATCAACCTGAAGGCCGGCAAGAACCTGGCGGGCGCGTTCCACCAGCCGAGGCGCGTGTTCATCTCGACGGGCTTCCTGCGCACGCTCCCCGCCCGGGAGTTCGCGGCCGGCATGGCCGAGGTGATCAAGACCGCCCTCCTCGGGGACCGCCTCCTCTTCGAGGACCTGGAGCGAGCCTCCATGACCGCCGGCGACATGCGCCTCGCCTGGATGGTGCGCCTGTGCTGCGGGCTCAAGGCCCGCCTGGTCGAGTCGGACGAGCGCGAGCTCGCCGAGCAGGGCGGGCGGGCGCTGCTCAACCTGGGCCACACCTTTGGCCACGCGATCGAGCAGGTGACCGGCTACGGCGCGTACCTCCACGGCGAGGCCGTCGCCGTGGGGCTGTGCGCCTCCTCTCGGCTGGCGCTCGCCCTCGGCATGATCGGCGAGACCGACGTGGCGCGGGTGGAGCGGGTGGTGGCCGCCCACGCGCTCCCGGTGCGCCTCTCGTCCCCGCTTCCGCTCGCAGACCTCATGTCCGCGATGACCCGCGACAAGAAGGCCCGCGGGGGCCTCCCGCGCTTCGTCCTGCTTCGGGACTTGGGAAACGCGGTGGTGCGGGCCGACGTCCCTGCCGCGGCCGTCGAGGCCGCCTGGCG
>CAIXHE010000014.1 GCA_903919205.1 uncultured Opitutaceae bacterium | reverse complement strand
GCATGGGGCGCGCCATCCAACCGCCCGCCTCTCCCCGAGGGAGGACAGGCCCGCGACACGGCAGTGAAGGGTCAATTGGTCGCAGGTGTCCGATTTAGTAGCGGCAATTTGGCCCGTCGCGTGTCTTATCCGAAAGTCCGATTGTAAACGCAAAGGGACTTGCGTTCGCCATTCGTTTGCATTTTTGTCATCCCATGCGCCTCCGCTCGCTACTCCCCGCTGCCGCGTTCTGGGTCTCGTCCCTGACCGTGATGGCGCAGACGACCGTGTGGACCGGAGGGGGCGGCAGCAACCTGAATTGGTCCGACGCGAGCAACTGGAATGCGGGTCTTCCAGGCTTTGGCTCGACCGCCTTTTTCTCGAACTCCTCGGCCTTCATCTCCCTCGTCGATTCCAGCCAAACGATCGACTCCGTGGCGATCGGAGCCTCGGCGGGTGTGCTGACGCTTTCAAACTCCGGCGGGGCGATCCTGACCGTCAACACAAGCTTCACGGACAGCAGCGCCACGAACGTCCTCGTGTCCGTGCCGCTCTCAGGTGCCATGAGCCTGACCGTCAATGGAACAGGCTCCCTCACGCTGAGCGGGAGCAATTCCTACACGGGCACCACGAACGTCTACTCGGGGACTCTCGGCGACGCCAACGCGTCGGCGTTCTCACCCAGCTCCTTTGTAAACATGGTTGGAAGTGGAACCCTGCAGGTCAATTATACCGAGTACGTCCTCGGAATCAGCGCCCCTTCCGGCGCTCCTTCAATCCAAATTGGGAGCGAAGCCACACTCGTCATGAACGGCGGCTACACGTCGACCTTCACAGGCGTGATCTCCGGAGCCGGCGGGATCGAGATGGACACCGCGGGGACGCTGATCCTGACGGGCGCGAACACCTACACCGGCCCGACCGTGATCGGCACCAACGCCGCCATCCAGATCGGCAACGGGGGGACGTCGGGCAGCATCGCAAGCCCCAGCATCTCGAGCTCCGCCACCGTCGGACAGATCCCGGGGGCGCTCGGGTTCCATCTGAGCGGCGCCTACACCTACGCGGGCACGCTCTCGGGCTACCTGAACGTCGTCCAGGCCGGCACCGGGACGACAACCCTCTCCGGGAACAACACGTACTCGGGGCCAACCACCGTCAACGCGGGCATCCTCCAGGACGGCTCCTCGAGCGCCTTCGGCGGCGCGACGGGCCTGAGCGATGTCACCGTGAATGCAGCCGGGCAACTCAATGTGACCAACTACAGCAATACGATCGGCACCCTCACAGGCTCGGGAACGGTCAACATCGGCAGCGAGGTGGTCCTCACGGTCGGCAACCCGTATGGCAATGCTACCGTGTTCTCGGGCACAATCGCAGGAAACGGAGGCCTGCTCATGGCCGGCTACGTGCTGGATTTGACCGGGGCCAACACGTACACCGGCGGGACCGAGATCTCAGCCGGCACGCTGCTCGCCGACAACGCGAGCGGTTCGGCCACCGGCACCGGCAACATCACGATCGACTCAGGCGGCGTCCTGCAGATCGGCAATGTGGACACAAACGGCGCGATCAACCCGACCGCCAGCATCACCGACAACGGCAGCCTGGATTTCGCCCAGACGGGGACGCTCACGTTCCCCAACAACATCAGCGGCACCGGCGGCGTCACGCTCTATGAGGGGGGCACGGTGACGCTCAGCGGAACGAACACCTACAGCGGGAGCACCTACCTCTTCCAGGGCACCCTCGCGGACGGCGCGAGCAACGCCTTCTCGCCGAACAGCAGCGTCCAGATCGAGGGCGGCAGCACCCTCGCGGTAAACTACAACGAGACCATTGGCGACCTGGAGAACGGCGAGGGATCGGGCAACGTCACGCTGGCGCCGGGCACGACGCTGACGATCGGCGTGGGCAACGACGCGCTTGCGCCCTTCAGCGGCACGATCTCCGGGCCGGGCGCCCTCGCCGTGAACATCTCCAATTTCAGCACGTCGGCCCTGAGCCAGGGCCTCTCCGGGGCCAACACCTACAGCGGCGGCACGACCGTGGTCGCCGGCGAGGTCTATGTCGGGAGTTCCACCGTGGGCGCCCCCGGGAACATCACCTCGGGGCCCTTCGGCACCGGCGCGGTCACCTTCGAGTACTCGAGCCAGGGCAACTCGGAGCTCTCGCCCACCGCCAACGTCACGCTCGCAAACCCGATCGTGCTCTACGGGGGCGAGGGCCTCGACAACGACGACGGCGGCACGAACAACCTCACGCTCACCGGTCAGATCTCAGAGGTGAACGGCAGCGGCAGCATCATCTGGTGCACGCCAGGCATCCTCACCCTCACGAACAGCAACCTGTTCACGGGGGGCGTCGACATGCGCGAGGGCACACTCCTCCTCGGCACCAACACCTCGGCCGGCAGCGGGACCATCACGCTGGACACCGGCACCTTCCTCTCGGCCGCGGGGGGGCCCGGAGCCTCGCTCAGCCTGACGAATGCCATCAACATCACGGGCTCATCCACCACGATCGGCCTGAACGACGACAACAACCTGGCCCTCTCCGGCGCCATCACCGGGTCCGGGGCGCTGACCTACAACGGTGGGTCATCGGGGGGCTCGCTCACCCTGAGCGGTAACAACTCCGGCTTCTCCGGAGGGCTTACCATCCAGAGCGGGACGGTCTTCGCGGCCAACAGCAACGCCCTCGGGACCAACGGCGTCGCCCTGACCGGCTCGTCCGGGCTCGTGGTGCAGAGTCCCGCCGCCATAGCGAACGTGCTGACCTTCTCCGGGACCCCCAACACGCTTGCCGGAAACGGCACCGTGACGTCGGCCGTGACCACGAACGGGTCCGTGATCCTCAATCCAAGCGCATCGACTGGCAACGGTCCAGGGATGCTAAATTTCGGAAGCGGCCTGACGATCGGCACGGGAACCGCGATCCACTTCAGCCTCTATGACGCCAACGGGACCCCGGGGACCGGCTTCGGCCAGCTCAACGTGACCGGGGGGATCACGCTGGCAGCGAGCCCGAACACCATCACCTTCAACGTCGTCACCACCGACGCCGCGGGAAATTCCGCGGCGGCCCTCAACTTCAACCCCGCCCTACCCTATTCCTGGGCCTTCGCCCAATCGACCACCGGGATCACGTCGTTCAACGCGGCGGATTTCAACATCGTCACCTCCGGCTTCGTGAACCCCACGAACCTGGGCGTCTTCAGCGTCACCCAGAACGGCGACGCCCTGGACCTCAAATTCACGCCGGTTCCCGAGCCCTCCACCTGGGCGCTCATGGGTGCGGGTGTCGCGCTCGTCGGCCTGCTTGTTCTACGCCGCCGGTGCCCCGCCGGGGCGTGATCGGGTCCGCCTCGGGCGGCCCGACCAAAAGCCTTGATTCGGCGCCCGGGCTCGGCCAATAAGGACCCTCCCAAAGGGGACGCTTAGCTCAGTTGGTTAGAGCACGTGCTTCACACGCACGGGGTCACAGGTTCGAGTCCTGTAGCGTCCACCATCTCATCTAAACTTCTATCGCGTAGAGTGATATGACAAAGAGGCGGACCTAAAACTGAGGGAAAGTAACAACAAAGTGACAACAGCGGATGATTGCCAATATGGTTTGAACGGGTCGCCGCCGGCTTGAGAAGAGTGCTCGAGGATCGGATCCCGGTCACTTGGGGCATTGGGGTTCATACAGGGAAGATTCCGACCATTTCGCGCCCTGCGCGGGTGAGTTTACCATGCGCAGCCTCAGCCGGTCTCGATAACGGATATTTTGATTCCGATATTGCTTTTCAAATATTCGGAGCTACCGT
This sequence comes from uncultured Opitutaceae bacterium, assembly GCA_903919205.1. Classification (GTDB taxonomy): domain Bacteria; phylum Verrucomicrobiota; class Verrucomicrobiia; order Opitutales; family Opitutaceae; genus Palsa-1447. Next base: position 30,697 of record CAIXHE010000014.1, on the reverse strand, counting down.
CTTTCGATGAAGTTTTGCCTGGGACCCCAGGAAGGAAGCCACCAATCTCGCCAAACACGGTGTACCATTTTCTGAAGCGGAACAGGCCTTCAGCGATCCACTCGCCGTTGTCGCGTTCGACGAAGTTCATAGCCCGCGTGGAAAATCTGAACTTCGTTGGTGGCTCCTCGGAAAGGTTGGAGAGCGAGTCATCCTTGTACGGTACACTCACCGTCCGAACGGGGTCATCCGGATTATTGGTGCCGGTTACTGGGAAATCGGAGCGAAAATCTATGAAGAAAAAAATAATCCCAATTGAGAAGCCACGGTTCAATAGCGCGGGCTACCAGGTCAACATGAAGGACCTGAACGGTGAACCGCTGCCCAATCTGGAGAAGCTGGCATTCCGGCCTTTCAAGCACGGCGGACCCAGGGTCGGCGCGGGGCGCAAGCCGTCCGGACGCAAGGCAGTTCTCCTGAGGCTTAGCCCCCGGGTAATCTCAGGGCTCCGAAAAGAGGCTGAACGAAACCACAAGACGCTCTCCGACGTTGCGGAAGAACGCCTCGCAAGAGTCTGAGCGCGCATTCGTGAGTTTCACTTGCCTCTATTGCGCGACCCGTTTCACCTCACTATTTCCCGGCTCTGGATGCCCTTTCCAAAGATGTCCCTTGTGAGACATGCGCTGTCTCTTCAAGAATCCAAGAGGTTGTGGTAGTCTTTTCCCAGCGATCCACAAAGACTACCAGATCCGGGCCCTTAAATCCGTTAGGAATCGATCTTGTCGTTATCCATTTTCCACATCGGTCTATCGCTGGATCATCCATTGATCCCGGTGGAGGAGCGCACAAAGATAAGGGAAAGGTTGCGTGACTTGCAGGAACGGATGACGCGCGCTGGCTATAATTACGAAATCATCCAGGTGTCACCCGAAACTGGCCTTGATGGTTTCAAACTTCAGCTGGAGACCCAACCTTGCGACGGTGTCCTAATCGGTGGTGGAGTAGCCGGCAACGAGTCGATGTCATACTTCATGGAACAAATCATCGACGTAGCTCATGAACGGGTCCCAAAGGCGAAGATCATGTTTTACAGTCACTCAGCCGATGTACGTGTAATTGTTGAGCGCTGGTTCGGACCCAAGTCCGAATAAAGGTCTCTTCTTTCGCTAAGGTCCATTTTCATCGTTCCGACCAGACTCACTCACTGGTTCGAGTCCTGTAGAGTCCACCATCTGGGACTGGCGTGTCCGGAAACTTTGCGGACCTACCCAAGCGAACCGGCAGGGCCAGGGCTACCTCAGCGGCCGCGTTCTCCTAGGGGTTTGATTTGACCAGCTTCAGCCTGAATTTGGGAGATGATTTCTCCCAACTCGGCATCGCTCATTTTCGGTTCAAGAAACCCTTGATGCCTCGTGGGGTCAGCGCGCCAGATGGTGTGGCCCTGGTCGTCGACAACGACGCGGCCTTCCATCGCGCCGCCCCAGTAGTTCGAAAGGCCGCGCACGCCGTAAAGAATCGCTGTCTGGTCCCAGGCCGGGCGGCTGACGTTGCGGTAGCCGAAGGCTCGCTGGGTTGTGGGGACACAGTAAGCCTGCGGGCTTTGTGGCGTCGCCGTCACCATAGACCCATCGACCAATATTTCCTGCCCGATCTCGAAGCCGCTGAACATTATTGGAGTTGGCCAGTTTTTCACGACGTACTGAAATGCGGGGATGTCCTGCTGGACGTTCCATTCGATAAACGTCTCGGATGGGCCATAATCTTTTCCCATCTGGTCCTTGATTCGTCGTGTCTTGCTGAAGGCACCGGCCATGAACGAAAGGTGCTTCACCTTCATGGCGATCAGGTCGCGACCCGAAAGCGGGCTGGCAGAGTCGGCCTTGGATTGAAGAAAATGGGCGAGATTGCGCGCTGGGCCGATGGCCACCATGACGACGCTGTGGTCAGGCTGATTCGAGACAACCCGCCTGAAGAGCGCCACCGCGTCCGGCACGTTCCTCGAACCGTCCGGGTAGCGGTTCGGCCAGTTGTTGGCGACATATTGCGCGTATTTCGACTCATCGAGAAACCCGCTGTCCTTGAGCGAGCCGATGGGAACATCGGACCGACCGCACCAACAACACACGGCGTCAACACACCCCGGAGCATAGGGAAAGGACGTTACGCACGTGATTCCGAGAATCTTTGCTTCACCGCGATTCGCGAGACCGTTGAGCAGAGTCACTGCCGAGACATCGCCGGGGTCTACACAGACGTCGGTATCCAGAAATATGGGCACAGGAGGCATGGCCGGCGCGGCATCGACGCCCCGGGACGCGAGCACAACTAGGCTCAGAGCCAAGAGGATGACCGAACAAAGTCGGGCAAAACCCATCGTGCTGCAGGTCATGTTCTCAGCGTATTGTCGGCTCTCGGATGAGTCTCACCTGGTGGCGAGGCCTTTCAACCAGGGCTCGGTCTCGGCGATTTGGGGGTACACCACCTCGCCGATGCGCCGGAGGCCGTCGAAATCGTGCAAGGCAAAGGCGACGCCGTTCATTCCGGGCTCGACTTCCAGGGGCGCCATTTCCGTGTAGAGTTTCCGGGCGGCTTCGACCTGACCTGTGAAGAGCAGGCCGTGAGCGAGGTTCATCTTGTAAATCAGCGCGGTCGGATCCTTCGCGAGGCCCTTTCTGGCTTCGGCGATCGCTCGGGCCGGTTGGCCATTATAAAGGTAAAGCTCGGCGGTGTAGGCGAAATAGAAGGGAAAATCCGGCTGTAGTTTCAGGGCGGTGGCGTAGTCATGTTCGCACCCTTTCCAGTCGCGTCGCGACATCCGCGCGTCCAGATCGCCCCGGGTCACGTAGGCCTGCGCAAACGTCGGATCCGCAAGGACGGCTTGATTGAAGTCCAGCCGGGCCAACGTCCGCTGCTCTCGACCCCAGTACACATAGCCCCGCTCAAGCCAAGCCTCGCCCGACCACGGGTTGGCCTCGATGGCGGCGGAGTAGAGTTCGATCGCCTTCGCGGGGTCGTGGGCCTGGCGGGCGGCGCGGGCTTGGGTAAGAAGCTGCGGAAAATCGGCCGCGGCGAGAGGCGCGGTCCGTGCGAGGACCAGACAAGCGCACGCAGCCAATGCAAGGGCTCGTAGGAGCTGCGAGGCCTGCGTGCGAGGCAAGGTGGGGTCCGGTCTGCCATCTGGACTACGCGGATGGACATTGATGCCTGCGAGCCGGCAGTGCAGGGAGGGCGATGTTTTCATGGTGGTATAGAAGCGCGGAGACGCGAACCGAGCCTAGAGCCGAGCCGTGCCCGTGTCGATCTCGAGCCCGAAGCGCGCCCTACCCGAACCAAGCATTCGGTCGCCGTCGCTCGCCAGATTTTCTCCCACGCCGAATTGAATTGAGCTGCGCAACCAGAGGGCGAGCAGGCGGTTAGCGACAAGATCGTGGGTCGGCGGGAGTCCAGCTTGCGACCGTCCACGGCGAGGAAAACGTGGGACCTGCCGATCTCGAGGCTGCCCACCTTGTCGGCGACGCCCAGCCCGATGGCGCCGTCCAGCATGTGCAGGCGGAGCGCGTGGAACACGGTCTTGGCTGCAGGCATAGTTTGATGCAGAGTGGACTCCATTCAGCACGATCCGTACCCCGGCCTTCCGCTGGAATGCCGCGAAATAGCACTCCTGTCGGCAGCTTGGTATTTCTTGCGCATCGAAGGGCCAAGCCGACCTTCTTGAAGAGCAAGCATCCAAGGTTTCCGTCAAATGCCCTGGTCGCAACTCTGCCTGAGAGGCGTCTTTCCCGAGGTTTGCGCTCAGTTCGGGGGAACGCTAGACGCAATGGATGGCGAAGCGGACCACGTGCACCCGCTGGTCTCGATGCCGCCCACGGTCGCCCCAGACAGCTCGTCACTTCCCTGCAAGACGTGTCCTCGCGCCATGTTCGCAGCCGGGGACTCCCCGAGGTAAAAAGGGTCCTTTGGGACGAGCACTTCTGGAGTCCAAGCTACTTCGTCTCGTCGACCGGCGGCGCCGCCCTCGCCAAGGTCAAGGCCTACAATCAGCAGAAGCGCCGGCCCGAGGACGGCGCTTCATCCCGGCCCCGAACGGCCGGGTCTTCGCGCCTAGTAACGATAAAACTTCGCCTGCATTGATCCAAATAGCGTCAGCGGGCCCTTTTTGAGCGGGAGATGATCTTATCAGAACTTACGACGCCGTGGGCCATCACTTTTCCCAGAGTCCCTGCAGACCGCAATAAATGCAGCGGCCAGCTGAGTGGTGGTGGAGTTTGCAGCAGTGGATCGAATTCGGACCCCTTACTGCTAGATAGCCTTGGGCCGCTAGGAGCATTCCGATCGGAGCAGCCGTGAAATAAATCCACAACCCTGTACAGATACCGCTCGGGAGCGCCGACGCGAGCGTGCGGGCCGGATTCATGCCAAAACCCGAATAGGGCGCTTCGAATTCAACAAAGCACGCGATGAGAAGACCCGCAAAGAGGCCGGTGAAGCGGGCGATGGCTGCCCTGTTGGAGACATAGAGTATCATCGCCATGATTATGACGCTTATGATCAGCTCTCCGGCAAAGGCAGCCCAAGGTCCGGTCGGACCCGGGATCGTGGCGACATAGTTCACGGGCGGCAGCGTAAAGGCAGTCCCGAGAACCCAAGCCGTCAGGATGACTCCGATCAGACCACCGGCGAACTGGAAGATGATGTAAAAGAAGGCATCCCAGGGAGGTATCTTGCCGAGGCGCAGATACGTTATCGTGATCGCCGGATTCATGTGCGATCCCGACCGCTTCCCCCAAGGAGAATAGATGAGGCCCATGGCAGTCGCCCCCATCGCGACACCGATCAGGGCGCGGCTTAGAGCAGGATCGAGATGAGCCCGGCCGAGAAAGGATTGCGGAGACTCGAGCAAGGCGGTGACAGCGCCCGCGGAAATCATGAAGATCCCGAGCTGCGCCCCCTCCATCATATATTCCGGCCAGTGTGTGCGCAACGACTCGGCCGCGGACAGGCGATCCAGGCGGAGCGCCTTGGCGTCTTTCCCTTGCGCGCTGCCGGTTGTTACGGGCACCGAGCCAAGAGGTGATCGCCGACACGCAGGGCATTGGCGATCGCCGTTAGCGAGGGGTTCACCGCTCCGATGCTGCAGAAGAAACTCGTGTCGACGACGTAGAGGTTGTCCAGCTCATGGGCCTTGCAGTTCGTATCCAAGACTGAGCTGGTGGGATCCGTTCCAAAACGGCAGGTTCCGCTCTGATGGCCGACGCCTGCGATCGGGATCACCTTCCCCAAATAGGCCGAATTCGGAATCAGATGCTTGTGCATTCCCATGAGATTGAGCATCGATTTTAAGCGCTCAAAAAGCCGCTTGGTTGGAACCTCGTTGTTGAACGTATAGCTGAGGACGATCTTCTTTTCCCGATCGAGCGTGATGCGATTATTGGGGTCGGGAAGATCCTCGGTGGTCAGCCAAAAGTCGACGGCGTGGCGGGCCATCTCATCCAGTGCGAACCCCGGCGCGAAAAAGGGTGCGTCGTCCTTGAACATCGGACCCTTGGACTTGCCGATCATCTGGATGTTGCCGAGCGGGAACTCGAAATCCCCGTCGCGGAAATAGAAATCATTGAGCGCAATTGTCTTCTGGAAAACCGTCAGGTTGGGCTCCATCGCGAGCGCTACGACTGCTTGGCTGTTGTGGAACATGTAGTTGCGCCCGACCTGATCGGATCCGTTCGCCAGCCCGTTCGGATGCTTGTCGTTGGCGGACATCAGCAACAGGCGCGCGCTGTTGGCAGCGCCCGCCGAGACGACGACGATACTGCCGCCGTACGACTCGATGCCTCCGCCATGGCTTATCACGACCTCGGTCACCTCGCGTCCCGAAGAGCTGGTCTTGAGCTGGATCACCTCGGCCTTGGTCAGAAGGGTGACGTTGGAATGCTTCAATGCCGGCCGAACAGCGATCACCTCGGCATCCGCCTTGGCGTGGACCATGCACGGATAGCCATCGCAGGTGTCGCACTTGAGGCAGTGGCTCTCGGCCCGGTGCGCCTCGTTCAGCATGACCGCCGTGGGCGCATGAAAGGGATGGTGACCCGCCTTGAGCAGATCGTCGTTGAGCCTTTGGATGCGGGGTTCGTGGGCGATCGGAGGGAACGGATAGGGCATGCTTGCGGGAGGCTCGGTTGGATCCTCGCCACGAAGTCCATGGACCTGGTAAAGCTTCTCCGCTTCGCAATAATGGGGCTCGAATTCCTCGTAGGAAACGGGCCACGCAGGGGAAACACCGTCGTAGTGTTTCACCTCGCTGAAGTCTTCCTTGCGAAGGCGGAAGAGGGCGGCTCCAAACATCTTGGTCGCACCGCCGACCACATAGTGGATGCCCGGCTGGAACTCCTTGCCGTCCTTGTCATGCCACTTGTCGTCAGCGACATACCGCGACTTGACGAATACTTCCGTCGGATCCCAGTTCTCCTTCTCGCGGGGCAAGTAATCGCCCCGCTCGACGATGAGGATCCTCTTCCCCGAACCGGCCAGCTTGAGCGCGAGCGTGCCTCCTCCGGCACCGCTCCCGATGATGATAAAGTCGTAGTGATTTCCGTTGGTCATAAACAAAAAATGGGAATCGCAGCCCTGGGATCAGTAGCTGCCTGACTGCCGGAGCATACCCCCATCGATAAAGTAGGTGGACCCGGTGATATAGGCCGCTTCGTCGGAAGCCAAAAACACGGCAAGCCCTGCAATCTCCTCCGGTTTTCCCCAGCGGTTGAGCGGAATCTCGGCCATGAGGGCCTTCTCCATCTCAGGTTTGGCCTCCACATCGGCGTCGATGGGAGTAAACACCGCTCCCGGACCGATGTTGTTCACCGTGATCCTGTGTTTCGCCAATTCCACGGCGATCGTCCTCATGAGCATTCGCAGGCCGCCCTTGCTTGAGCAGTAGGCCGAATTGGTCGGCATCGGGAGGTCCTCGTGGACGGACGAGATGTTGATCAGCCGCCCGCCTTGGCCCTGGACGATCATCTGTCGCGCGGCCGCCTGGCTGACCAAGAACGGGCCGACAAGGTTTACCGCCAAGATCTTCTGCCATTCATCCAGCGGATAGTCGACGAAGTCGCACTTCTTCTCGATGCCGGCATTGTTCACCACGATGTCGAGCCTGCCGAAGGCGGCGACGGCACGATCAATGAGATTCTGCGCTTCCTCTGGCTTCGACACGTCAGCCGCCACCGCGATGGACCTTCCGCCGAAGCTCGCAATCTGCATCTCGGTCGCGGCGGGGGTGTCCGCGTCGCCCACGTAGTCGACAACGACCGCAGCCCCCTCCCGGGCAAATCGAATCGCGATGGCTTGGCCGATGCCCGAGGATGCCCCTGTGACGATTGCCACCGTGTTTTTTAAGCGCATAGGAATGTGATGGATGTGAAGCCGAGCGGACATTCCGCAAGGACTGCCTTAGGCTGATGTTTCAGTGTTTGGTTCGCGTTTCCAAGAAGGCGACGAGGTTCTCCAACTCCCCTGGCTTCAGGGTCGCCCCGTAGGAGGGCATGTTTACGCCGCCGTTCACGATGCGGATGATCATGTCGCTCCTTTTCAAGTTGTCGGCGATATAAGTGAGATCCGGTCCGCGACGCCCACCGATGCCTTCGACCAGGTGGCAGTCGATGCACGACTTCTCTTGGAACAGCTGCGCGCCGACAAAGACGGGGCCGCTCGTTGCGCCGACGATCTTCGCGGTCAGCGGCTCAGGACTGAAGTTGGGGGACCACGGAGACTTTCTGCCGACCACCCAAAGGGCGCCGATGACCGTCACCGTAAGCAGGATTCCTACCACGGCCCAGGGGCGTCGAAGGGGGCTGCGTTCGCCACTCGGCGCAAGAAAGGGAAGAAGGATCAGGAGCAAGCCGACAGTCAACGGTCCGAATACCATGAAGACCTTTTCCGTGCCGTGCGGAAGCAGCGCGAGAACCGCGAAATACCAGAGCAAATACCAGTCCGGCCGCGGGTTGGCCTCGATGATGCTGGGGTCCGGTGGCTTGCCCAGTTCCGGCGGACCGAAGACGAGTGCCAATAGTGCGACGGCCGCAATCATCCCGACGCAAAACACCACGTCCCGCCAGGCCGCATCGGGCCAGAATGGCCGGCCGCTCTTCTTGAGAAGCGCCTGATAATTCGCCCTATAGGTCCTTGGGTCAACGGGCTCTCCCACCTTGGGCGGTTCGGCCACGCCGTGACGCAACACCAGGAGCAGGTGCAGCCCGATGAAGGCGAAGGTCAATGCAGGCACAATAAACACGTGGATCGCAAAGAACCGGTTAAGAGTAGCTCCTCCCAAGGTTTGGCCGCCCAGCGTGAATCTTGCTACCCATTCGCCAATCAAAGGAATGCGGCCGGCCTGCTCGGCCGCGACCACCACCGACCAAACCGCAGTCTGGTCCCACCGAAGAAGCTGGCCGGTAAAGCCCATGAGCAAGACGAATCCGAGGAGCAATACGCCGGTCATCCAGTTCATCTCGCGGGGAAACTTGTACGATCCAAAGAGGAAGACCTGGGCCATGTGGAGGCCGACCATCAGCACCATTGCCGAGGCCCCGAAGTAATGAAGGCCTCGCAGGAAATTTCCAAAGGGCGCGTCGTGGGTGATGAATTGGAGCGTGGGATAGGCATCCGTGGCCGATGGGCTGTAGGCAAAGGCGAGAGCCACGCCGCTGACCACCTGGATCATGAAGGCGCAGAGCGTCGCACTCCCGAAGACATACCACCACCGTGCGTCGTGGGGAACCAGGTGGCGCAGCATCGGCCCAAGGGTTGCCGAAAGGCCCAGGCGATCGTCGACCCAACCCACTGCCATCTTGAACGTTTCGCGAATCATCGACACGTCAGGCTCGTTGAATTTCGATCGGCCGGGTTTGGATCTGCACCTTTCCGCCCTGCACCCGAACCGGATAGCGCGCCAGCGGCGACGGAGGAGGTCCGGCGGCGACGCTGCCGTCCTCGTAATAGACTCCCCCATGACAGGGGCACATGAAAAGCCGCGCCGACGGCTGCCATCGGACCGGGCAGCCCAGATGGCTGCAATTGATCGCGAAGGCGATGAACTCCTGATCGGACGTTCGTCGAAGCCAAGCGGCCGTCTTGGCCGTCATCCCCGCCCACGGCAGCGGCGAGGCGTCCAGAAAAACGACCGCCGATGTCTCGCCGATTTTGAAATCCCCAGCCGCTCCCACGGTGCGCCAGACTCCGGGCTCTCTGCGGAACAAGGGTGCAAAAATGAACCCGATAACCGGCAGGGTGACGATTGCCGCGCCCACCCCAGCGAGTCCCAGCGAAATTTTCCCGAGGAACAGTCGACGCGTGAGTTCCTCACGCGTCGGCTCCCGGCATGGCTGCGAGGGGTCAAGACTGTTTTCGTTCATGGAGAATTTCGGCGATCCATCGCCCCAGCATGACAGTGAACACCCCGAATCCGACGAGCAGGATGACCCAGGAGGTGATGATGCCCCAGAAAAGCAGGGCCGCGCCCAAGGCCATGCCCGCCGGGCAATAGGTGGGGCGCGGAAGGCGCTCGGGCGGAAGCAGATCCCAATGGGAGTGGGACGGTGAAGGATCGTCGGGGATCATAGCTTTTCGGCCAAGGGGCCTTCGGTCGCGGCGAACCAGCGCGCGATCTGGACCACGATCGCGCTCAAATAGATCAGGCACATGGGCACCCACATCAGCAGTCCTCCGACCTGCTGGTCCCGCTCCGGCGTCATGCCCCACCCCGCCCTGACGAACTGCAGCAGGCCAAGGCGATCGATCGGCGGCGCGGAGTAGATTGAGCAAACCTCGACCGGCGAAAAGGTGACGATGATTCCCAGAATGCTGCACGTCACGCAGGCGCTAAATAGGTACAAAATCGCCGAGGGCGGCACAAGCCGCTCGCTCTCCCGGGGCGCCAGAATCTGCCGCCAAAACAGGCCGCCCATCGCCAGCAGCGAGACAGTTTGCAAGGCATGAACCGACCGCGATGAAACCGCAGCGTTGCACAGGGCCGGCGCATGCCACAACCACATGGCGCCGACGCCCGCAATCCACCCAAACAGCGGATGGCCGAGGACGCGTGGCCGCATTGCAAGCGAGAGCGATCGAGGCAAGCTGAGCATCGCCAAGGCCGGCACGATCAGCAGCAGGATGAGATGCTGGAGCATGTGGGCGCTGAAGAGATATCCGTCGGCGAGCGAATTGATTGGCGACCTCAGCGTAAGCAGAGTCAGCCCCAGCGCGGCAGCGAAGCAGGAAAAGCGGCGCTGAAACCCAAATGCAACGAGGTAGCACACCAGGACGGCGGCGCCCATCGGCAGGCTGCAGCCGCCCCATGTCCATCCCCGGAGTAGGAATTGTTCCGTGGTCATCGCAGATGCGGCAGGAAATAAACGGTCGAGAACACGACCACCCAGACCGCGTCGACAAAATGCCAGTAGAGCGCGACCGCCTTGAGGGCCGGCGGCGGGTGGCGCTTGAAGTCGGCTGACCGCGCAAGTCCGAGAACGATAGCCAGGGCGATCAAGCCGGCGCAGACGTGCAACCCGTGGAATCCCGTGAGGGTGAAGAAGGCCGTTGCGAACAGGTTCCCGTTCAAGCTCGCGCCGTCCTCGAAAAGAGTCCCGTACTCGAGCCCCTGGCCGGTGAGAAAGATACCCCCCAGAACAAGGGTCGCGGCCAGCCAGAGCCGCATCGCACGCTGATTTCCCCGATCCAGGCTCACCTCCGAGCGCCAGATCGTGATGCTGCTGAGCAAAAGGCACAGCGTGAAAGCGCCCGTCTTGGCAAGGTTGAGGCTGTGGGCGCCTACCCCCGCCTCCGGAACCGCGTTGTAAAAGAGGTATGCGAGGATCAGGACTGCAAAGAAGGCGGATTCGGAAACGATGAAGGCGGCGACGGCAGTCTCGTTCTTCTCCGGCACGTGGACTTCCGCCCGCCATTTCGTGCCCACCATCGGATCGGGACGGTCTGGATTCGCATCGTCCCAGAGGGGGCGGCGGCTGCGGATGGGCGGGAGACTCCGGAAATTCCCGGGCGGAGGCGGAGACGTGGTCGCCCATTCCAGCGTCCAGGCCCTCCAAGGGTTGTCGCCGGCCCGTTCACCGTTCAGAAGGCTCGTCACCAGGTTCCAGACGAAAAGCAGCGCCGCAGCAGCCATGAGGAAAGCGCCAATCGTCGAAACCATGTTCATCCACGCCCAGCCCGGCAGGTCGGCATAGGTGAAGATGCGCCGCGGCATGCCAGCCAGCCCCAGAAAATGCTGGATGACGAACGTCATGTTGAACCCGGCTGTCATCAGCCAAAACGTCCATTTACCTAGGCGCTCCGACAGCAGCCGGCCGCTCATCTTCGGGAACCAATAATGCAGAGCTCCCAAAATGGCGAAAACGATCAGACCAACGAAGACGAAGTGGAAATGCGCCACCAGATAGTAGCTGTTCTTGGTCTGCCAATCGAGCGCCGCGCTGGCGAGACTGACTCCCGTGAGACCGGCCAGAAGAAATTGGAGCAAGGCCGCCGTGCAAAATAGCATCGGCGTATCCAGCCGGATACGGCCGCCGACCAAGGTGGCGCTCCAGGCGAGAACCTTCACTCCCGTCGGGATCGCGATCAGCATGCTCGATGCGACAAAGAACAAATCAACAGTATGGCCCAGACCGACCGTGAACATGTGATGCGCCCACACCAGGAGGCTCAGAAAGGCGATTGCCACCGTCGAACCGGCTACGAACTCGTAGCCAAAGATCGGCTTCCGGGCGAACACCGGAATCACCTCTGAAAGAATGCCAAACGCCGGTATTGCGACAATGTACACCTCCGGATGCCCGAAGGCCCAAAAGATGTGCTGCCACATGATCGCCGAGCCGCCGCTGGACGGGAGGAAGAAATGCGCGCCGAGCAGTCGGTCGATCAAGAGCATCACGAGGGCGGCGTTAAGGACCGGCAGCGCCATGAGGACGAGGAAGGAATTCACGAATATCATCCACGAAAAGAGCGGCAGGCGGCGCAGGGTCATATTCGGCGCCCTCTGGGTGAGGACCGTCGCGATCAGGTTGATCGACGTGCCCACCGAACCGATGCCTAACACCAACAGCGCAAGCGCCCAATAGTCCACGCCGAGCTGTGACGAGTAAGGCGTCTCGCTCAGCGGCGCGTAGGCGAACCAGCCCACGCCCGGGGCTCCGCCCGCGAGGAAGCTGAAGTGGAGCAGCAGACCCCCGAAGGGAACCAGCCAGAAGCTGAAGGCGTTGAGCCGCGGAAACGCCATGTCTCTCGCGCCGATCTGCAGGGGGAGTATATAATTGGCGAGGCCGAAGAGTGCCGGCATCGCGACCAGGAAAATCATCGTTGTCCCGTGCATGGTGAACACCACGTTGTATTCGTCCGGCTGCAGGAGACGGTTGTTCGGAACCGCGAGCTGCAGCCGAATGAGAAGGGCCTCGATGCCGCCGATGACGAAAAAAACGAGCGCAGTGGACAAATAAAGAATCCCGATGCGCTTGTGGTCCATGGTCGAGATCCACTTCATGGTCCAATGCTCCCTTTGTTCGGGATTCGAAAGACCGGCACGGGTCAGGATGGCGGCGAGTTCGCTCATTTTAGGGTCTCAAAGTAGGCGACCAACTGCCCGATCTGCTCACCCGAAAACTTGAAGTCCGGCATCTTAGCGCCGGGCTTCACCTGCTGCGGGTCCTTCAGCCAGCGACGGAGGTTGTCCGGCGTATTCTCGACGATTCCCGCGCCGAGTTCGCGGCGGCTGGCAAAATGCGTGAGGTCGGGTCCCACCCGCGCCCCGGCGACGGTGCCGTTGACTGCGTGACAGCTCACACAGCTCGTCTGTTCAAAAAGGGCCAGGCCTTTGCGCGCCTCAAGTCCCGCGGGCTTAGACGCCGGAAGGAGTTGCGAGCTCTCCCATTCAGCGAACTTCGCCGGAGTCTCCGCGATGATGAGAAAGTGCATCCAAGCATGTTCGGTCCCGCAAAACTCCGAGCACACGCCCAGATAGGTTCCCGGCGCGTCGGCCTCGATCCAGATGTGATTCGGATGGCCTGGAACGGCGGCGATTTTTCGGGCCAGGCGCGGCACCCAAAATTCGTGCAACACATCGGCCGAGTCGAACTCTATGGACATCGCCCGACCGACCGGGATGTGGATCTCGTTAGCGGCCACGACGCCCGATTTCGGATAGCGGGCCTCCCACCACCATTGGTGACCGATGACGAGGAGGTCGGGCGCCGGTGCCGCCGGGGGATCGGACACGCTCATCGTACGGGCGGTGAGCGCGAAGAGCGCCACGACGATCGCGCACGGTATGGCCGTCCAGACGATCTCGATCGTCGTGTTCCCGGCGACCTGGCGGGGATCCGGCTCACCCTCGTGCCAGCGATAGCGCATGAGTGCGTAAACGACGGCTCCCGCGACCATCGCGAAAATGATCGCAAAGATCACGCTCGACTCGAGCCCAAGGCGGAACATTGCGCGGGCCTGAGGCGATTGCGGATCAAATACCTGCAGCACCGCCGCGACAGACAAGCGGATGTGGTCTTGGTCCATTGCGGGTTCCTTCTCGAGTCCTCGATTCTAGGACGCGTTACGACTGGCTCCCGCGACCGCTGTGGAAAAATCACGCCCTTCCCAGCGATTCGCCACCGTCCAGTGGAAGGTGAAAACGACTCTCGTGCCGGGCGGCAGCGGGGCGGTGGGCAAATCGGCCCAATGCATTCCGAGGCCGCAGGCGCTGGTATCCAGGACGCCGGTGGTTGCCCAGGCGTCGACCGACCAATGGATGTTGGCCGACTGCTCGACGATAATGCGAAGGCCTCTGCCCTCCCGCATTTCGGCCGACGGATGGGCAAACGTCCACATCTCCATGTTTCCCTGCGTCCTTGCCTTTGCATAGCGCTGGTACACAGCTTCGATTCGGTCGAAGCAGACGCGGTCGTGGCTGCTGCGCACGAGCGACAGGTACTCCGCATGCGCCCAGCACAAGGGCATGGCTGAGCCGGTCGGGCCGCCGAACGTCAGGTTTCGATCCGGCAGATCCTCCGCGTCCCAGAGCTGTTCGGGCAGCATCCCGCCGGAGTTCGCGAATTTCTCAAGGGCCGCAATGAACGGCTTGGGGTCTCGCCCGGCGGCCAGTTCATAATGCCCGCGTTCGCCGGCCAGGATGGGCCAGGACCGCCCGATTCCTGTCCCGTCAAAGGCGCTTCCGTCGTGCTTTTGCCCATATCCGTCATGGTTGTAGCGGCGCCAGCATGGCCCCTGGGGCAGATCGTGCTTGAGAACCTGGTCGATGACGGCGACCGAGTCGACCACCAGGGGATCATCGGCGGCACGCACCCCAAGGCGAACCAGTTGGAGAAAGTCACCCCCAACGACATTGCGCGCGGGGTGTTCGCCGCCTCCATTGGCGATCGTTATGAGGGCATTGTTGGGATCGGCCGCTAGGCCGGGCAGTTGCGGACTGGCTGGCGTGATTCGCACATAATGCCGCGGCCTACCTGCGACTAGTTCGCCGCGATCCGTGGCCGTCCATTCCTCGAGGTGCGTCGAAAGCCAGTCGGCGTAGGCGACCATGAGATTTGCGGCGACAGCCTCGTTCCGGTCGTGCGCGAAGTCTGCCGCGCAGATCAGAGCCGCGATCATCGATGCCAGTGTCGAGGGCGAGTAGCCGGAATTCTCCTCCCACCGCTCCTGGGCGGTCACCGGACCGTGCGTGATTAAGTATTTCGCCGCTCGTGAGATAAGTGTCCAGGGATCAAATTGCCGCAAGGCCTTTTCCCGCCGCAGGCGCCATGCCAGCAAGATCGGCACCGCCACCTCGTCCATCTGGATGCCCTTCCAATAGGGTTCGCCCGTGATCGAGCTGTTTTGCGGCATGCTGCCATCGGCCTGCTGGACGCAGGCGAGCCATATCAGGGCGCGAAGCGGCGACTCGGTCCGACCGCAGGCGAGCAAGGCGGTGGCTGTTTGCACCATATCGCGCGTCCAAACGAGGTGATAGCCGCCTTGGTCGCTGTCATCCTTGGTCTCGCCCCAGGGAATGCTCAGCGACGCAACAAACGCCCCCGGGAAGGTCTTGTCTTCGTGGGCGAGCAGGACGCTCCGGCTCAGGCGCAGCAGGTGGCCGCCATCGCCGGTTTCGGAACGTAGTTCATCGTCGGAGCGCGTGCGCTGCCACTGGCCGACATACTTTTCGCGCTGCTGTGTGAAGGGCGTTGCCAGGGCCTGCAGGAGCTGGGTCGAGGCACTCTGACTGCTGCGGCCAAAGGCAACACCCATGACAAACTGCAGGCCGTGCGAGAGATCGACCTCGCCAGTGAGGGCGATGTTGCCATCGACCGCCTGCTGATAGTCCCAGTCCATCTTGAAATTGCCCATGAGGTCCTGCCAGCCGTCGCTGGAGCCGACGTAGCCGACCGAGCGCCGTATGAAATCGGGCGAACAGCCCATCACCATGTGGACATCCTCACGCTCGGCCTGGAAGAGCTTTCGACCCTCGGTATCCTGGCAGCGGGCCGAGTTGTGTTCTCCCGTCCCCTTCAGGTGCGGTGCGAGCAGCACAAAGAGGCTCAACTTGCCCCTCAGCCGTTCGTCGAGAATCTCCAGGCGGGTCTGCACCAGAAGAACCGCCGAGTGCGGCTCCCCGATGATCTCCTTGACCAGGCGATAGCGGCCGTCGCGGTCCGAATTGGTCAGCCGGTAAAGCAGCGCGTCGTGCTCCGGGTATTCGATCTTGTGGTCGAGATCTCGCTTCTCCTCATGACAGAACGTCTCGCCGTCGGTGATGAGGAATTGGAGATCGCGTGTGTTCGGGGCGTCCACATGAGGGTAATAGACTTCGTTCACGATGCCGTGGCTCAACGTGAACCATAGGTGGGAACTGGCGCTGTAGGCCGTTCCCACGCCATCCTTGGCGCTGGAGGTCCATCGCGGTTGGATCCCTGGGGCGCCTGGTGCATTGCGATCGGCTGCATTCATGAAGTTCCCTCCGCCAGCTTGGGCCGTCCTGCCGCCGCATCTGACGGCTGCTTGGGCGCAGGTCGAAGCTGGACGATATTTGGCGGAAACGGGATCGCCGATGCCCAACCCGCTGCGACCGCGAGCTTCCGGCTGAACGTGGGCAGCTTCGCCAGGTAGAGGCCGCGCCACAGGAACCAAGCCACGAAGCCCGACAGCTTGAATCCATAGATTTCCGCGACGGCATTGCGATGCCCAATCGACGCAAACATGCCCCGAGGGCGAAAACGGAAGGGCCTCGGCGGGCGCCCTTGTGCGACGTGGATCAGGTTCTCCGCCAATTGGCGGGCCTGCTCGATGGCAAACTGCGCCGTCGCCGGGCATGGGTGTCGGTTGTACCCGTTGGGAATCAGCGAACAGTCGCCAAGCGCCCAGAGGTTGGAGGACCCTCCAACCCTCATCTCCGGTTCGGTCGGAAGCCGGCCCTTTTCGAGCGGGAGACCGAGGCCCTTGATCAACCCCGACGCCGTGGTTCCCACCGTGCAGACGATCATTTCCGTCTCAATCCGCTCGCCAGACGCCAGATGCACGGCCGCCGAGGTGACCCTCTCAGCCGCCGCCTTCAGGCGTACGTCGATCCGGTTCTTACGAAGCTTCTTCAGCGCGAATGCGGACAACGACGCGTGAGTCAATTCCGGCAGGAGCCGCTCGCCCTTGTGGAGCAGAACAACCCGGGGTGCTTCGTTCTTTATCTCCGGGTAAAATTTCCGAATCCTCCGCATCAAATCGGCGATGTGTCCGGCTACTTCGACCCCGCTGAATCCTCCGCCAACGACGACAACCGTGAGCAAGCGTTGTCGCATCGATGAATCTTCCTCCGAGGCGGCCAATTCGAAGAGACCGATCAGATGGTCTCCCATATCGATCGCGTCCCCGACCGTCTTCAACGCATGGCCCCTCGAAGCCAGACCGGGAATCTCCGCGAGATCGGCCTCTACTCCGCAGGCGAACACCAGGTGGGTATAGCGCATTGAGGCGGTGGTCCCGTCCCTCCGCACATAGTGCGCCTCGCTCCTTTCGCGATCGATCCGATTGACCCGCGCTTCCAGCCACTTGGTGCGGCGGGTCATCGTGCGACCGGCGACGACGACATCCAGGGGAGAGATGGTCCTGCCTACCACCTCCGGGAGCATCGGGGTAAAAACCAAGTGGTTCTCAGTGCTGACGACAACCACTTCGGTCTCCGGCGGAAGCGCCCTTTCGAGGCGTCGAGCCAGGGTGACACCGGCAAAACCGCCTCCGACAATCATGATTGTTTGGACTTTTTCGGGCATGAAGATTTCCGAGCTCAATCGTTCCCACCTACCACCCGCATCCGAGCTGACGTGGGAACGAAAGTGCTCCCGCATTTGAGCGCGGGGACGATACCGGAAACCACCGCCGAGCCATATGGGGTGTTTCCCGTATGGGTGCGGCCGGCAGGCTTGTCCGACTACCTGGCCGCACGATGCTCTCAGGGGGCCTTCATCCGTGGAGAGCGAAAGCCTTTTCTTGGCCCGTCACGCATCCTGTTTGCACTCCAGACGGCGTTCCACGTTGGCAAGGGGTTGGCTCGCGGGCCGAAAGTCCGGCCAGCGCCACAGGAGCGGGGTGGAATTACCTCGGCCGCTCTCGCAGGAGACGGACCTGGCGAGAGGCGGCTTCACTGGCCACCGCGACGGAACGAGTGACTTCGAGGGACGGACGAGGCGAGTATCTGGCAGTCAGCCTCCAGGCAGCCCGCGGGCGCTTGGGCGACAGCGCGGCAGCTTTGGACCCGCACGTCCACGCCGGGCGCAGGCCGATCATTCGATCTCCAATCTCTCCCTTCGAGAGGCGTCCCGCGCTCGATCGGATGCTCTCAACGGAGAATATGCGTCTCGAAGTCATTTTCTACCAATCACCTAGCGGAATGGATGGGAACCGTTGCAATAGGCGATCATCCTGGTGACTCCAAATTAGGTGTCCCGACAACCCTCGCTTGGATGAGCATCACCCCACTCGCCCGGCGCATTCTTTGCGGGGCTATAAGCGGCGCACTGTCTAGCTACCCGCTCGCAGCGGCGCATGCGCTCGCGAGCGGGGGCGTCGTCGCGGGCATCATCATGGGCGCGGGCTTCGGCGCAGCGCTGGGGCCGACGAAACGCACACCGGCGGGCTCGGTTCTTGCAGGAAGCGCGCTCGGGCTGCCCGCATGGGCGCTTGTCACCTGTGCCGGCTCATCGGCGATCTCGGGGCATGCCCCGGAACTAGGCGCAGAGGCGATGCGGATGCAGCTTCCCGCCCTGCTAGGATGGATTCTCTACGGGTCGCTGCTGGGCCTTGTGGCCCCGGGGTTGAACGGCCTCGCGGCTCGATTCATGGGCGGCCATCACGATGCGGCCCCCGCCGCCTCTGCATCCCCCAAGCGAATCGTGATTGTGGGCGGGGGATTCGCCGGGATGTCCACAGCCGAGGGCCTGGAGGACCTGCTACCCGATGATGGGTCGGTGTCCATCACGCTCGTGAGCGACCAGAACGCCCTGCTGTTCACCCCGATGCTGGCGGAAGTCGCGGGTGGCAGCCTTGAGCCGGGACACATCAGCGCGCCGCTCAGAACGGCGCTCCGCCGGACGGAGTTTGTCCGAGGGTGCGCCGCCGGCGTAGACCTCGGGCGGCGGATCCTGACGGTAGCCCCGGCACGGGGCGGACCCGGTTCAGCGCGGGAGATCGGCTTCGACCACCTGGTCCTGGCCGTGGGATCCGTCTCCAACTATTTCGGCGCTGCGAACATCCAGAAGCACGCCTTCGACTTCAAGACGCTCCTCGACGCGATCCGGATCCGCAACCACGTGATCGAGATGTTCGAGCGTGCCGACCGCGAGGCGGACCCCGAGGTGCGCCGCTCGCTCGTCACCTTCGTGGTGGCCGGCGGGGGATTCGCTGGAGTCGAGCTGGCCGGGGCGCTGAACGACTTTTCGCGCGGAATCCTGGCGGATTATCCGCGTGTGCCCGAGGCCGAGGTGAGGACCGTGCTCGTGCACTCGCGGGACCGCATCCTCCCCGAGCTGAGCGAGTCGCTCGGGCGCTACGCCCTCGACCGTATGGCGGCCCGCGGCGTCGAGTTTCGGCTCAATACGCGCTTGCTGGACGCCGAGGAGGGCAAGGTGACCCTGAGCAAGGGGGAGATCCGCACGCAGACCCTGGCGTGGACCGCGGGGTCTGGGCCCAGCCCCTGGCTCAATTCGTTCGGGCTCGAGACGGACAAGCGGGGCGCGGTCGTTGTCGACAGCACGATGGCCGTCACCGGCCGCGACGGGATTTGGGCGCTCGGCGACTGCGCGGCCCTCAAGGACGGGAAGAGCGGCAATCCCTGCCCCCCGACCGCACAGTTTGCCCTGCGCGAGGGGCGCGCGCTCGCGCGCAACATCAGCCGCTCCCTGAGGGGCCTGCCCCCGGAGCCGTTCCATTTCGATTCGCTGGGAGCCCTCTGTGTGGTGGGACACCAAACCGCCTGCGCGGAGATCACGGTTCCTTTCACCGGGGGAAGGCAGGTCCGGTTCTCCGGGCTCCTCGCCTGGATGATGTGGAGGGGCATCTATGTCTCGAAGCTGCCCGGCCTCGAGCGCAAGATCCGGGTCCTCGTCAACTGGACCTTCGAGTTGTTCTTTCCCCGCGACATCGTGCAGACGATCGACCTGAGATCGAACGGGTCCTCATGAGACGCACCGCTGAACATTCCCCCCTTTCAGGCGAGGCCCCCTCCCCCGCCCCAGACTGGGCCGGGGCCCTCGTGGCCGCTCTTGTCGGAGCCGCGGGCGGAGTCCTAGGGGCGACGCTAGCGGGGGGATCCCCCGGGGCCTTTGCAGCGGCAGGCGGGCTCTTCGGACTCTCCGGCGCAGCCGGGCTGCGCGGCAGGACCGAGAATGCCGGAGCCGGCCTCGTATGGGGTCTCGGCGGCGGGTTTCTTCTCTGGGTTGTCCTCGTGTCGGCGGGCGCGGCGCACCTGTCCGGGGTATCGTCCCTGGCGATGATCGGGGATGTCCGGGCCCACGTCCCCCAGCTCTTCGCCTGCGTTCTCTGCGTGGGTGCGCCCGTCGGGATCACCCTGGGAATCCGCGGGGGAATGGGACCCCGCGCGGCCCCCTTCCACGCAGGCAGGGCCCTCGTGGCCGGCGGGGCTTCCGGATTCGCGGCGGCGCTCATCTTCAGCCGATGGATGTACGAGGGCGATTTCTATCCTCTCATTGCCGGGCTGGGGAACTCGGGCTCGCACGCAACGTCGGTGCTGCTGCACTTTGCGATGGCCTGCTTGATTGGGTGCACCTTCGGCGTGCTGTTCCAGAGCGACGTGCGCAACCTCGGCTCCTCGATGGGCTGGGGCGTGGCCTACGCCGTGTTCTGGTGGCTGCTCGGCCCCATGACCGTGTTCGCAGCCGCCCTGGGTCACAGGCCCGACTGGTCCGCCTCGCACGCGGCGGAGCTCTTCGGACCCTGGGTCGGCTACGTCTTCTACGGGTTGATCCTGGGCGTAGTCTATTCCGGCGTGAACGCAGTCTGGACCCGGCTCTTCGTTGACTCCGACCCCCTCAACCGCAAGCGCGAGGGCCCCGGGCTTCACGCCCTGCAGTCGCTGGGCTGGGGCTGCGCCGCGGGCCTTGCGGGGGGCCTGGTCGCCCTTCCACTCATGATCCAGACCGGCGTGATCACGAAGCTGGCCGGGTTGGAGGGGGCCACGCCCCTGGCGGCGGGGGTCCTTCTGCATCTGGTTGCCAGCACGGCGATAGGAGCCAGCTACGGCGTTCTCTTCCGGGGCGAGTCGACCGACGTTGTTTCCTGCAGCCTCTGGGGATCCGTGCTGGGCCTGATCGCGTGGTATGCGGGCCCCCTGACCCTGCTTCCCCTCGTTCGAACGGGCGAATGCGACTGGAGGCCGGAAGCGGCGGCGGCGCTGCTTCCCCTCCTCGTCTCCCACCTCCTTTTCGGGATCGTCACAGCGAACGTCTTTTCAGCATTTGAGCGCTCGAGGCTCGAGCGCGTGCGGCGGATCCGAGAGCCCTCTCCTGAGCAAACCGTCCAGGCAACGCGCACACGTCCGACGGCGCCCCTCTGCCTGTTTGTCCTGGGCATGGGCGTCCTGCTTCCGATCCTGCTGGGCTGACCCTAAAGGGGCCTATCGCTGAAACCCAGCGGGGCTCGTGCCCTTCGGGTAGCCCTTGGCTCTGAAACCCATTTCCAGGGGCGAGGCTTCCGAGTCCGGCGGCTGGCTAACGGGGACCCCGAGGGGCAGGAACCCGCCCATCGCGCAGGAACGCGGTCCCATGGCCTGCGCCCCCCAGCAATTTGATGCGTTCGATGACCCTAGGAATGTACTCGCCCGAAACAAACGTCTGCAGCCCGTTGTCCATGGCGGTGCTCTTCCAATCCTTGTGGTGCCTGTCGAGCTCGGCCCCATGCGTGGCGAAGAACCTCTGGGCGGCCTCGGAGCGCAGGAGGAGCGACTCGCTGGACCAGTTCACTTTAGCGGCCCCCGCCTGCACGGCAGCGCGCAGGCTCTCCCCGGGCAATCCGGAGGATCCGTGGAGCGCGATGCCGATCGGCCGGCCCGCCAGTTCCGATGCCCGCTGCTGGTGGGCGGCCACCGCCCTATCGCTGAAGGACGGGTAACCATCGGATCCCAGTCCATGGCGGGTACCGACCCCGGGCGCCCAGAGGGCGAGATAGCCCGGGTGGTTGCGCTCCGCCACTCCGAAGAGCGCGTCGCAATCCGCAAGGGAGGATACGCCGGCGTCCACGCCGGCCTCCATCTCCAGTGCAAGGGGCTCGCCGCGCGCCTGCGCCGACGCGCACAGCCTTCCAATGGCCGCGATGTTCTGCGCGGGGGTCATGTCCGAGGAATCGAGGGAGAGCGATGAATAGGCTCCAAGGGCCGCCTCGAGGATCGCGAAGGTCTCGGGGCCCTTGATGTGGTCCGTGTGCAGCACCACCGGCACGCCGCGGAGCCGCGGGTGCCCGGCGAGGGCCGCGACCTGCGCACGGTAGAGCGATAGACCGAGGAGCGCGTCGCCCGCGCCGTAGCTGCGCCCCTTCAATTGCCAGAGGCTTGTCTCGATGATGACCGGCGCGTCGCAGGCGCTCGCGGCCTCGAGCACGTCGACCACCGCGGCGGGGCTGTCGGCGTTCACCGCGAGGACGGCGTAGCGGTGCTCGAGCGCGTGGACGATGAGCGCGCGCGTCTGCTGGGGGTCGAGGAGCATCGTGGCGGGTGGTTTCGAGGTCCTATACGACCGTCTTCACGTGCTTCACCTTCAGGTATTCGTACATGGCCCTGCGGCTCAGTTCCGTGCCGAACCCGCTGTCCTTCCACCCGCAGTAAGGGGCGTAGTTCGTGTTCACGGCCCCGTTATTCACGCACACGGTGCCCGCTTCCAGGGCCTCCGACAGGCGGACGGTGGTCGAGTAGTCCCGCGTGAAGAGGTAGCTGACGAGGCCGTAGGGGGTGTCGTTCGCAGCGGCGACCGCCTCCTCGTTGCGGTCGAACGCGGCCACCGGGACCACCGGGCCGAAGGTCTCCTCCCGCATGACCCGCATGGCGGGTGTGCATCCCGTGAGCACCGTCGGCAGGTAATAGTTGCCCTTCGCGTAAGCCTCGCCGTCGGGCGCCCTTCCGCCGCTGACGAGCGTCGCCCCGTGGGCGAGGGCGTCGGCGACATGCTCCGACACCGTGGCCAGTCCGCTGCGCTGCGTCATGGGCCCCAGGTCGACGGCGGGGTCGGTGAGGCCGTCCCCGATGGTCATCTTCGCTCCGATTGCAGCCAGCTTGGCGACGAAGCCGTCGTGCACGCTCCGGTGGACATAGACCCGGTTCACGGACGAGCAGCTCTGCCCCATGTTCCGGAACCCCTTGTAGGCGACGACCTTGGCCGCTATGTCGAGGTCGGCGTCCGCGCACACGACCGCCGGGCAGTGACCTCCGAGCTCGAGGGAGATCTTCTTCAGAAACGGGGCGCCGACCTCCATCAGGCGCTTGCCGACCGCCGAGGAACCGGTGAGCGCAAGCTTAGCGACCAGGGGATGGCGGGCGAGCGCCTCGCCGAGGGTCGATCCCGAGCCGTTCACGACCTGGATGAGCCCCGCGGGAAGGCCTCCCTCGATCAGCGACGCGCAGAAGGCCGTGGGCGAAAGCGGCGTGGCCGAGGTCGGCTTGACGACCATGGAGCACCCGGCGGCGAGCGCCGGGCCGACCTTCCAGGACAGGAGCGAGACCGGGTAATTCCAGGGGGTGATCAGCGCGCAGACCCCGACCGGCTGGTACGTCACGGTGGACCGGTACTCGCGGGACTCGGCTGCGTTGGTGTAGCCCTCGACGCGGGGGCCCTCCGCAGCGTAGTAGTCGATCGTGTCGCACGAGGCCACGATCTCGGAGCGGCACTGCGCCAGGGGCTTCCCCTGCTCGAGCGCCATGAGGCGGCCGATCTCGTCCGCCTTGCCCCGCGTGAAAGCCGTGGCCTTGCGGGTGATCCTCTCGCGCTCGTAGCTGGAGAGGGCCGCCCAGGCCCTGAAGGCTGCGTGGGCGCCGGTGACCGCCGCCTCCAGGTCGTCCAGGGTCGCGCGGGCGACCCGGGCTATGACCCGCTGGTCGTGGGGCGAGAGGAGGTCACCGGCCGCCCCGTCCGAGGAGGGCCGGCTCTTTCCGTCGATGAATAGGTCGCAGGTGATCATGGAATAATGAGTTACGAGGGCAGGATGCAGACCTTCAGGGACTCGCCGGACTCCATGAGGGGGAAGGCCTCACCTATCCGATCGAGCGGGAGCGTGTGGGTGACGATCCGACTTGCGGGAAAGCGGCCGCCCTCGACGAGCGCGAAGGCCGCCTGGAAGTCGCTGCGCTTCTCGGAGTACGACCCGGTGACCGACAGCTCCTTGTAGTGGATCTGGTTCACGTCGAGGAGCGCGGTCGGGTTGCCCTTGGGCAGCCCGGCGAAGAAGCACACGCGCCCCGCCTTCGCGGCGATCTCGAGCGCATCGTTCTGGGCGGGCGCCGACGAGACCGCCACGACGACAACATCGGCCCCGATCCCCGCCGTCAGGTCCGCGACCTCGGCGCGGTGCCCCAGGTCCGCCCGGACGAGGACCGCGTGGTCCACCGAGAACTTCCGGGCCATCTCCAGGCGGCCCGGGTTCGTGTCGAGGATGATGACCTTCTGCGCCCCCTGGGAGCGCGCCAGTTCCGCGTGCATGATCCCGATCGGGCCGGCGCCGATCACGGCCACCGTGTCCTTGAGACCCACGCCGAGCCTGCTGTGCGCGTTCATGCAGCAGCCCAGGGGCTCGCACACGGAGAGTTCGACGGGGGTGAGGTCGGCCCGGGACACCTTGAAGAGCGCGTTCTGCCTGACGGCCGCCGCGGGGACCTTCATGAAGCGGGCGAACGCCCCGTCATGGTGGTAGCTCATCGTCGTCCGGTGGCCGGACAGGTTCGAGCGACCCATCTCGACGTAGCGGTCGCTTCCGTGGTTGATCACGATGTACATGACCACACGGTCGCCCACCTTGGGTCCCGCGTCGGGCGCCCTCGACTCCACGACGCGCCCGCAGAACTCGTGCCCTAGGATCCGGGGGGGGACGATCTTCTTGTCGCCGTGCCGGTACGTCCTCAGGTCCGTGCCGCACACCGAGCAGGCCTCGATCTCGAGGAGGATCTCGCCCTCATCGAGCGTCGGGTCCGGGACGTCCCGGACAATGATCTGCTCCTTGCCCTCGTAGACGGCTGCTTTCATAGGTGTTTTTGTTGCTGCAGGTCAGCTCATCCAGCTACGAGCCGCGCTCGCCGTCCACTTGCGGGTGACCTTCTTGGTCTTGGTCCAGAAGCTTATGGAGTCGCGGCCGGTGATGTCGCCCACCCCGAAACGCGAGGCGTTCCACCCTCCGAACCCGAAGGGCTCGCGCGGAACGGGGACACCGATGTTGACGCCGATCATCCCCGCGTTCGCCCGGTGCTCGAAGTGCGCTGCGGTGGCCCCGTCCCTTGTGTAGATGGAGGCCGCGTTGCCGTACGGCGAGCGCCCCTCTATCTCGAGTGCCTCCTCAAGCGTCTTCACGCGCACGATGCTGAGGACGGGTCCGAAGATCTCGTCGCAGGCCCATTCCTCGCCCGGGGTCACGCGATCGATCACCGTGGGGCCCACGTAGTTGCCCGCCTCCTTGCCCGGCACCTTGGGGGAGCGGCCGTCCACCAGCAGTGCGGCCCTTGAGGAAGCCGCCCGTTCGATGTAGCCCACGATGCGATCCCGGGCCTTGGTGCTGATGATGGCCCCCATGTCCTGACCGACGCGCACCGCGCGCGCCACCCCTACAATCCTGTCGATGATCGGGTCGCAATCGCCGACGGCGATGAGGACGCTGGCCGCCATGCAGCGCTGGCCCGCGCACCCCATGGCCGAGCTGACCACGTTGCGCGCGGTGATCTCGGGGTCCGCATCCGGCATGACCACCAGGTGGTTCTTCGCGCCGCCGAGCGCCAGCACGCGCTTGCCCTCAGCCGTGCCACGGGCGTGCACGGAGCGGGCCACGGCGCTTGAGCCCACAAATGCGACCGCGGCTACGCCCGGGTGCACGACCAGCGCCTCCACCGTTGAGCGGTCGCCCTGCAGCACGTTGAACACCCCAGGGGGGAGGCCGGACTCCGCAAGCAGCTCGCCCAGGCGGATCGCCGTATACGGGACCTGCTCGGACGGCTTCAGGATGAATGTGTTTCCACAGGCGATCGCCAGGGGGAACATCCACATGGGGACCATCGCCGGGAAGTTGAACGGCGTGATGCCGACGGCGACGCCGAGCGGGTAACGTCTCGAATAGCAGTCTACGCCCGCGCTCACCTCGAGTACCTCTCCGGTGACCATCTGCGGCATCGACGTGGCGTACTCGACCACCTCGATGCCCTTGCGCAGCCCGGCCTCGGACTCGGCCGGCGTCTTACCGTTCTCGCGCGTGATCAGGTGTGAAAGCTCGTCGATGTTCTGCTCCACAAGCTGCTTGAACCGAAAGAGCGGCTGCACGCGCTCCTTCACGGGCGTGGCCTGCCATCGGACGAAGGCCGCCTGAGCCGCCCGGACGGCCTCGTCCACGATGACCTCATCGGCGGGATAGACGGACCCGAGGGGCGTGCCGTCCACGGGAGAGTGCAGTTCGAGAGGACGGGACCCCCGTCCCACCACCCGCTCTCCGCCGATCAGGTGCGCGACGGGCGCAAGCTGGGGGAGCGGTTCTGTTTCTAGAGTTTGGATTGCCGTGCTCATAGTCAATTGCGGGACGGCCCCAGGCCTCCCTGGACAGCGGCTGCGAGACCGCCAAAGACGCCAGCCCTGTCCCCGAGCCGCGAGCGCAGGATGCGAAGGTCGTGCACGGGGAACATCCGCACCCGTTGCTCAATGGCCTCGCGCATCGGATCGATGATTAGGGAATCGAGCGCCGAAACCCCGCCGCCCAGAACGATCAGGTCGGGGTGCAGCGCAAGCACCACGCTCGAAGCTGCGAGTCCTAGCAGGGCGCCTGCTCGCCTGATCGCCTCCAAGGCCTCGGGATCGCCCGCGCGCGCGGCCTCCCCGAGGGTTTCCGGCGATATCCGGGACATGTCGCCTCCGCAGATGACCCGTAGCCCCGCCGCCTTGCCGCACCGCACCAACCTCAGCCCCTCCGCCGCGAGCGCGGGACCGCTCGCAAACACCTCGAGGCAGCCGCGGCTACCGCAGGTACAAGGCGGCCCCTCGGGCTCGACGCAGATGTGCCCGATTTCCCCCGCAGAGCCCATGGGTCCGAGATGGAGACGGCCCTCGATGGCGATGCCGCCGCCCACGCCGGTGCCCAGGGTGAACAGCACCATGGTGCGTGCATCGCGACCGTGCCCGAACATAGACTCGCCAAGGGTGGCGGCCCGCGCGTCGTTCAGGACGTAGACCGGAACGCCGAGCCTCCGGGAAAGGATGGCCGAAACCGGCACGTTCCTCCACTGCGTGGGCATGTTGGGAAGGAACCGGGTCTCCCCGCTTGCCATGTCTACCAGGCCTGGGACCCCCAGCCCCAGAGCGGCCGGCCCGGCCCCGGCCCGCCTGGCCAGGGCGTCGACGGACGACGCGATGCGCTCCAGCACGGCCTCGGGCCCCTCCTGCGCGCGCGTGGCATGTTTCTCCTCGAAGCGGAGGTTGCCCTCGGCATCGCCAAATCCGGTAGTGAAATTCGTACCGCCCAAGTCGA
Organism: uncultured Opitutaceae bacterium; assembly: GCA_903919205.1. Taxonomy (GTDB): domain Bacteria; phylum Verrucomicrobiota; class Verrucomicrobiia; order Opitutales; family Opitutaceae; genus Palsa-1447. Next base: position 3,475 of record CAIXHE010000014.1, on the reverse strand, counting down.
CACCCGCAAACAGCTGCGGCACGACGCTCATGGGCTGAAGAACGGCCGCAGGAAGGAGGCGCTCTTGAGCAGCCCGGCCTTGCGGGATTCGAGCGATCCCTCGAACGCCCGGTCCTCGAGCTCCACGCAGACGGGGCCGTCATAACCCACTTCGGCAAGAGCCCCGAAGAACCGCGGCCAGTCGATATCCCCGCCTCCGGGCAGTTTCGGCTCGTGGAATTCAAGCGGCGTGGCCAGGATGCCCACGTCGTTCAGCCTCGTCCGATCGATCCTTGCATCCTTGGCGTGGACGTGGAACAGCCGATCGCTGAACTCGCGCAGGGGCGCGGTGTAGTCCATCTGCTGCCACACGAGGTGGGAGGGATCGTAGTTGAGGCCGAGGAAACGGCTCGGGAGACGCCTGAAGAGTTCTCGCCAGGCCTTTGGGGACACTGCGAGGTTCTTCCCGCCCGGCCATTCGTCCTTGGTGAAGAACATGGGGCAGTTCTCGATGCCGATGCGGACGCCGGCGGCCTCGGCCGTGCGGATCACGTCCGGCCAGCGCTCGCCGACCCGCCGCCAGTTTCCATCGTCATAGAGCGAGGGATCGCGTCCGATGAAGGTGTTCACCTGGTTCACTCCCAGGAGGGCCGAGGCCGCGATCACCTTCTTCAGGTGCCCCAGGTACACGCTCGCCTCGTCGATGTCGGCGACCAGCGGATTCGGGTAGTAGCCAAGCCCTGAGATGCCCACGGAATATTTCCGGCAAAGGGCCAGCACCCCCTGCGCGTCGGCTGGCGTGAAATCGACGACGTCGACGTGGGTGACTCCCGCGTAGCGGCGCTCGGCCCTGCCCACGGGCCAGCACATCAGCTCGACCGTGTCATAGCCGGCGTCCCTGGCAAACGAGAGCACGGCCTCGAGGTCGAGGTCGGCGAGGATAGCGGATACGAATCCTAGTTTCATGGGGTAATGCTCAGTTCGAGACTTTGGCCCACGACCCCGTCCGGTGGCTCTCGGCAATGGCGTCGCAGAGGACCAATTCGCGATAACCGTCCTCGAAGGTCGCGTAGAGGGGGCGTGCCGAGCGTCGGCTGGCCGATATGTCCTGGTAGACCGCCCTGTAGAGCTGCTTGAACGTGTCCGGGTAGCCCTCGACGTGCCCCGCCGGGAAGCTGGTGAACGCTGCCGCCGAAGGGTCCAGCTGGGACGGGTCACGCAGGCGGAGCGCGTTCGAGGCACCCCTCCGGCCAATCCACAACTCGTCGGGCGACTCGCTGTTCCAGGCCAGGGCGCATTTGGAGCCGGCGACCTCGTAGCGGATGCAGTTCTTCCTGCCTGCGCACACCTGCGACACCGTCACCACGCCCTTCGCGCCGCCCTTGAATCGCAGCAAGATCGAGCCGTAGTCCTCCGTGTCAATGTTGACGGGAACGCCAGCCCTCTTGGCCTTCCTCCCAAACGTGTCGGACGGCCCCGCGCCGGGCCTTATCCGGACCGGATGCACCGTGCGCAGATCCGCCATGACGGCCTCGACCTCCACGCCGCAGACAAACCCAAGGAGATCCAGCAAATGGGTGCCGATGTCGCCCACGGCGCGCAGCGCGCCGCCCTCCGCGGCGAGCACCCGCCAGTTGAAGTCCGTCGGGTACAGGAGCCAGTCCTGGGTGTAGCTGGCGTGCAGGTGGTAGATCTCACCCACCTCCCCGCTCCTGACCAGGCTGCGTGCCTCCAGAGATATGGGGTAGAACCGAACATTGTAGTTCACGGCGCAGACGAGCTTGGGATGCCTGCGCGACGCCGCAAGGAGCTCGCGGGCCTCGGCCGTGTCCATCGCCAATGGCTTCTCGCAGACGACGTGCTTGCCGGCCTTGAGGCACGCCAGCACCTGCTCCTTGTGTAGCCGGTTGGGCGAGGCGAGATGGACCACGTTGACCTCGCTATCGGCGAGCAGGGCCTCGATGCTGGGATAGCCGACATCGAGATCGAGCTGGGAGGCCGCCTGCCTCGAGCGCGCCGGGGAGGATCCGACGATGCCCTTCACTTGCACTCCCACGCGCCTGAGGGCCTCGACGTGAACGGGACCGATGAACCCTGTCCCGACAACCGCTGCGATTGGCTTGGCCATGGAAGAAACACGACTATATCGGACCGGGGTTGCGCCGACCATGTCCATCCCCGTAAAAAGCATATCTTTTTGCGCAGTTGCCATTCGATATGACTGCCAGTGGACTGGAGCCTAACTCCTTACCCCGTTGGGCGTCATCAAACAGCGATTCCGCAGACCGCAACTCGCCGGGCCCGGCCCGCGGTTTCACCCCGTATTCGAGGATTTCCACCTCCTCCGAATGGAGGGCGACTACGAATACCCCCGCCACCAGCACACCAATTACGAGGTCATCCTCGTCGACCGCGGCCCTTATAGATGCGAGCTGAACGGGGAGCAGCTCACCCTTGTCGCGGGACAGGTGCTGGTGCTGAAGCCGGGAGACTGGCACCAGGACCATCTGCGCGACGGGCAGCGGCACTACGTGCTCCATTTTCGCCTCGCGGGACACGCCGCGGGGGAGCACGCGCCGGCCCTCTTCAGAAACGGCTGCCTGCCGTCCGACCAGATCAGCGTCGGCAACTATTCACGCGAGACATTTTTCCTGCGCGAACTGAGGCGCGAGGCCGAGGAGGGCGCTCCTCACAGCCCGGCGGTCCAGGACAGCCTGCTCGAGGCGCTTTTCTGGAGAATTGCCCGAGGCCTGTCTCCGAGCGCCCTCAGCGATGAGCTGCTGCACCTACCGAGGGACGAGGCCAAGCGCGAGGCCCTTGCGGGCGCGTTCAGCAAGCACATCAAGGACAGCCCGACCGTGCAGCAGTTGGCCAGGGAGGCCGGGATGAGCGCCCGCCATTTCACCACGTTGACGCGACAGATCTTTGGCAAGGGACCCGCCCGCTTCCTGTTGGAGCTCAAGCTCCAACGGGCAGAGGAGATGCTCCGTTACCAAGGCTTGAGGGTGAAGGAGGTGAGCGAGGAGCTCGGATTTGCCAACCCCTACCATTTTTCGAGAGCGTTCAGGCGCGTCCTGGGCCGGCCCCCGTCGGTCCGCTGATCCCGACGGAGCGCTCTGCAGACCGCTAAGGGCGCGGCTCGCGCCGGCAAGGCACGTCTCAAGAAAACGGCGGGCAGACTGGGTCTGCCCGCCGTCGCAAAACATACCGGCCCTTCGACTAGAAGCTCAAGGCCACGGAACCGATGAACTCGCGTCCGTTGCCATCGGGCACGAAGTTAGCGTCAGGGGTCCAGTTCAGCCGATTGGCGATGTTCTTGACGTTGACCTGGGCCCTGAGGGTCTTCGTGCCCCACTTGAAGGGGTTGTGCATCCAAAGCATGCGTAACCTCGCGCGCGGGCTATCACCCCTCGGCATCGGCACCAAGCATCTGTCGGTCGCCCTCACCGACCTAGCCGCCCTCTGCGAATCGATCTACCGGATCGACTGCAGGTTC
>CAIXHE010000013.1 GCA_903919205.1 uncultured Opitutaceae bacterium | reverse complement strand
GCGGGCCGCCCGCGCAGGCGGCGAACTCCGCCTCGAGCGCGTCGTCGGGGACGAGCGAGGCGACCGCAGCCCTGCGCTGCGCCTCCGGCAGGGACGTCTCAAGGCGCCGGCGGAGTTCCCGCGCGGCCTCCTTGGGCTCCCGTCGCTGCCATTCACCGAAGTTCATGAACCTCAAAGGATACTTTGACGGATTGAATTTCGCAATCGCCGACCTTCGTTCGCCGTTCCGGGTCCTTTATTGGACAAGTCTGATAAGCGTCTTGACTCACCCGCCCTGGGTTGCGTGTGTCTCCAGGAGCCCACCGAAACCGTGAAGCCGAGCCCGACAGCCGCGACCCCCGTGCGCAGCATCCTCTTCAGCCGCGAGCTCGCCGGCCAGTGTCCCGCGGGCGGCTCGGGGGTCTTCGACTGGATGGTCTGCGACACCGTCGCGAACGGCTCGAGGCGGCTCGCGGAGGGGCTCGGGCCCGCAGGGGGGCCCCTCACCTGCTTCGAGCGGGCCCTGCCGCCGTCCTTCGGGGTCGAGGGCCTTTTCTGCGTGATCGGGGAGCTGTCGGGAGACACCTGCCTCGCGCTCAGCCTGGGACCGGCTGCGGCTCCCAAAAAACTGGCGCCTCCCACCCTTTTTTAATCGCTCCGTTTCAAAATGAATGCGTCAACAAAGACCCCACTGCCCGCCATGTCCAAAGCCACTCCCGCCAAAGCCACCGAAACGAAGACCCCAGCCGGCGCGCCCGCCGTGCACACGCGCGACAAGAACATCGAGCTGGCGCTCTCCTCGATCACGAAGCAGTTCGGCGAGGGCTCGATCATGCGCCTGGGCAGCAACGCGACCATGAAGGTGGAGACGCTCTCGACCGGCTCGCTCGCGATCGACCTGGCGCTCGGCGTCGGCGGCCTGCCGACCGGCCGCATCATCGAGATCTACGGCCCCGAGTCCTCGGGAAAGACGACCTTCTGCCTGAGCGTGATCGCCGAGGCGCAGCGCAAGGGCGGCCTGGCCGCGTTCATCGACGTCGAGCATGCGCTTGACCCGAAGTACGCGCGGGTAGTCGGGGTGAAGCTCGACGACCTGCTGGTCTCGCAGCCCGACAGCGGCGAGGACGCGCTCAACATCATGGAGACGCTGATCCGCTCCAACAGCATCGACGTGATCGTGCTGGACTCGGTGGCGGCGCTGATCTCCAAGTCCGAGCTCGACGGCCAGATGGGCGACCAGCAGATGGGCTCCCAGGCGCGCCTCATGTCGCAGGCGATGCGCCGCCTGACGGCCGTGGTCAGCAAGACCAAATGCGTGTGCATCTTCACCAACCAGATCCGGGAAAAGATAGGCGTGATGTTTGGAAGTCCCGAAACCACGTCAGGGGGACGCGCGCTCAAGTTCTTCTCGTCGATCCGCATCGACATCCGCCGCAAGGACCAGATCAAGACGCCCGACGGCAAGGTCATCGGCAACCGCACCAAGATCAAGGTGGTGAAGAACAAGGTGGCCCCGCCGTTCACCGAGGTGGAGTTTGACATCATGTACGACGAGGGCATCTCCGCCTCGGGCTCCCTCGTCGACCTGGGCGTGGAGCACCGCGTGCTCGAGAAGAAGGGCGCCTGGATCACCTACCAAGGAGAACTGGTCGGTCAGGGACGCGATGCCGCCAAGCAGGCGATCCGCCAGAAGCCCGAGCTCGCCGAGAAGATCAAGGCTGCCATCCTCGAGAAGGCCAGCGTGACCGGGGGCACCGTCGTCACCGCCGGGAGCCCGGAGTAAGGCCCACGGCCGCCACGAACGCCTCGGCCAGGATCCTGTGCCCCGCCGGCGTGGGGTGCACCCGGTCCGGGGCGATCGAGGTATGGGCCGTGCGCTCGAGCGCGGCATCCATCGCGGCCTGGGTGTCCACGAGCAGCGCCCGGCGCGTGCGGGCCATCGCCTTCACGAGGCTCCCGTAGGCGTCCGTCATCCGCCGCATGGGATCCGCGCGGTCCTTCTGGACATAGAAGGGGGTCATGAGGACCAGGCCCTTCAGGCCGGGC
>CAIXHE010000012.1 GCA_903919205.1 uncultured Opitutaceae bacterium | reverse complement strand
GAGGCGATCGACGTCCACCATCCGGTTCCCGCGGAGGCGAACCCCGCGCGCTCCGTCCAGTCCTCAAAGCCCTTGCCCGCGTTGTTGTGGAAGTACTTCACCTGGCCCCAGTCGAGCGTGAGGAGCAGGTCGGGCCAGCCGTCGCCGTCGACGTCGCTCCAGAGGGCGGAGGTCACCATTCCCACCTCCCTAAGCCCGGGCGCCAGGGAATCGGTCACGTCCTCGAAGCGGCCGCCCCGGTTGGCGAGGAGGGCGCTGCGCGGCGGCTGGGGGTAGTCGCCGGTGGTGACGCGCCCGCCGATGAAGACGGACAGGCGCCCGCTGTGGTCGAAGTCGGCCGCGGCCGCGGCCCCCGCGTTGATGAGGAGCGGCGGCAGGGCGTCGTCCGGGGCCGGCGCGAAGCCGCCGCGCCCGTCGTTCCAGTAGAGGCGCGGCTGGTACTCGGGCGAGCCCGGCGGGAGCGCGTTGCCGCCCTTCGTCACGAGCAGGTCCTGCCGCCCCTTGCCCTGCGCATCGAAGAGCAGCACCGGGCCGTCGTCGAGCGCCCCCACGGGAAACAGGTTTCCCGTGTCTGCCGGGGAGAACCCGCTGGCCGTGCCCGCGAGGACGCGCAGGGGCTCGAGCGTGGTCCCGCCGACGACGATGCTGTCGACGCCCGAGCCGGAGAGGTCGGCCGCCGCCGCGGCGGGCCCCCTGCGGTTCAACCGCACCGGGATCAGGCGCTGGCCCTCAGTCTCGTTCACGGGCTCGTCCCTGGAGGTGACCTGCAGCCCCGCGGCCTTGGCGACCTCGTAAAACTGCCCGAGGGGCGGGCGGGGCGGCCCGGCGGGCAGCGGGATCGGTGTCGAGGGCTCGGTGACGGTGAAGCGCTGGTCCACGGGCAGGTTCTCGAAGGTCTGCACGTGGCCGCTTGGCCAGGTGACCACCATGCGGCGGATCACGGTGTCCTTGCCCAGGCCGAAATGCACCATGGGCTCGCTGCTCGACATGTAGCCGCGCGCCAGCGTCAGCGGGCGCACCTGGAGGCCGAGCGCGCTCTCGACCCGGACGGTGGCCCCGATCCCGAAGCGGTTTGAGACGGTGCCCCTCAGGTAGACATTGGCGACGTGCCCGCTGTCGCAGTCGTTGCGCAGCAGCGACGCGCCCGCATGGTAGTTGACGTAGACGAGATCCATGTTGCCGTCGCCGCTCAGGTCCCCGAAGGCCGCCCCGAACGACACCCCCTTCTGGTCGAGGCCCCACTCGGCGCTCACGTTCCTGAACTCGAGGTCGCCGAGGTTCTTGTACGCGAAGTGCGTGTCGGTGCGCTGCGGCGAGGCGTACATGATGCGGATCCGCTCGGCGGGCGTCTCGGCGTTCATCGAGCGGCGCACCGTGTCGGTCCCGGGGTCGCGCATGAACCCGTTGGTGACGTAGAGGTCGAGCCACCCGTCGTTGTCCAGGTCCTCCAGGCGCGAGGACCACGTCCAGTCGGTCGCGTCGATCTTCGCCAGGAAGGCGGCCTCCTGGAAGCGGCCGGTGCCGGTGTTCAGCAGCATCGCGTTGCGGTGGTACTTGGGCACGTCGTCCGAGCCCTCGGCCGGCTCGAGCGTGCGGGCCCGGTAGTCCGCGGCCTCGTGGTGGTCCCTCTGGTGCGTGCTCGCGGCCATGTCCGAGACGAAGAAATCCACGTACCCGTCGTTGTTCACGTCGCCCAGGTCGGAGCCCATCGACGAGAAGGACGTGTGCTGGAGCACGCTCCGGGCCACGTCGGTGAAGGTGCCGTCGCGGTTGTTGCGGTAGAGCTTGTCGGGCACCCCGTAGTCGTTGGCCACGTAGAGCCCGGGCCAGCCGCTGTTGTCGAAGTCCCACCAGGTGGCCGAGTGGCTCTGGCTTTCGGTCGTGATACCGGCCTTGTCCGTCACGTTCGTGAAGGTGCCGTCGCGGTTGTTGTGGAAGAGGTAGCCGCGCTGGCCGTTCGGGTGCTTGGTGATGTCCAGCACGTTCGTGGCGATGTACACGTCGAGCCATCCGTCGCGGTCGTAGTCGCTGAAGGCGGCCATCACGCTCGAGTCCTTCACGTCGAGCCCGTAGGCGTGCGCCATCTCCTTGAAGGTGCCGTCGCCCTGGTTGATGTAGAGGAGGTTGGGGGCGTTGGTGCGGCACACGTAGATGTCGAGGCGGCCGCTGTTGTTGATGTCGACGAAGGTGGCGCCCTGGTTCCATACGCCGGGCTCCGCGCCGACGCCCGCCTTGGCAGTCACGTCCTCGAAGCGGTAGTTGCCCAGGTTGCGGAAGAGCCGGCAGCCCTCGGTCTTGCTCACGATGTAGAGGTCCGGCAGGCCGTCGCCGTCGAAGTCGCCGATCGCCACGCCGGTGCCCACCGAGCTCGTCTCGAATTCCTGGTAGAGCTCGCCGCGCATCCTCGGGTCCGCGTAGGCATTCTCGGTGCGCACGCCGGTCTCCTCGGGCGGCAGCAGGACGTACAGGGTCTTGCCCCGTGGGTGGGCGCGCGGTGCGAGCGGCTGGGCGCTCAAACCGCCCTCGGGCCCCGCAGCGCGGGCCGGCTCCGCGGCCAGGAGCGACGCCGCCACGAGGGCCCCGCGCGCAAGCCCCCAGGCCAAGGCCTGCATCAGGGGACGTTTGCGATTCCCGTGGGCGAGCATTGTAGGGGGTCGATGGGACGATCAGCCCCCGGGTGAGTCAAGGAACGTTTTTCCCCGGCCCGGGATTCCGCCCTTTGCTTCTCACAGGCTTCTTGCTTGGATGCGCCGCGTGACCCCGAAAGCCGCGGCCGATACCACCCCTGCGCCCACCCCCCGATCCTGGAGCCGAGCCCTCGCCTGGCTCCTTCCGCTCGCCGCGGCGCTCGCGCTCCTCGGCTACACCACCCGCGAGCGGGTGTCGCGCGTGCGCTACGTGACCGGGCTCGCGGAGTGGTCCGGCGGCGCCGGTGGCGCGGGGTGGTCGCCCCGCCTGGTCGTGCCCGAGCACAACAACAGCAGCTACGAGTGGCTCGACCAGGTCCGGCAGATGGCCGACCGCGGCGAGTGGCGCGTGCGCCACATCGACTACGAGAACGCGCCCTACGGGCGCGAGGTGTTCGCCCCGTCACCCTACCGCTGGTGGCTTTTTTTGGTGGCCGGCATCGACCACCTGCTTGAGGGCGGCCCGGTCGGCGCCTCGATCGAGCGCGCCGCCCTGGTGGCCGACCCGATCCTCCTCGCCCTCTTCACGGTGGGGACGGCGGCCTTCGCCGCGCGGCGCCTGGGCGCCCTCGCCTCGGCGACCGTGTCCCTCGGGGCCTGCGCCCTCTTCCCGTTCGCGACCCAGTTCCTGCCGGGGATGCCCGACGACCCGGGCCTCTCGGCCATCGTCGGCGTGTGGAGCCTGCTCCTGCTGGTCCTGGGGCTGCGGGTGCTCCACTCGGAGGCCCCCGACGCGGCGGCGGCCGCCCGCCGGTGGTTCGTCGCCGCCGGCGTCGCCGGAGGCCTCGGCCTCTGGGTCAGCGTGGAGGCCGGGGCGCCCCTCCTGGGAGGGGTGGCGCTGGGTGCGCTCGCGGCCGCGTGGGTGGCGCGGGGCGGCGGCCCCGCGGCAGCCACGCCGTGGCGGGCGTGGGGGCTCGCGGGCGCGTCGACGGTCCTCGCGGCCTACCTGATCGAGGGATTCCCCTCCCACATGGGCTTTTGGGAGCTGCGGGCCGTGCACCCGGTGCTCGGCCTCGCCTTCCTCGGGGCGGGGGAGCTGCTGGCGCAGGCGAGCGAACGGATCGGTGGGCTGCGCTCCTCGCGTCCCGTTAGGGATGCGGCCATGGCCGTGCTCGGCCTCGCAGCGGTCGCCGGCGTCCCGGCCACGCTCTATATCACCAAGACCTGGGGCTTCCTCGAGCTGCAGCTGCACGCGCTCCGGCTTGCCCCGCTGCCGGACGCCGTGACGGCACCGAATCTCGGCGAATGGATCCGGCGCGACGGCCTGTCCCCAGCGGTCTGGGCCACGCTGCTGCCGCTGGCCCTGGTGGCCGGAGCCCTCTGGCTCGTCATGCGCCGCGGCAGCCCCCGTGGCGGCCGGATCGCCACGGCGCTCGCCCTCGGCCCCGTCGCCGTCGCCCTCGGCTTCGCATGCAGCCGTGTCCAGGCCTGGAACGCCGTCGACGGCGCCCTCCTCGTGCTGCTCACGGCCGCCGCCGCCTACCTGGGCGAGTCCGGAATCCCCGCGATGGGGCGCTGGACCTGGGCCGGGGTCTCGGCCCTCGTTCTCGTGCCGGGGATCCTCCAGTCCCTGCCTTCCGAGTCGGGTCCCGCGAATGCCCTCAACCAGACCGAGGTGGTCTCACTCATCGAAAGGGACCTCGCCCACTGGCTGAAGAGTCACTCGGGTGCGGACTCCGCCTTGGTCCTGGCGACGCCCAACCAGACCACCACGCTCTATTACTTCGGCGGTATCCGCGGCCTGGGCACCCTCGACTGGGAGAACCGGGACGGCCTGGGAGCCGCCATCCGCATCCTGAGCGCCCTGACGCCCGAGGAATCCTACGAGCTGATCCACCGCCGGGGGGTGACCCACATCATCATCCCCTCGTGGGACGCCTACCTCGAGGTCTACACCCGCCTCGGCCTCGGCAAGATCGAGGGCTCCTTCATGGAGCGCCTCCAGCACTGGGTGATCCCCCCCTGGCTGCGCCCGGTGGCCTACCTGCTGCCCTCGATCGAGGGCTTCAGCGACCAGACCGTGCTCGTCTTCGAGGTGGTGGACGACCAGGACGACGCGGCGGCGGGCAGCCGCCTGGCCGAGTATTTCATCGACTCGGGCCAGCTCGAGCTCGCAGGCCTGCAGGCCCAGAACCTCAGGCGCTTCCCCGGGGACCTGGGTGCCCTCGTGGCCCGGGCTCAGGTGGAGGTGGCCCGCGGCGAGACGGGCGCCTTCGGCCGGACGGTGGCGACGCTCATGGGTCGCCTCTCCGCAGGCGGGGACCGCAGGATGCTCTGGGACCGCAGGGTGAGCCTGTCGATCGTGCTCGCGCAGGCGCAGCACCTCGACGCGTCGCGCGAGCAGCTCTCGAAATGCCTCTCCACGGCCCATCCGGAGGACCTTCGCTCGCTCTCGACCGCTACCCTCTACCACATGCAGGTGCTCGCCCGGGCGCTCGGAATGGGCTTCAAGGATCCGGCCATGAAGGCCCTGTCCCTGCAGCTCCTGCCGCCTGACGTGCGCGCGAAGCTGGGTCCTGAAAGCGTTCAATAATGGTAAAAATTCTCATTTTGTATATAACAGATCTCATACCCAGACCGTGGGCGATACGTTATAACCCCCCTGCTACCGCGTCAGTCCCCCTTGGATTTACCCCCAAGTACTGACGTTTCACCCCGAAAAACGGCAGTTTCACCCCCAATGGAATTGTCCGTGGATGTTCAGAACAAACAGTCCTAATACACCAAAAAATGCCTGCTAATCGTACTCTAGCGCTCCTGCGTGCCCTCACGGTCACCTCGGCGCTTGGTTTCGCGGTGGTACCCCGAACCGCGGTCGCCCAGACCGCGGCTCCGGCTGCCGCCCCCGCCGCTACGGCATCGACCGACCAGGAAGAGCCCACCGTGCTCTCCCCGTTCGTGGTCGACGCCTCCGAAGACAAGGGAAGCTACAAGGCCAACAGCACGTTGGCCGGAACCCGTGTTCGCACCGACCTGAACGACGTCGCGTCGTCCATCTCGGTCGTCACCGCCCAATTCCTCCAGGATACCGGCGCCACGGACAACGAATCCCTGCTGGTTTACACGCTGAACACACAGGTCGGCGGTCTCCAGGGTAACTTTGCCAGCAACGTTGCCGGCAGCTCGGTGTTCCAGGAAGCCCTGATCAGCCCGAACACGAACACCCGCGTTCGCGGCCTCACCTCGGCCGACAACACCCGCGACTACTTCCTGACGGACATCCCGTGGGATAGCTTCGATGTGGGTCGCGTCGACCTCCAGCGCGGACCGAACTCGATCCTCTTCGGCGTCGGTAGCCCCGGTGGTATCATCAACACCAGCACCAACGACGCGGACTTCACGAACCACAACTCGGTTACGGACCGCTTCGGCAGCTACGGCTCCTTCCGCAACCAGGCCGACTTCAACTACGTCCTCATCCCGAACCAGCTGGCCGTCCGCTTCTCCTGGGTGAACGACGAGGAGCTCTTCCAGCAGCAGCCCGCGTTCAACGACACCACGCGCTATTACGCCGCGCTGCGTTACGACCCGGTGCTCTTCGGCAAGGACAACCACACGTCCATCCGCGTGAAGTACGAGACCGGCAACATCACCTCGAACAACCCCCGCCAGCTGCCCCCCGAGGACCAGATCACACCCTGGTTCACGGACGGCAAGCCGACCATCAACGAGTGGGCGGTTGGCCAGGGCTCCAACGGCCCGGTGGTCTCCAGCATCTTCGGTCTGACCGGTAACGGCAACGGCATCGCCGAGGGCCGCACGTACTGGGCCACGGTGCTCAGCTACTTCAACGGCGTCTCCGAGCCCGGCCAGGCCACGAACAACAGCTCGAGCGGCGTCGCGACCAAGGCCATCGACGGCACGATCACGACCGGCTTCGGCCTGGACAACGGTGCCATCGGCAACCTGCCCGACTATCGCCCCGCGATGGTCCCGGACTACAACAACTACGCCCAGAACACGAACAACCCGGCGATCGTCCCCGGCTCCGGCGCCTACTACAGCGACAAGGAGCTGTTCGATCCCTCGGTGTTCAACTTCTTCAACCATCTCCTCGATGGTCCGAACAAGAAGGAGTGGCAGAGCTGGAGCGCGCTGAACGCCTCCCTGTCCCAGACGTTCTTCCACGACCGCCTCGGCCTCGAGGTCGTCTATGACCAGCAGCACCACACGCAGGGCCAGAACGGCTTCATCCAGGGTCCGAACTACTCGATCTCGGTCGACGTGAACGCGGTCTATGCGGACGGCACCCCGAACCCGAACGTCGGTCGCCCGTACGTCGCCGGTTCCGGCTTCGACGGCGGCAACAACTCGCAGACCACGGACCGCCAGAGCCTCCGCGGCACGGCGACCTATGAGCTGCGCGCTGACGACTTCTTCGACAAGAACTCGTGGGCTGCCAAGATCCTCGGACGCAACGTCTTCACCGGCCTGCTCGACGAGGACCAGAAGAAGGAGCTCGATCTCCAGTGGTCGAACTACGCCACGACGCCCGACTGGGCGCTCGCGAACAACTCGCTCGTGGCCTCGGTCACGAACCAGCGCCTCTTTGACTGGGTGGACTACATCGGACCCAACCTGCTCGGCGCCTCACAGGCCGCGGGTGCGAACCTGAACGGCATCACCTCCATCGTCTCCCCCGCGGGCGACAATGCGGCGACGTACTTCAACTCGCACTGGAACAACAACTCGGTCAACCCGGCGGCTCCCTACGTCTACAAGAGCTACCTGGACGGCTCGACGGTGAATGGCACGCAGGCTGACAACCCGGCGAACTACGCCGGCTGGCAGACCTACCCGGTGACCTGGCTGAGCGCAAGCAACCCCCAGGACTTCGGCAACCTGCTCAACTCGGCCAGCCGCTCGCACTTCGCGGACATCAGCCAGGGCATCACCTGGCAGGGTTACCTCTTCGAGGGCACCTTGGTCCCGACCCTGGGCTACCGCACGGACTCGGTCGTGAACTACTCGACCAGCGCGTCCAGCAACCTGCAGACGGGCGTCGTTTCCGAGAACTTCACCACGGACCCGACCTCCCGCCGCCAGGCGAACGGTATCAGCAAGGCGTGGGGTGGCGTGTACCACTTCCCGAAGACGCTCACCTCGTGGCTCCCCTGGAACACGACCGTCAGCATCTTCTACGATCGTGACGAGAACTTCAAGGCTGACGCCCCCCGCCAGAACCTCTTCGGCCAGGTCGTCGCCAATCCCGACGGTCACACCAAGGAGTACGGCTTCACGATCTCGACGCTCAACGACAAGCTGGCGCTCAAGGTCGACTGGTACAGCACCCGCGTTGACAACGCCACGTTCGACGTGACGTCCGGCAACTCGATCGCTGGCACCGGCGGCAACGGCTACTACATGTGGGCCGCTCCGGCCTGGGGCTACTTCTGGGCCGCCCAGCTGCAGGACTACCAGGAGGGCAAGACGCCCGGCAACGCGAACACCTCGAACTACGCGCTGGGTGACGGCATCGCCGCCGCCCGTGGCGGTCCGGGAACGCCCGCCTACGACAACTCGCCCGAGGTCAAGGGCACGCCCGGCTTCACCGGTCCTTCCAACACGCCGAACTCGTACTACCCGGTCCAGTCGATCATCAACGCCTGGCTGAACCTCCCGGTCCCGGACACGTTCTTCAACTACTACGGCATCCACCCGATCACGATCAGCCCGGCCCTGGCTCACGCCTCCGGCCAGCTGGCCTCCGCCTTCGGCAACGGGTTCACCGCCGGTGTGACGGACGCCAACGGCTTCAGCCCCGGCAACGAGCAGCCCGGCGCCATCAACGCCGTCTCGACGGTCACCACGCTCTCCAAGGGTACGGAGTGGGAGCTGACGGCCCAGCCGCTGCGCAACTGGAACATCACGGTCAACGTCGCGACGACCAACGCGACGCACACCGCGATCGATCCGGCTACGGTCGGACTGATGGCTAACCTCGAGGCCTTCTTCCTCGGGCCCGGCGGCCAGCTGCGCCAGTGGGGCAACGGCTCCGGCGTCGGCAACCAGATCGGCCAGGCCTGGATCAACAACGTGTATGATCCCTACCTGACGGAAGTCGCCGGCGAGGGCCAGCGCGCTCCCGACCTGCCCCAGTGGAATGCCAACATCGTCACGACCTACACCATCGATCGCGGCACCCTCAAGGGCGTGATCTTGGGTGGCGCGTTCCGCGATGAGGGCACCCGCATCCTGGGCTACCACTACAACTCGACCATCAACAACGGCCTCGGCGGCCTGGATGTGTCGCAGCCCTGGTACGGACCGACCGATCAGCACGTCGACCTCTGGCTGGGTTACCAGCGCCGGGTGTTCGCCAACAAGATCAACTGGCGCATCCAGTTGAACCTGACGAACGTCGGACAGTCGACGAAGCTCGTGCCCGCCCAATATGAGCCGGACGGCAGCCTTGCCCTGGCCCGTATCCAGAACGGCATGGAGTGGAAGCTGTCGAACACGTTCGACTTCTGATCCCCTGTTTGCCCGGGGCGGCCCAGCCGCTCCTGGCAAACCGAGTTCCCTTCGAGTCCGGTGGCGAAAGCCACCGGACTTTTTTTTGTGCTGACCGGGGGTTTGGAGGCGCCGCGTGCACCCCCCCCTGACTGCTTCCAGGGTCCCGGGTACCGCGGGCCGGCCGCGTGCGTGCGGCTTCGCACCGCGGAGTCAGGCAGGCCCCGATCTTCTGGGCCCGAGACGCTCGCAGGACCGTGGAACTCGCCAGGGGCCGAGCTTCCCGCGGCCGGGGCCCTTGCCCGGGCTTCCCCGTCGGGGATCGTCCGCCCCGGCGCGCCGGAGGCGCCGTCGGCTGCGCCCAAGGGTGCCGCATGCAGGCCGGTCCCGGTGTCGCTCGCGCCGCCCGAGCGCCACTCGGCCGGCGGCGGCCGCGCGGGACGGCCCTTATCCCGGGACCTTTCCGCGGCTCAGGAGGCCTTCTCGAGGCGGTCGTACCAGCGTACCTTCATGAGGGCCGTCGTGACGACCAGCACCCCGAAGATCGCGACCGACCAGCTCCACTGCTTCAGGACGAGGTAGATCGGCAGGGTCACGAGGGAGAGCTGCCAGACGATGCCCACGGCAACGTTCACGAGGTCATGCGCACAGTCGCGGTTGGGCACAAAGGAGGGGTCGTCGCGAAGTACCTGCGCGCGGACCGGTCCCCAGAAGCCCCAGGGGTTCACGTTCCTGTAGAACTTCTTCAGGACGTCGTTGTCGCCCGGTGGGTTCAGGTAGGTGCCCGCCAGGCAGCCGATGACCGAGATGACGAGCAGGAAGGGGAACGTGTAGAGGGCGTTGAAGGAGCGTCCGCTCACCTGCTCCACCAGGAGAAAGAGCACCGCGCCGCCGATGCCCGAGACCATGCCCCAGAAGTACCCGTAGCCGTTGAAGCGCCACCAGTACCACTTGAGCACGTTGGCGGCCACGAAGGCGCTGTAGAGCGCGCCGACGAGCCACATCATGACGGTGGTGATGCTGGTCGTCAGCAGGCCGCAGACGACGCCGATGACGAGGAACAGGATCGAGGTGGCGCGGCTGAGCATGACCAGCTTCTTGCCGCTCGCCTCAGGGTTGTAGAAGCGCTTGTAGAGGTCGTTCACCACGTAGGCGGGCGCGGCGTTGAGCGTGGCGGCAAAGTTCGACATGAAGGCGGCGGCAAGCCCGGCCAGGAGGAAGCCCAGGACCCCGGTGGGCACCTGGCCGGAAAGGACGAGCGGCAGGATCTTCTCGAAGTCGGGGTTCCCCTGGGCCTTCAGGACCGGCATGCAGAAGGCGAGCGCGAGGACGGTGATCCCCGCGATCATCAGGTAGCGCGGGAACATGAGGACGACGGTCACCATGCCGTTCATGAGGGAGGCCTCCCGGGGGTTGCGGGTGGCGAGGATGCGCTGCATGTCGTAGTTCGGGGCGGGACCCGCCAGGCTCGCGAGCACCCCCTTGAAGAACATGAGGCCGAAGATGATGGTGAAGAACTCGTTGCCGTCCTGCTGGATGGCCTGGTTGGCCGTCGCGAGGATCCCGTCCCAGTTGAGTCCAAGCTTCCAGCCGAAGAAGGGGTTCATCCAGCCGGCCGGGATGTTGTGGGCGATCATCTCGGGGGAGACCTTGACGAGCGCGATGACCCCGATGCTGACCGCGGTCAGCGTCAGGATCGTGAACTGCGCCACCTCGGTGATGACGACGCTCACCATGCCCCCCTTGATCGCGTAGAGGGAGGTGAGCCCGAGCAGGAGGATGGCGTAGATGTTCTCGTCGGTGAGGAGCCCGCTCGTCCTCCCGGTGAAGTGCCAGGGAAGCATCACCACCGCGAACTTTCCGATGCCCTTGAAGGCGTAGGCGAGGAGCCCGATCACGTTCACGAGGGCGAAGACGACGACGCTCAGGTGGGCCAGGGTCGCCCCCCGGTCGGTCCCGAAGCGCGTCTCCATCCACTGGGCGCCGGTCAGGACGTTCGAGCGCCGCAGCCAGGCGCTCATGAACATCATCAGGAAGATCTGGTTGAACGTCGGCCAGACCCAGGGCAGCCAGATGCTCTTCAGGCCGTAGATGAAGAGCACGTAGACCAGCCACATGGTCCCGCTGATGTCGAACATGCCCGAGGCGTCCGAGACGCCGAGGACGTACCAGGGCATCGTCTTGCCGCCGAGGAAGTAGCTGTCCAGGTCCTTGGAGCCCCGGCGAGACACCCAGAGGCCGATCGCGACGACCAGCACGAAGTATCCGACGATGATTCCAAGGTCCAGGGTATGCAGCTGCATGGGGGAGGGGCTCGGGCCGGGGGTGGGGCGCACGGGGGGCGCGGCCCTGGAGCCGCGGAAAGGATCCAATGATCGCGTGCGAGGGCAAACAAAACCTTAGCTCGGGGAGCTCCCCCCCAAGAATTTCGATGGTGCGGGAAACGCTCCGGGGGTATCCTGCGTCCTGCCCCCCATGAAGATCCCCGCCCCGCTCTCCCTCCTGCTTCTTGCCCTCGGTGCCGCCGCCCTGCCGCTCGGCGCGCGCGCCGCCGACCCGGCGTCCGCCGCGTCACTGCGAGCCTACTCGGCCGACGCCGAGCGCGAGCTGCGCTCCGACATCCTTCCGTTCTGGCTCAAGAACGCGCGCGACCCCGTGCACGGGGGTTTCCACAGCTACATCGGCGAGGATATGGCGGTGCGCGACGACCTGCCGCACGGCGCCCTGCTGACGAGCCGGATCCTCTGGACCTTCTCCGCGGCCTACCGTCTCTACCACGACCCCGAGTACCTGGAGATGGCGAAGGTCGCGTACCGGGACCTTGTCGACCGCTTCGTGGACCGCCGGGACGGGGGCCTCTTCTGGACGATCACGGCCGACGGGCGCCCCGACGACGCCCACAAGCAGATCTACGGGCAGGTCTTCGGCATCTACGGACTGGCCGAGTACTACCGCGCCACCGGCGACGCCCGGGCCCTCGAGCAGGCGAAGGCGATCTACGCCCTCATCGAGGCGCACGCCCATGACGCGGTGAACGGGGGCTATTATGACTCCCTGACGCGCGACTGGCGCCGCGACGAGGCGCCCAAGGGCAACCTGCTCGGCGAGGCCCCCAAGTCCCAGAACTCCCACATCCACATCCTCGAGGGCTTCACGGACCTGCTGCGGGTCTGGCCCGACCCGGGCCTTCGCGCGCGCCAGCGCGAGCTGGTAGAGCTCACGCTCCACCGGATCGTGGACCCCAAGACCCACCACCTGGTGCTGTTCATGAAGGATGACTGGACCCCGATCGGTGAGGATTTCTCGTACGGGCACGACATCGAGCTCAGCTGGCTCCTGGTCGAGGCTGCGGAGGTGCTGGGCGACCCGGCCCTGCTCGCGCAGTCGAAGTCCGTGGCGCTCGACATCGCCCGGGTCACCCGGGCCGAGGGCGTCGACGCGGACGGGGGCGTCTACAACGAGGGCAACCGCGGGGGCGTCACCAACGCGAACAAGGACTGGTGGCCGCAGGCCGAGGCCGCCGTCGGCTTCCTGAACGCCTACCAGATCTCGGGCGATCCGCGCTTCCTCGCGGACTCCCGCCACAGCTGGGACTTCATCCAGGCGTGCTTCGTAGACCGGGCGCACGGCGACTGGTACGAGCGGGTCCACCGCGACGGGTCGGCCTTCACCGCCTTCAAGGCGAAGGACGGGCGGGTCCTCACCTCGGCCAAGCTGAGCATCTGGAAGTGCCCCTACCACAACAGCCGCTCGTGCATGGAGCTGGTCGAGCGCCTCCGCGCGCTCGCGGAGGCCGCGGGGCGGCCCTAGGCCTGCCGGATCAGCTCGAGCATCTCGCGGTCGAGCTTGTGGCCGTGGAAGTCCTCGTAGGCCACGCCCTGGCGCTCGCTGTCGACGATCCCGAAGTGGCCCCGCAGGCCCCACATCGACCATCCCCATCCGGCCTCCTTCCAGAGCGCCAGCAGGTCCGTGATCCACCCCATGCAGGCGGCCCGGGGGGTTGTGTTCAGGCAGCCCCACTCGCCCACGTGGACGGGCGCCCCGCGGTCGGTGAGCGGCTTCCACTTGGTGATCAATTCGGCGCGCAGCTTCTCGCGGTCCCATAGGACCCCGTTCTTGTCGCGCATGGGCCAGCGGGGCGTCTCGGTGGACTCGAACTCGGCGGGGGGCACCCAGTTGGCCGTGTAGTGGCTCACCATCTTCGGCAGGTACCCGCGGGTGCTCTGCACGATCCCCTGGTCGATCAGGCCGAGGACCGGGGTCTGGCCGATGTCGGCCCCGTCGGCGACGATCAGGCGGTCGGGGCTCACGCTGCGGATGGAGCGGATGAGCGCGGTGGCGACCTCGACGTAGCGCGACTGGTCGGCCATCCAGGGAGGCTCGTTGAACAGGTCGAAGCTCACCTGGGAGTTGGGGAGGGCCTTGTAGCGCTCGGCGAACGTGCGCCAATGGAGGGTGGCGGCGTCGAGCGCGCGCCTCATCGAGTCGCGAGGGCTGTCGAAGAGCTGGTAGGGCTCCTTCTCCCGGCCGTTCACGCAGTAGCCGGGGATGCGGTGGAAGCCGATGTTCACGTGGATGCCGTACTGCCGGCCGAGCTCGACCGCGCGGTCGACGGGCCGGATCAGGTCGGGGTCGATCTTCAGCCAGTCCCCGGGGCTCGACCAGAGCCAGTAGGAGAGCGGCAGGCGCGCGAAGTTGAACCCCCACTCGGCCATCCACGCGAAATCGGACTCGCGGAAGGAGGCGGTGCGGTCGCCGCGCGTGAGCTCGGTCAGGTTGAAGCCCCGCCAGCGCGGGATCTTGGGCTGGGCGCGGGCCGTGGGCTGGGACTGGCCCAGCACCGAGGGGGCGAGGAGCGCTCCCGCGGCGGCGGCCGCGGAGGAGCTGAGGAAGCGTCGGCGGTTCATCGTATAAGGCGGGCGCTGGTACCCGAGTGGGCGGCGTTGCCCGAGAGCCCGCCGTCCGCGAGCCCCGGGCAGTCCACCGCGTCGAGAAGGTGGCGGAAGTAGTCCGGCGGGTTGGGTCCCCAGCTGACGACGCAGTCCTCGAACGAGACCGAGGCCGCGTGGCGCAGCAGGAATCCGCTGGTCGCGATCTTCGGCAGCCCCTCCTTCGGGTTGGGGCGCAGGTCCTGCTCGCCCCCGCGGAACTCCGCGGGCCTGACGATGTGGATCGACACCCGGTTGAACGAGATCCTGTCGATGTGCCCCGGCTCGTCGGCGTACACCACGGCGCCGTTCTCGGAGGTGCAGAGGATGTTGCTGAAGCGGATGTCGCGGATCGTCCCGAGGCGGGTGTGCTCGGTCCAAGGCAGCGCGGCCACCTGGATCGGCTCGCCCCGTCCCCACCACTTCGAGTCGAAGATGCGTGTCTCGATGATCAGGTTCTGGAAGAGCACACGCTCGATGCTCCCGTCCAGGCTGAGGCGCACGGCGATCCCGCGATGGCTGTCCTTGATGACGCAGTCGCTGACGACAACGTCGCGGATCGGCCCTGCGACGTCGCAGCCGAGCACGATGCCGCAGGAGCGGGTGCGCAGGGTGCACCCGGAGATGACCACGTTTTCGCAGGGCCGGCTGATCCCCTCGCTCAGGGGGGCGGCCTTCAGCGAGATGCAGTCGTCGCCGGTCGAGATGTTGCAGCCGCGGATGCGCACGTTCGAGGACCAGTCGATGTCGATGCCGTCGTTGTTGGGCATCCGCAGGTCCCCGTCGATCGTGAGGGCGTCGATGCTGACATCGTCGCAGCCGAGGACTCGCAGGGTCCAGAAGGCGGAGTTCGTGAGCGAGAACTCCCGCAGCAGAACGTGGTGGCAGCGCTTGAGCACCACCGCGAACGGGCGCAGGTCGGTGCAGGTGTAGATGTAGGGTCCGACCGCGGTCACGTAGGCCATGCAGTTGCCGTCGATCCGCCCGGGCCCCGTGATCGCGACGTCCTCGGCCCCGTCGGCATACACGACGACCCCCATCCGTGGCGCCGGGCCGGGATCGAAATTGACCGGGGGCTGGGCGAAGCGCGTGAAGTCGGCGTGGTGGGGGCTCGCCTGCAGGAGGGCGCCGCGCTCGAGGTGGAGGTCCACGTGGCTTTTCAGCTCGATGGTGCCGATCACGAAGGTCGAGCCGGCGGGCACGACGACCTGGCCGCCACCGGCGGAGGCGCAGGCGTCGATCGCCCGCTGGACGGCCGCGGTGTCGCCGCGGATGTCCTTGCCGGAGGCTCCGTAGTCCGTGACGGCGTAAGTTCCGGCGGCGGCGAAGGCGGGGGCTGCGAGGCCGGTGAGCACGGCGCAGGCCATCGCTCGGAACAGGCGGGTGGGGGGCATGATCGGGGTCCTTACACGGCCCGCGGGGGCGCGGACGAGTCACCTCCAAAACCGGCGCTTTTGGCCGCGAAGTCAAATCTCCCGGAGGGCCCGCCGGACGTCGCCCCGGGGCGGGGAGCTTGCCTCTCAAGTTTGTGGCAAAGAATCTCATTAACATACGAACTTGGAATCAGTAGGCTTGCTTCTGTCCCGCTGTACCCCGCGTTGTTCGTTTGCCCCGCTGCCCGCAAAATCGGGCAGTATGAATACCCTAAACTCCTATTGTATATGAAGTTAAAGATCATTGGCACCGCCTTGCCGAATATCCCGTGGGAGCCGAAGGCCGCGGGCAACACCGACGTCGCCTGGCGCTACACGGGCAACCCCGTGGTGGGTCGGCGCCCGCTGCCCCGTGTCACCGGCATCTACAACAGCGCGGTCGTGCCCTGGAAGGGCGGCTTCATCGGCGTGTTCCGAACCGAGGGCATGGACCGGATCCCGCACCTTCACGTGGGGCGCAGCCCCGACGGCCTCAAGTTCACCTTTGAGCCGAAGCCGATCGAGCTCACGTGCGACGACCCCGAGGTGCGGCGCTTCGAGTACGCCTACGACCCGCGCGTCACGCTGGTGGACGGCGTGTACTACGTCACCTGGTGCAATGGCTACCACGGCCCCACGATCGGAATCGCGCGCACGACCGACTTCGTGCACTTCGAGCAGCTGGAGAACGCCTTCCTCCCCTACAACCGCAACGGCGTCCTGTTTCCGAGGAAGTTCGGGAAGAACTTCCTCATGCTCAGCCGCCCCTCGGACACGGGCCACACGCCCTTCGGCGACATCTTCGTGAGCGAGAGCCCCGACCTCGTGCACTGGGGCAAGCACCGCCACGTGATCGGCCGCGGCGGCCCCTGGTGGCAGGGCACGAAGATTGGAGCCGGCCCGTCCCCGATCGAGACCAGCGAGGGTTGGCTTCTGTTCTACCATGGCGTCACGACCACCTGCAACGGGTACGTCTACGCGATCAGCGCCATGCTGCTCGACCGCAAGGAGCCCTGGAAGGTGATCGCCTGCGCCAACCAGCCGATCATCGTGCCGGAGGCGGAGTACGAGCTCGTGGGCTTCGTTCCCGGCGTGTGCTTCCCCGTCGGGTGCCTCTGCGACTCGAAGACCGGGCGCCTGGCGATCTACTACGGCGCAGCCGACACCTTCACCGCCCTCTGCTTCTGCAACGCGGAGGAGGTCGTCACCTTCATCAAGGAGAACCCCCTCAAGCTCTAGCGCCGGCCCCTGCGGGCGCCGCGCCCGCACTTGCCAGCCCGGAGCGAAGGTTTCAGCGTGGGGTCCGTGAAGAAACCCCACGTCCTGCTCGTCTTCCTCACCCGGTTCGAGGAGAGCATGGCGATGCTCAAGGGGGTCGCGCACTTTGAGCGCACCCACCACCTCTGGACCGCGTTCCACGACGACCAGGCTATCTCGGAGACCGACCCGCGGTGGCTGCGCAGCAAGAAGTGGCAGGGCGTCATCAGCCGGCACACGACGCCGCTGATGGCCCAGACCTGCGCCGAGCTCAAGATCCCGCTCGTCGACCTGAACGACATCCCGCCGTATCCGGGCGTCCCGAAGATCCGCCCGGACAACGTGGGCATCGGGCACCTGGGGGCCGAGCATTTCATCGAGCGCGGCTACCAGAAGTTCGGCTTCAGCGGATTCGGCAACAACAGCTGGTCCTGCGAGCGCCGCGACGGCTTCGTCGAGGCGGTGCGCCTCGCGGGCCGCGAGTGCTCGGTCTTCGACGTGGAGTACCCCGGTGACTCCACGCCCTTCTGGGAGGAGGAGCAGATCGACAAGATCGCCGTGTGGCTGAAGAGCCTGCCCAAGCCCATCGCCGTCATGGCCTGCGTCGACCTGCGGGCCCAGCAGGTGATCAGCGCGGCCCATGCGAGCGGCATCCTCGTGCCCGAGGAAGTGGCCGTGCTCGGCGCCAACAACGACACGGTGCGCTGCGAGCTGGCCGACCCCGCGCTCTCGAGCGTCGCGCCGAACGCCTTCCAGTCGGGCTACCGGGCGGCCGCTCTCATGCGCGACCTCCTGGCGGGCCGCAAGGCGGCCGTCGCCGACCAGCGCGTGGATCCGGTCGGCGTCGTGACGCGGCACTCGACCGACGTGCTCGCGGTCGACGACCGCAACGTCGCGGCGGCGCTCAGCTTCATCCGCGAGCAGGCGTGCCGGGGCATCACGGTGGGCGACGTCCTCCAGCATGCCCACGCCTCGCGCAGCCAGATGGAGCGCAAGTTCCGGCACTACATCGGGCGCTCGCCCCAGGCCGAGATCCGCAGGGTCCAGCTGCGCAAGATCCGCCAGCTGCTCCTGGAGACCGATTTCCCCCTGAAGCGAATCGCGGAGCTGACCGGCTTCGAGCACATGGAGTACATGTGCGTGCTCTTCAAGCGCATGACCGGCGACTCGCCGGGGAGCTACCGGGTGAGGATGCAGGACAAGCTGCCGAGCCCCGCGCCGGCGGTCGCCACGCCCACCTCCTGAGGGTTCCCCGCGGGCCTAGGGCCGACGGTAGACCTGCAGGGCGAGGAGCGCGTCGGCGGGTGCCTGCGCGGCCGTCTCCTCGAGGGAATCGGAGAGCGCGGCCGCCACTTCGGCCGCGTTCGGGGTCCCGGCCTCGATCGCGAGCGACTCCGCTGCCGGGGGCTCGGGGTCGCCGTACGGTCGCACGAAGAGCCCGGGCGTGTGCTCGGCCGCCGTGGCAAAGTACCGCCCGCTCACCGGGTCGTAGAATCGCGCGTTCAGCCTGGCGAGGAGCCGTGCCCCGAGGGCCGACGCTGCGGGGTCGCCCCGGGCGCGGCCGGCGTCGATGCACCCGAGTGCCAGCGCCGCGTAGTCGCCCGGTGCGCCCGGGAGCCCGGAGCCCGCCAGGTGTCGCAGCTCGCCGTCTTCGGACGCGAGGAACGCCCGCCGCGCGGAGGCGAGCACCTGGCCGGCCGCGTCGCGGTAGCGCGCGTCGTGGAAGCGCTCCGCGGCCCGCGACAGAGCGCTCAGCAGCAGCCCGTGGGCCTCCGCCGTCGCGCGCGGGTCGCGGGGAGGGGCGGGCCGCTGGTTGCGCAGGGCGAGGAGCCGGGCGATCGCGGAGGCGGGCGTGTCCGGCCCGGCGGGCGAGCGCAGCAGGTTGCGACCCGCATAGGTCCCCGAGGGGTCGTCGGACGCGGGGACGTTGCCCGACGCCTCGACGCCGTGGGCGAGCCGGAAGGCGGCGGCGTCGGGCCCGAGGGCCGCGTCGATGTCGGCGGCCCGCCAGGCGTAGGTGGCCACGTACTCGTCGCCCGTCGCGTCCACGGCGGCGCAGAAGGTCCCGTCCGGGAGCGCGAGCGAGCCGAGCGCGTAGTCGAGCGCCCCGCGGGCGGTGCGCTCGAAGGACTGCGCGTCGGGACCCTCGGCTGCCAGCGTGTAGGCAAGCGCCACGCGTGCCTGGTCGGCGAGCAGCTTCTGGGGGTAGGGCAACCGCCAGGCGTCGTCGCTCGCATAGTGGTAGAAGCCGCCGTCGAGCGGGTCGCGCAGCGCGCTCCCGGCCATGGCGCGCAGGGTCACGAGGGCCGCGTCACGGCCCGCGCCCGGGCGAAGGAGCAGGAAGCGCAGCAGCTCGGGGTTCGGCGCCTTTGGGGGGTCGCTGAAGCCGCCGTGGACGGCGTCGAAGGAGGCGAGCCACGCCGCCTGCGCGGCGTCAAGCCTCGCCTGCGTCTTCTCGGAGCTCCACGCGCGAACCTCCGTCGCCTTGGAAGGCGGCGCCAGTTGGGTGACCGCCTCCTGGGCCCGCTTCCTGCACGCCGCGGGGCTCGCCTCCCAGGCCGTCTTTGCCTGGTTCGCCAGCTTGAGGAATCCGGGCCGTCCCCAGTCCTCGGAGGGCCCGAGGTAGGCGGCGCCCTCGAAGGGCGCGAAGTCCGGGGTGAGGAAGACGTTGAGGGGCCATCCGCCGAGCTGCTTCACGTCGGACACGTAGGAACCGTAGAGCGAGGCCACCTCGGGGTGCTCGTCGCGGTCGGCGATCACGCAGATGAAGTTCTTGTTCAGCCACGCCGCGGCCTCGGGATTCGCGAAGGTCTGCCGTGTCATCGCCCGAGCAAGCTCGCTCGTGAAGCTCCCGACGAAGAGGAAGACCGGGCGCTGTTCGCGGTGGGCGCGCTCGACCGCCGCGTCGCCCCAGGGCATCCAGTCCACCGGGCTCGCAGCATTGGTCCGCAGGAAGGCCGAGGCCTCGTCCTTGAGGCGGTCGGCGGCCCGGGCGGGCGCGGCGGCTGCGAGGCAGGCGGAGAGGAGGCAGGCCGTGAGGGACAGGGGCTTCATGGGGATCCTAGTGGGGCCGGGGCGCGGGGCTTTCACTATAGCTGAGGTCCTTCCCGCTGCGTCAACCTCCGAGGCTCCTGGGTTGCCCGGCCGGGAACGCGGTGCTAGGATTCGCGCATGAAACCACACCAGGGCCAGGTCGTGCTGCGCACGGGCGCTCCCTTCTCAAAGGCGCGCGCCGCCCTTCTCCTGATCCATGGCCGCGGAGGCTCCGCTCGCGACATCCTGGGTCTCGGCGAGGCGGTTGCGGGCGACGCACGGGATGTGGCGCTCGTGGCGCCCGAGGCCGAGGGCGCGAGCTGGTATCCCCAGAGGTTCCTCCTGCCGAGGACCGAGAACGAGCCGTACCTTCAGGGCGCCCTGGACGTGGTCGACGGGTTGGTGCGCGAGGTGACGGCGGCCGGGGTGCCGTTCGAGAGCCTGGTCTTCATCGGCTTCTCCCAGGGAGGCTGCCTCAGCCTGGACTACGCCGAGACGCACCGGCGCCGCTACGGCGGGGTCTTCGGGCTCAGTGGCGCGCTGATCGGGCCGCTCGACGCCCCGCGCACCGGGGCGGGCAGCCTCGACGGCACGCCCGTGTACCTCGGCTGCAGCGAGCACGATCCGTTCATCCCCCTGGAACATGTAGAGCGGACGGCGGAGGTCATGGAGAATGCCGGGGCCAAGGTGACGACCTCGATTTTCAAGGGGAACAGCCACGCGGTCACCGCCGAGGAGCTCGCGGCGATGAGGGCCCTGCTGCAGGGCCTGCGCGCACCCGCGCGCGGGGCCTAGGGCGGCGAAATCGGGCAGGTTTCCAGTATTTCTAAAGACATACCGGTTAGGGTCTTACCAAAGTCCGGGCCGCCACTGGGCTTCGGGCCTCAAGCGTCCCTTCAAGGGTGACGATATATGGGGGATTCCCTATGCCCGGCGCGATCCTGTCGTTTTTCGGCGGCTGGTGGGTTCGGTGGTTCGGCCGCGCCGCGGCTCTGCCTGCCGCAGTGCCGGCACGCGTCGAACCTTTTGTCGCGGCTGTGCCGGCCGAGGCCTCGGCCCCGCCTGGCGCCCGGGACGACCCCGAGGCCCTCGAGCGGTCGTTCCGCGAGACGGTGCGGATGGACCAACCCCCGGCGCGCAGGATCTCCATCACCGCGGACCCCGAGGTCCGGCGGTCCACGCTGGACGCCCTGGAGGGACTCCGCCAGATCCCGGCCCTTCAATCGCTCGTGGAGGGGGTCGTCCGCACGATGGGACGCGAGGGCGTCGACGTGGACGAGATCGTGGGCGCCCTCCAGAAAGACTCGGCCCTCTGTGTGCGTGTGCTGGGCATGGCCAACTCGGTCGTCGTGGCCTCCGAGCAGCGGATCGACGATCTCTCCACGGCCGTCCAGATGCTGGGCATCGTGCAGGTGCGCAGGATGGCCCAGGCCGTCTTCACGCTGCGCGATGCGCAGCGCATGGCCGAGGGACTCGATTGGCGCCACCTTTGGATCCACGCCTTTGCCACGGCCGCGATCGCCGAGGAGCTCCAGCGCAGGCTCCGGCCGGGCGCCTCCGACCAGATCTACATGGCCGCGCTCCTCCACGATGTGGGAAAGATCGTCCTGTCGACCGTGGCCGGCGACACCTACCGGGACATCCTGGTCGCCTCCTGGAACGGCGAGGGCCGACTGGAGGACCTCGAGCGCGAGACGCTCGGGGTGGGGCACCGCGAGGCCGGCGTCATCTTCGCCTGCCGCAACAACCTCTCCGAGGTCGTGGTCGAGTGCATCGCCCACCACGACGACCCCTGCAAGGCCGGGGCCCACCGCCTCGAGGTGGCGCTGGTCGCGATCGCCAACTTCATGGCCAAGGCGCGGGGGCTTGGATTCAGCGGCTCGCGCCTCGAGGCGCTGGACGGGGAGCTCGAGGAGTTGCCCGCGTGGCGGGTCGTGGAGGAAGAACTCGGGCGCAAGACGGACGTGGCCGAGCTCGAGCACGAGATGACCCGCTTCTTCAGCGTGCTTCGGCAGGAGCTGCACGGCCTGCGCGACGGCTCCTAGGGCTGCCCCTCAGCGGGCCGGCGGCTCCAGGCTGACGCCGTTTAGCAGGTGCATGTCGATCAGGTTGCCCTCCCAGCCCCTGACCTCGGGCCGCACGAGCAGGCTGCGCGTGTAGTAGTACAGGGGTATGAGGGGGCTCTCGCGCGCGAGGATTTGCTCGCACTGCAGGAAGTAGTCGAAGCGCTTCCTGTTGTCGCCGGTGGTCTGTGCGAGGGCATCCAGGCGGTCGTACTCGGCGTTGCTCCAGCCTGTCTGGTTGTTTCCGTTGCCGGTCGTCATGATGTCGATGAACGTGCTCGGGTCGAGGTAGTCGCCGTTCCATCCGTAGCGGGCCACCTGGTAGTTGCCCTGGCGCATCACGTCCTCGACCACCTTGGCCTCCTGGTTGATCAGCGTCGCGTGGATCCCCAGGTTCTTCAGCCACATCTGCTGGATCGCCTCCGCGATGTGCTGGTGCGTCTCCGTGGTGTTGTAGAGAATCTCGATGCTCGGGAAGCCGGCGCCGCCGGGATAACCCGCCTCGGCGAGGAGCCTTTGGGCCTCCGGGATGTCCGTCTTCACGAGCTGCGGGGGCATGAAGCCGCCGGTGCCGGGCGTGGTGAGGGTGCCTGCCGGCACCTGCCCCGCCTTGAGCACGTGCTCGGTGATCTGGCTGCGCTCGATTGCCAGCGACAGCGCCCGCCGGACCCGGGCGTCGTTCAGCGGGGGCTTGTTCACGTTCAGGCGGTAAAAGTACGTCGCCATGATGGGGTACTGCCTGAGCACGTGCCGGGGATCCTTGCCATAGGCCTCCAGCTTCTCGGGGGGCACCTGCTGGGTGACGTGCAGCTGGCCCGCACGGAAGGCGGTCTCCTCGGTGCTTGCCAGGTCGATCGGGTAGAAATTGCAGCCCTCGAGCCTGATCGAGGCGGCGTTCCAGTACGTGGGGGACTTGACCACGCGGATCACCTGCTGGGGTTTCCACTCGGTCAGCACGAAGGGCCCGTTGCCGACGTAGTTGCCCGGCAGCGTCCATCGCGTCGCGCGGTCGTCGATCGCGCCGAATTTCTCGATGGTCGGGCGGTGCACCGGGAACCACGACATGTGGCACACCATGAGGGGCAGGTAGGCCAGGGGGTGCCACAGGCTGAGCACCAGCGTGCGGGGGTCCGGGGCCGAGACCCCGACCCTCGAGAAGTCGGTCAGGGTGCCCTTGTAGTAGGCCTCGCCGTTCCTCAGGTGGAAGAGCATGTTTGCGTAGGGGGCGGCGAGCTTCTGGGAAAGGATGCGGCGGTAGGCGTAGACAAAGTCCTCGGCCGTCACGGGGTCCCCGTTCGACCAGCGGGCGTTGCCCCTCAGGTGGAACGTCCACTGGGTCGCGTCCGCGTTCGATTCCCAGCGCTCCGCGACGCCGGGGGTCGGATGGAGGTCCTTTGGGTCGTAGTTCGCGAGACCCTCCACGAGCGCATAGACAATGTCCGCGTCGGTGGTGGAATTCACAAGCTGTGGGTCGATCGATGCGGGCTCCGCCAGGTTGCCCCAGTCGAGGATCCTGCGCCGGGTGTCGGCCTCGGCCTGGGACTCGCGCCGGGAGCAGCCCCCTGCGGCGACCAACCCTGCCAGCGCCATGATGAGGATTGGGGGTCGAAGTAACCGGCGGAGGACTTGCATGCGTCGAATGGACTTTGGCGACCCGCTCGGTCGGTACGCAACTGTCTTTGGATGCGTACGGCCTTGCGCCGTGCGAGGGTCGGCATAGGATGGCATTTCCCCCGCCGATCGCCGCCCGCGCTCGGTTCGACCCACCCCGCCCACACCCATGTCCTCCGCCGCGCACGTACTCATGTCCTCTCCGCTGGCCCTCGTGCCAGCCCTTTGCTGCGTGCTCGCGGCCGGGGCCGTCACCCTCGCGCGCGGCGCGCAGCCCGGGGGCCCCGTCGGCCTCTTCGAGCATCACGGCGACATCGGCGGCGTCGGGCTGCCCGGCAGCGCGAGCTATGACGCCGAGGCCCAGGCCTACACGCTCGTCTCCTCGGGCACCAACATGTGGGGCGACCACGACGAGGACCAGTTCGTGTGGAAGAAGGTGAAGGGGGATTTCCTGGTGCAGGCGATGACGGAGTTCCTGGGGAAGGCCGGCGATCCCCACCGGAAGCTGGGCCTGATCGTCCGCGCGAGCCTCGACCCGCGCTCGCCGCACGTGAACGCATGCAGGCACGGGGGAGGCCTGGCCTCGCTCCAGTTCCGGCGCACGCCCGGGGCACCCACGGAGGAGATCCGCATGACAATCGACGCCCCCGACGTCCTCCAGCTCGAGCGCTCTGGAAAGACGTTCACCATGTCCGCGGCCCATTTCGGCGAGACGTTCTCAACCCAGTCCCTCGAGGGGGTAGACCTGCCCGATGAGGTGTACGTGGGCATCTACGTCTGCGCCCACAACAACACGGTCGTCGAGTCCGCGGTGTTCCGCAACGTGCGCCTGGTGAAGCCCGCGGCCCCGGATTTTCGCCCCTACAGGGACTATATCGGAAGCGACATCGAGGTCCTCGACACCGTGACGGGGGTGCGCAAGACCCTGCACCGCGCGCAGGACTCGATCCAGGCTCCGAACTGGACGCCCGACGGCAAGCATCTGGTCTTCAACCACAATGGCCGCATGTTCAGCTTCGACCTGGCCACGCACGCGACCGCGCCGATCGGCACGGGCGAGCAGGTCCACTGCAACAACGACCATGCGCTCTCCTTCGACGGGACCATGCTCGGGATCAGCAGCGGACAACCCTCGATCGTCTACACGCTCCCGATCACCGGCGGGGTGCCCCGCCAGATCACACCGATCGG